>CAZQHN010000003.1:0-77260 GCA_964593745.1 uncultured Gammaproteobacteria bacterium
TTCGGAATTCGGATTTTCGTCAAAAAATGTTCGAACATCAATCAAAAAACACCGCAACATCGTGCTAGCACGAGGTAGTTTAAAACAGAGCTTTTTGAAGCTCTGTTTTTAGTTGAGAAAAGGCTAATTATTCTTTAAAATATGCCGTTTGACAACTTATGTCATTTTTTGACATTATTAAAATAAATATGTTAAACTTTATATAAAGAAAAGATAAATAAAATCTAAACTATATATGAGCGACAGAATAGAAAAACTTCTAACTATAGAAGAAGTAGCTGATGTTTTAAGGGTGAGTACAAGAACTATTATTAGATATATAGAATCAGGAAAATTAAAAGCTTCTAAGATAGGTGTTTGGAGAATAAAGGAGTCTGATGTCCACCTGTTTTTGGAGGAGACTAGTAATAAAAATAATTAATTATATATGGCAAAAGTATTAAAACTTGAACAAAGACTCTGGTCTGCGGCAGATCAGCTTAGAGCTAATTCAAATTTAAAATCATCTGAATATTCACAACCAGTTTTGGGTTTAATTTTTTTGAGATTTGCAGATGCAAAATTTTCAAAAGCGGAGAAAGAAATAAATAGCCCTCTTATTAATAGAGACACTGGGTGTAATTAAACATTTTTACTATCTTAAGACGATTAAAAATTTAGTATGAAAAAGTTACAAAAAGTTTTTTTAATGGTTTTGTTATTTTCTGTTATATCAACTATTGCTGGTTTTTGGATATTTGAAATAGACTGGCCATTTTTACCTTTCCCATTATTAGCAGGCGTAGCAATTGTATTTGTACAGAAAGAGAAAACCAGTTATAAATTCATCAATAAACTTGTTATTGGTTCTTTGCTGTTTGGTTTTTTTACTTTATTATTGATATATACAAGAATGTATTTGTCAGTTTCTAATTTTCCTTTTTGGCCATTATATAATCCAAAAGAGTATCTGGTTTTTTCTTTAGTTTTTTCATTTATTTGTTTATTGGGCGGTTTAGTTGGAATTGTGTTAAAAGGTTTTTATTACATTTTTAAAAATTGTAATCGTTAAAAACTAAAAAAATTTTTAGTAAAAATTAAGAGCGGTGTCACGCTGCGCCCTTTCCCCTTTAGTCGTCGGGACAGATAACAGAATTTAAACGGAAAATGCTTCAGTTCGGCATTTTTCGAAATTACTCCTTTTGGTTTCGGTTTCGTTTAAACCAGGTGTTATATGAAATAATTAAATTATTATAAAATGCCTAAATTAAAAATTCTTCAAAGAGTTAATATTAGAAGAACAATTAAATCGTCAGATTTTTTAAAATTTATGGTGCCGGCTCAACGATTAGAGTTATTGCGTTTAGCTGTTAATTTACAAGGTAAAAAAATTGTTCATATTAATTCTACAGCTATAGGTGGCGGAGTAGCTGAACTTTTACAGAGTTTAGTGCCTTATAGTCGTGCTTTAGGCGTAAAAATTGATTGGTATGTAATTAAGCCTAGTGTTGGTTCTAGATTTTTTAAGATAACTAATAAATTACATAATGCTTTACAAGGTGCGGCCATTAAAATTAGTCAAGCGGAGTGGGCTGAATATGAAAGAGTCAGCCATTTAGTCGCTCAAGATCTTGATCAAATAAATTGTGATGTTTTAGTGGTTAATGACCCTCAGCCATTATTAGGCGGTTATTATGCTAAAAATTGTCGGACTAAAATATATTACAGCCACATTGATACTTCAACGGTATTTGAACCAGTCTGGCAAAAACTTTTTCCTTTTATTACTGCTTATCAAAAAATTATTTTTAGTAATCGTGATTTTATTCATGCTGGTTTATTAACTCATAAAGTAAAAGTTTTTACGCCAGCGATTGACCCCTTGGCTCCTAAGCAAAAAATTATTTCCCGGCATCAAGCACGACTTTATCTTAAACAACAAGGTGGCATACCAGTTAATTGTCCTTTAGTGGTTCAGGTCTCACGTTTTGATATTTGGAAAAATCCTTTAGGTGTTGTTAAGGCTTTTCGTTTAGTAAAAAAAGTTTATCCGCAGGTTCAACTAGCCTTAGTCGGTTTTAAAGAAGCTAAGGATAATGTTTTATCTTCTTTAGTTTATAGATCAGTCGTAAAAGATATTGCTAAAGAGTCTGGTATTTTTTTATTTTTTGAACCGCGCGGCAAAGATATCTTAGCTTTTACGGTGCGAGCGCAAAATGGCGCTGATATTATTGTACAAAATTCTCTTAAGGAGGGTTTTGGTTTAGTGGTGGCTGAAGCAATGTGGAAGTATCAGCCTGTCGTCGGCGGACCAGCGGCTGGTTTACGTCAACAAATTAAAAATAATCAAACAGGCTTTATCACTAAAACACCAGAAGCTTTAGCTAAAAAAATTATTTTTCTTTTATCTCATCCTACTCATAAAAAAATTATGGGGCAAAAAGCTCATCGAGTCGTGGCAGCTAAGTTTTTATTGCCTCGCTTAGTTTTGGATCATTTAAAAGTTTATTCCTCTTTAATTAAATAATTTTTAGACCTAATTTAAGACTTCGTTTAAAACGGGGTTTGCTTTTTTTTATTTATGGGTATATACTCATAATAGACGATAAATAAAAGTCGAATCGTCGGTAAATTTATTAATTAAATAAAACGTATGCCAAGAATGGATGGAACTGGCCCCCGTGGCCAAGGACCCTTAACTGGACGAGGTTTAGGTAAATGTCAGGGTCAAACTAAAACCGAGACCTCGGGCATTGGTCGTCGAAATGGTTTACGGTCTAGGCGAGGAACTAACTTTGGTCGGCCAGTCGCTACTAAAAATTAGCCTATGAGCTAATTTTTTATTGCTTATTATTTATTTTTGCCAAGTGCTTTTTAATTAAGTATAATAAAAAAGTGCTATTTAGCTTACTAATGATTTTATTTTTGGTTTAATTTTATGCCTAGACCGCGTTTAAGTCGCTATGTTAAGTTTAATCCTGAAATAGTTTATTTTAAGCCACAAGGCGTGCCTTTAAAAAATTTAGAAGTTATAGTTTTAACCCTAGAAGAGTTAGAGGCTTATCGCTTAAGATATTTAAATGATTTAGATCAAAAATCAGCTGCGGCTAAGATGAAAACTTCAGTTAGTACTTATCAAAGATTGTTTTATTCAGCTTCTAAAAAAATTGCCACAGCTTTAATTAATGGTAAGGCAATTAAAATTATTAATAATTAATAAAAATTTATGAAAGTTTTAAAATTTGGCGCAGTGTGGTGTCCGGGCTGTTTGGTAATGAAACCTCGCTGGCAAGAAATTGAACAAGCCAATCCTTGGTTAGAAACCGAGTTTTATGATTTTGATCAAAATAAAACAGAGGTAGAAAAATATAAAATTGACAATGTTTTACCAACTTTTGTTTTTTTAGATAAAGCTGGTAATGAATTTTTACGTTTAAATGGTGAAGTTGACAAAGAGGAATTAATTAAAATTATTAATGATAATAAAGATCGTTAAGTATGAAAAAGACTATTTACTTAATCATTAGTTTGTTGATTATTAGTTGGATTAGTTTTACTCCAGCCATTAGTCAAGCTGAAGCAGTTAGGGCTTATTTTTTCTATGGTGATGGTTGTCCACATTGTGGGGCTGAAGAGGAATTTCTTAAAACCTTAAAACAAGATTATCCGGCTTTAGAGATTTTGGCTTTTGAGGTTTATAATAATAAACAAAACATAGAATTATTGCGTGCGGTAGCTAGTCAGTTAAACGTTGAGGTTAGTGGCGTACCGTTTTTAGTAATTGGTGATCAGCCGATTTCTGGCTATGCTGAGGGTGTTACTTCGTTAACTATTGAGCAAAGAGTTAAAGAATGTTCAAACCAGGTTTGTTTAGATTCAATTTATAATTTAGCGGTTTTTAATCAGGCCAACAGCGAATCAATTATTAAAAGTAGTGGACCTATGGCCGAAACAGAGTTTAATGATAGTGAGGCCACTAATCAGCCAATTGAGTCATTATCAGGTTTTGATCTTAATAATTCAAAAATTAAACTACCTTTAGTTGGCGAAATAAGCATTGGGTCTTTTTCTTTACCTTTATTAACTATTATTATTGGAGTTTTAGATGGTTTTAATCCTTGTGCTATGTGGACTTTGTTGTTTTTAATTAGTTTGTTGTTAGGCATGAATAATAAAAAAAGAATGTGGCTTTTGGGCAGTGCTTTTATTGTTGCTTCAGCTTTAGTTTATTTTTTATTTATAGCAGCTTGGCTTAATTTAATTTTATTTTTAGGGTTTATTGTTTGGGTCAGGCTTTTAATTGGTTTAGTGGCCTTGGGCGGAGGAAGCTATAGTTTAAAAGAATTTTGGTTTAATAAGGATAGTGGTTGCAAAGTGACAGGCACAGAAAGTAAGCAAAAAACTTTTGCTAAACTAAGAGATGCTGTACAACAAAACAGTTTATGGTTGGCTTTGGGCGGTATTATTCTTTTAGCTTTTATAGTTAATTTAGTAGAATTGATTTGCTCAGCTGGCTTGCCAGCAGTTTATACGCAAATTTTAGCTTTAAATAATTTAGCTACTTGGCAATATTATTTGTATATTTTGTTGTATGTTTTCTTTTTTATGTTGGATGATTTAATAATTTTCTTTATTGCCATGATAACTCTACAAATAACCGGTTTAACCACTAAATACACTCGTTTATCACGTTTAATTGGCGGCTTATTAATGTTAATAATTGGTTTGTTGTTGATTTTTAAACCAGAGTGGTTGATGTTTGGTTAAATAATTTTTAATAATTTTATTGTATGTTATTAGTTTGGTTAATTATTTTTATTATTTCTTTAGTTGCTTTGGTTAAGGGAGCTGATTGGTTGATTGCTAGTTCAGAAAAAATTGGTTTAGCGATTGGTTTATCACCTTTTATTGTGGGGGTGACTATTGTAGGAGTTGGCACTTCTTTTCCTGAATTGATTTCTTCTTTTTTTGGTGTAGTTAAAGGAGTCATTGATATTCCGGCGGCTAACGTGGTTGGCTCCAATATCGCTAATATTTTATTAATTATTGGTTTGTCAGCGATGGTGGGGAGACGTTTGATTGTCACTAAAAATTTGATTGATCTTGATTTGCCCTTATTAGCCATTAGTACAGTTTTATTGTTAGGCGTTTTATGGGATCGTCAAGTTACTTTAGGTGAAGCTTTAGTTTTATTGTTAGCCTATGGTATTTATCTTTTATATACTATTTTACATAAAGAAATAGATGAAGCAGTGTCGGCTGATTTAACTTTGCCTTCGCGACAAGAGAGAAGAAAAAAAATATTGGCTCAAGCTAAATCTAAATTTCGTCCTAAGTTGGTCGTTAGGGATTTTATTTATTTGGTGGCTGGTATTTTTTTCTTGGTTTTAGGAGCTAAATATTTAATTGATTCTTTAGTACAGTTGTCTTTACTATTAAAAATTGCTACCGGAGTTATTACTATTACCGCTGTCGCTATAGGAACATCTTTACCTGAATTATTAGTGTCGGCTAAGGCTGCTTGGCAAAATAAACCCGAAGTGGCTCTAGGTAATATTTTTGGTTCTAATGTTTTTAATGCTTTAGTGGTAATTGGTGTGCCGGCTTTAGTGCGTAATTTGTCAGTTGATGAAAAAACTTTTATGATTGGTTTACCAACTATGGCCTTAGCGACTTTACTGTTTGTTATTTCTGGTATTTCACGCCGTATTCATCTTTGGGAAGGAGCTTTATATTTAGTAATTTATATTTTATTTATTGCTAAATTATTTAATTGGTTTTAATTTTTAAAAATATGTCTTTATCTAACGAACAAATTAAATGGATGCGTCGAGAAAATGAGAAATGTGATATGGCTGGAGAAGATTGGCTTAATCTTAGTGATGAGAAAATTAAACTTATGAATGAAGACGATCTTATTCAAGCTATGGAAAAAATTAAAGAAGAGAATAAGCACCTTAATCCAGGAGGTGTTGGCTTTGATCCTAGGTTTAAAAAATATTTAGATCGCGCAGAGCTCTTTATAACACCGGAGGAATAAGGAATTAATTTAGTCTTGATTTTTTTTAAAAATGTAGGTATCGTAAGGACACTGGCTCTCGTCGTTTAATGGATAGGACACAAGATTGCGGATCTTGTAATTGAGGTTCGATTCCTCACGAGAGCACAAATTTTATATCTCGGTCTTTAGTTTAGGTATTATTAATGCCAGTCTATTTTTTTTATGAAACCACCAATCGAGATTTCTCGAGGAGCAAATCATCCTTTGTTAAGGTTTGTCTCCGCTGAGGAGCAGTATGGTCGCCACATTATTAAATCATTTGCCAAAAAAATTTCAGCTAATAACGTTTGCGATTTAGGCGTTGGTACAGGCGCTGATTTAATGATTTTTAAAAAATATCATCCAGAGATAAAGCTTTATGGAGTTGATTTTGTTAATAAATTATTAGATGATCCATTATTAAAAGATGTAGTTTTACAAATTAAAAATATTGAAGATGAGCCATTAGATTTGCCTGACGAAAGTATAGATGTTTTTATGGCCAATCAAATTTTAGAACATACTAAAGAAATTTTTTGGATTAATGATCAGGTTGCTAGAAAATTAAAAGTTGGCGGTTATTTTATTATTGGTTTACCTAATATATCTTCCTTGCATAATAGATTATTGTTTTTATTTGGTTGTCAACCAACTCAGCTGAAAACCTACTCAGCTCATATTAGGGGTTTTGCTCATAAAGAAATTGTTAAATTTTTTGATCAAGTTTGGCCCAAGGGTTATGAATTAATTATTCAGCAGGGCGCTCAGTTTTATCCTTTGCCTCAAACACTATCTCGTATTTTATGCCGGCTAGTACCTAGCTTGGCTTTTTCTAATTTTTATTTATTTAGAAAAATAAAATCTTACCAAGGCGAATTTTTAGCTTATCCTAAAGCGGCTCAATTAGAGACTAATTTTTTTATTGGTTAAGTTTTTTAAACATCAGAAGTTATTTTTATGAATTTATCTTTTCCTTTGGAAAAAATAATTGGCCTAGGCACGATAACGGCTAAAAAATTAAAGCAGCTTGGTTTATATAAGATTGAAGATTTATTATTTTATTTTCCTTTTCGTTATGACGACTTTAGCCGCCAAGCTAAAATTAGTAAATTACAACCCGGCGAAGTCGCGAATGTCACTGGGCAAATCGAATTAATACAAAATAAACGTAGCCCGCGCCGGCGCATGTATTTAACTGAAGGGCTAATTAATGATGGCACTGAAACTTTGCGTGTCTTATGGTTTAATCAGCCGTTTTTAACCCGCAATTTAAAGCCCGGCGATCAAATTTCTTTAGCTGGTCGAGTGAGCGAAGATTACTTAGGCTTGCTAATGGCTTCACCGCAATATGAAAAATTAACTAGTCAGGCGATTCATACCCAGGGGATTGTGCCAATTTATCATTTAATTTCGACTCTAACACAAAAAGGTTTGCGTAATGCTATAGTTAAAGTTGTTAGTCTAGCCGATCAAGTGATTGATTGGTTGCCGGCCGAAGTTATTAAAAATAATCATTTACTGCCTTTAAATCAGGCTATTAAAGCAATTCATTTTCCAGCTAATAATCAAGTTTTACAACAGGCTAAAACTAGGCTTAGTTTTGATGAATTGTTTTTAATGCAATTAAGAGCTCAACAACAAAAACAAACCCTAGCTCAACTACAAGCTCAGCCGCTTAAGTTTTTTGAAGATGAGACTAAAGCCTTGGTAGAGAGCTTACCTTTTATTTTAACCGCCAGTCAGAAACGTTCGGCCTGGGAAATTATTCAAGATATAGCTACTACTAAACCAATGCTAAGGTTATTACAAGGTGATGTTGGTTCAGGTAAAACCATTGTAGCTGGGTTGGCGATTTTTAATACAGTCTTAAATAAAAAGCAGGCCGCTTTAATGGCACCGACAGAAATTTTAGCTTTCCAGCATTTTAAAACCTTTAGTCAATTTTTTAACCAGCTTGATTTAACCATGGCTTTATTAACCAATGGTTATCAGTTGTTATTTAAGCAAGGCGAAAAAATTTCAAATAAAAAAGAGATTAATAGGTTGTTAGCTCAAGGTCAAATAGATTTTATTATTGGAACGCAGGCGTTAATTCAAACAGGGCTTGCTTTTAATAATTTAGCCTTAGCCGTGGTTGATGAACAGCATCGTTTTGGTGTTGAACAGCGGCAACTACTAACTCAAAAAGTAGACAGGGGATCGGCGCCGCATCTTTTATCTATGACTGCTACACCAATTCCTCGGAGCCTAGCTTTAGCTATTTATGGCGAGTTAGACATTTCTTTATTAGAGGATATGCCAGTTGGTAGAAAAAAAGTTTTAACTAAAGTTATTACCGAAGACAAAAGACAATCAGCCTATGATTTTATAGCTCAAGAAATCAAAGACGGTAAGCAGGCGTTTGTTATTTGTCCTTTAATTGATGAATCAGATAAACTAGGTCTTAAATCAGTTAAGCAAGAATTTGAGAGATTAGATAAAACCATTTTTAAAAATTATAAGATTGGTTTATTGCATGGTAAATTAAAAAGCGCTGAGCGAGAAAAAGTTTTAACTGAGTTTAGAGAAGGTAAGCTTAATATTTTAGTAGCAACTTCAATTATTGAAATTGGTATTGATATACCTAGGGCGACCGTGATGATGATTGAAGAGGCTGATCGTTTTGGCTTAGCTCAACTTCATCAGTATCGCGGACGAGTTGGTCGCCGAGAAGATCAAGGTTTTTGTTTTCTAATGGCGGGAGATAATAATCAACTTAATCATCGCCTAGATGCTATGACTAAATTTAATAATGGTTTTGAATTAGCTAAAGTTGATTTAAAGTTTAGAGGGCCGGGCGAAGTTTATGGTTTAGAACAAAAAGGTTTTCCAGAATTAAAGATGGCTAATTTTTATGATGTTAATTTAATTAGCCAAACTCGCTTAGCTTGCTTAGATTTGCTAAAAGTTGATCCAAAATTGACTAACTATCCTTTAGTTAAACAAAGACTAGGGGAGTTTAAAAAACAAGCTCATCTTGAGTAAAAGAGCTTGTAAAACTCTAAAAAGCCTTAAAACTAAGGCTTTTTTGTGGTTTTTTCTATACTATTGACAAAAATGAGCTACTATGATATAATATGTTATTACAGAACATTGAAAAACAATTTGTTATTTAAGTAAAATCTTTAGGAAAAAGCGAGGTTTTACTTAAATAACAAATTAATTAAAAAAATAAAAAAAAGGAAAATTAAAATGACTAATCAAAATCAACAGCAATCCTTAGTAATAGATTTTACTTTGGGAGGACTTATAAAACGGGTCGGTAACGGCTTTGTTGTACCACTCAGTATTATAGTTAAGAGGGGTAACAACCCTCTATCAAATAGAACAGTTAATTTAACAGAGGGCAATAATTTTATTGCCAATGTTACGACTAATTCTTTTGGTGAGGCAAAGTATGATTATGTTAATGTACTTGATAGGGCAGGCTGCGCTTATGAGATTAGAGCTTTGTGTTCTGGAAAGGTAGAAAAATTAACAATTATACTTCCGGAGCTTACTACAAAACCTAAAAAAGATAAAAATCCTGAACAAATGTACTTAACTAGGACTCATGATCAGGCGGGAACATTTAACCTTATGTCTAGGGTTCTTATGAAAAAAGGAATCAGTAGTAATAAAGCAAATGTTGTTTTTAGACTTGAAAATAGTCCGGTGCTAAACACTGTCTCTACTGATGCTTCCGGTTACGCTGCTTTTCTTGTGCCAACTGTTTTAAATCCAGGAGAAAGTTTAAAAGCTTTTTCTACGGTTAACGGTATTGGTGAAGAAGCTAAAATCGTTTTACGCCGCGCACCTAATTTCCCTAGAAGGTTTAGCTCAGAATGGTGGCACTCATTATTCGGTATTTCAGCGATTGCTAGGTGGGTAATATATTTATTCTGGATTGTTATGATAGTTTTATTTTTGACAGTTGAATGGCAACCATTATTAACAAAAAATCCAACCAAATTATCTCAGCAGCAAGAGCTATTCAATAAGGGGGTTGGTTCAGAATGGCAATATACAGTTAAAGATGATAATGGTCAGGAATTTCCAGGAAATTTATGCTTAATAATGCTAGGTGTTTCTACAATAGTTATGGTTGGTTCAGTCGTTATTCATAGAAAAAGAATCATATTTGCTCTATTAACCCAATGGGATAAAATTTCTGCTAAATGGCTCGGGCACGCAATTGATCCAATGAGTGAAAGAGTGCTCGAATGGTTAAAAGTTCTTAGTGTAGTAAAAAATGATAAGAACGCAGACGGCGTAGTTGATGAAAAAGATAAGGATACGATAGAAAAACCAGAAACAACAGGTCACCATAAACCAATGTTTTGGAAGTTATTTAGTTCTGATTTATTATCTGAACTAGTAACCGGAGCCTTGATATTAATGTTTAAAGGTGGTAAGTTCAGTAAATTCGCTTAATTTTAAAATCAAAAAAATAAAAATAAAATGAAAAATAAAAATATTTTTAGCAATTTTTTAAAATCCAACCAGTTGGTCATAGCAATATTAATTATTGCTGCTGGCGTACAAATGCTGGTCGGTGTTTCTGTCTGGAAGGTAATCGGCGTTACGATTTTTATCGGTGCCTTACTTTGGGTTGGATGGAAAACTAACCTCAAAGTTATATCTTCTGGTGTTATAGTTTTAATCTTGGTTGTTTGGGTGTGGCATTTAGTAAAAATTGAATTTGCTGCGCAAGGGCCGGCAACCGAAAAAATGAAACCCTACGCTCAGTTAGAAGCTGATGTAAAAATTGCTCAGACAATTGCTCCAAACATGCTTCGCACTAGGGAAGCACTTATTTTTGCAAAACAAACTATGCAGAATAAGTATGGAACAATGGTTAATGAAGCTCTTCAAAAAGACGACTTTGAAGAAGTTAAAAAACTTTGTGCCGAGCAGAGAAAAAAGACTGAAGATTTTGATCTGGAAATCAAAAAAATTGATGAACAGATTGTTAAAGATTCAATACTTATCTCTCAACCCCCTCAATGGTCGGTTGAAAAAATTGGTAAAAATAAGGTGCAGGTTCATTTTGTACCTAATTGTACAATCAATACTGGTTTAAAAATAAAACCAGGTGATACGTACAAGTTTTACCAAGTTACCGCTCCCTTTGATGTGGCCGGGAGCAGAAAACCTTTTTACACCATAACTGGAAGTATAGACTTCGAAGCTAAAAAAAGCGGGGAAGTATATGTTTACGGTTGTGGCTATGAAGGAGATGTTGTGATTGAAGTTTGTTCCTAAGTTCTTTATTCTAATATTTTCTATAAGGTGAAAAACAATTTGTTTTTCACCTTTTTATTTACCTTTAAAAGCTATTATGCTAAAATTAAAATAGCCTTAAAGCTTATTTTATGAAAAAAATAATAACTATTTTTCTTATTTTATTTTCAGTGGTTGTTTTATTTAATTTGGCTTTTGCTAAAGAAGGAGACGGTGATCCAAAAGATGAAGGGCTTGGAGACCCTAAATCTACTGTTAGTTTAAATAATCCTCTTGGCAGCACCAAAGACGTTCCAACTTTAATCGGTAAGGTTATAAATGGTGTTCTTGGCGTGGTTGGTTCTTTGGCTTTGTTAATGTTTATCTACGGTGGATTTATGTGGATGTTATCAGCTGGTAATGAAAAAATGGTGGAAAAAGGCAAAAATACTTTAATGTGGGCGGCGGCTGGTTTAGTAGTAATTTTTATGTCTTATACCTTAGTTAAGTTTATTATAGATCAATTATAGTAAGTGCTTGATTTTTTTGCATAAAAATGATAAAAATATTTAAAGCTAAAAGGTTATAGGGTTAGGGCCTTATAACTTTTAACTTTCTAGCGCTGTTAGCTCAGCCTGGTAGAGCAGCTCCCTTTTAAGGAGATGGTCGCAGGTTCGAATCCTGCACGGCGCACTGTAACTTTTTTAGGGTCGCAGGTTCTCCGCCCGGCATACTGCCGTGGCGGACTGCACGGCGCACCAAAATTTTTACTAAAAGCCGAAATAGCTCAGTTGGTAGAGCAACGGTTTTGTAAACCGTAGGTCGTGGGTTCGAGTCCCACTTTCGGCTCAATAAAAATAAGTAGAGCAACGGTTTTGCCTGCCCCGTCGAATGACGGGGTAAATCCCGCCTTACGTGATCGTGGGTCCGCTGTGTCCGCCGAAGCTCCGCAAAGCGGAGCGGAGGAGGAAGCCCCTGAGGCGGCTCCAAGACAAGTTAAAAGTATAAAGTTAAAAGTAGAACCAAAAGATTAATTTAACTTTTAACTTTTAACTTTTTACTTTATACTTAAAGCATGGTTACTTTATTTAATACGTTATCACGTCAAAAAGAAGAATTTAAGCCAATCGGTAGTCCTGTCGGCCTATATACTTGTGGTCCAACAGTTTATAATTACGCGCATTTAGGTAATCTTCGCACTTATATTTTTGAAGATATTCTAAAGCGTGTTTTGTTATACAACAACTATCAAGTTGAACACGTTATGAACGTGACTGATGTTGGCCATTTAACGGGTGATCGTGATATGGGTGAAGATAAGATTGAGCAGGAAGCAAAGCGAGCTAAAAAAAGCGCCTGGGAAATTACTGACTTTTATCTTGCTAAATTTAAACAAGATTTAATTAAATTAAATATTATTGAGCCCCAAGTTTGGTGCAAGGCAACCGAGACTATTAAAGAGCAAATTGATTTAATCAAACAATTAGAAAATAGGGGTTATACATATCAAACTTCTGATGGTGTTTATTTTGATACGGCAAAATTTAAAGATTATAACAAATTAAGTCATTTAAAATTGGCTGACTTAAAAGAAGGCGCGCGAGTTGAAAAAAATGAAGAGAAAAAAAATCCAACTGATTTTGCTTTGTGGAAATTTTCTCCTCACAATAAGACAAGACAGATGGAATGGAAATCGCCTTGGGGGGTTGGTTTTCCTGGTTGGCATATTGAGTGCTCAGCTATGAGTTTAAAATTTTTAGGTGATAAACTTGATATTCATTGCGGCGGCGTTGACCATATAAATATTCATCATACTAATGAGATCGCGCAAGCCGAAGCCGCCACTGGTCAGCCATTTTTTAATTATTGGTTACATGGTGAGTATCTTAATTTAGGTGATAAAGAAAAAATGGCTAAAAGCACGGGCAATATTTTAACCTTGGAAGCTGAAACAATTAATAAAAAAATTGATCCTTTAGCTTTTCGTTATTTGTGTTTCATGACACATTACCGAAAGCCTATGGCGTATAAAGCTGAAGCCTTAGAGCAAGCGCAAATTACTCTAGCTTCAATTCGTCGTGCCATAGCTTCTTTAGTCAAGACATCTGGTAAAATAGATGATCATTATAAAATAGAATTTACTAAAGCAATTAATGATGATTTAAATCTGCCGCAGGCCGTAGCTATAATGCATGATTTACTAAAATCAAGTTTAGCCCCAGCTGACAAGTTAGCTACTTTAGCTGATTTTGATAAAGTCTTAGGGCTTAATTTAATTCCAGAAGATTTACCAGATAAGATCAAAAAATTAATTATTGAGCGTGATCAAGCGCGTGCTAATCAAGACTGGTCTCTATCAGATAAATTACGCACAGAAATTGAAGTTAATGGTTATATAGTTGAAGATGGAGTAGAAGGCACAAATGTTTTGAAAAAATAATTTAGCTCACCCCTAGCCTCTCTTTGGAGTTAAGAGAGGGGGTTAGGGGTGAGTTTTTTGTCTTTTCCCTTAATTTCTACTATAATTAAAAGAGTAATAACCGTTATTAACGGCAATTTTTAATTATGAGTGAACAAGAAAAAGTCTTAAAACCTAAAATTGAAAAAGAATCGCTGGCGCCAACTTCTCCTGAACAAGCAGAGATGCCGGTTAAGTCAGCTGAAAAAACAGACTCGCATTTTACTGAGCAGACATCAGAGTCAGTGGCAACAGATGCTTCGGCGCCTGTTTCGGCTACGCCTTTAGCGCCTGAAGTTGAGCGGGCGGCTGAGATTGAACGTATTTTAGAGGATGATTTAGCTACGACTTATTTTAATTTATCAGAAGACAAAAAAGAAGAATTTCGTGTTCAAGGCGAAAAAACTGCCTGGGCGATTAATCAATTGTTATCGGCCACTAAAGTTAAGGTCAAAAAAATAATTTCTTTAATTAGAAATTGGTTGTTAATTATTCCTGGGGTTAATAAATTTTTTTTAGAGCAAGAAGCTAAAATTAAGGCCGATAAAATAATTAAATTAAAAGATAAAATCTAGTATGGATTATGGTCAAGATCAGTTAAATACTCAGACCGGTCTTCCACTTAACGTTGATACAGTTGAGGTTAATAATTTGACTGGTTTGTATCAGCCAATTTATGGTTGGCTGTTGTTGTTTTTTATTTTGATCATAGTGGCTTTACAAGTTGTTCGTCATTATTTAATTAATCGGGTGATTGCTAAGCATGTTATTTTTCAAGTTAAATTACCAAAAGATCGGCCAGAAGATCAGGGTAAAGAATTTACTGTGCAACAAATGCGTGAAGAAATTGCTAAGGGCGAAGGAATCTTTAATGCCATTGGCGGCGTTAAAGCTCAGCGTGGGCTCAAGCGTTGGTTATTAGGTCGTAATGATCATTTTTCCTTTGAAATTGTGGCCCATAATAAATTAATTACTTTTTATGTTGTGGCGCCAGCTTGGCAAGCGGTCTATATCCAACAACAAATTCAAGCCATTTATCCTGAAGCCGTGATTGAAGAAGTTAAAGATTATAATATTTTTCAGGCCAAGGGCGAAATTGCGGCTTGGACTATTAAAACCAAGGGTAATCCAGTTTTACCAATCAAAACTTATTTAAAAGAAGATGTTGATTCTTTAAATGCCATTATTAATGTCATGTCTAAAGTGGCTGATAATGAGGGTATGGTCGTACAGTATATTGCCCGCAGTGCTCGGTCTGATTGGCATAAAACAGCACGTCGTATTACTGCTAAAGCCAATGAAAAATATTCTTTGCGTGAAGGTTTGGCTAATACTTCAGTCACCAAAGAATTAGGTTCCTTTGCTAAAGATTTTGGTAAAGCTTTGAGTAATAATAAAAAGCCAGAAGAACAAGCCAAGGGCTGGAAGCGTTTGTCGCCCAAAGAAGAAGAAACCATTAAAGGTATTGAAGAAAAAAATTCTAAAGCTGGTTTAGAAGTTAATGTTCGTTTAGTAGTGAGCGCGCCAACCTTACAGCAAGCCGAAAGTAGTTTAGCTAATTTAGCTAACAGTTTTACTCATTATAATTATTATGAATATGGCAATAGTTTTTCCGGAGTCACTCATCGACGTTATAAAAAATTTATTCGCAATTTAATTTGGAAAAAAAGAACAATCCATGATTTTATTTATCGTCGCTTCCGTTTACGTTTTGCTTCTTTATTTAATACTGAAGAGCTATCTAGTCTATTCCATTTTCCTTTGAAGAATGCTGAGACGCCAAATATTTTGTGGCTGACAGCGCGCCAAGCTGCCGCACCAGTTAATTTACCTACCGAAGGTATAGTTTTAGGGACTAATGTTTATCGTGATGTTAAAAAAGAAGTGCGCATTAAACCAGCTGATCGCCTAAGACACACTTATATTATTGGTAAATCTGGTGTTGGTAAATCTATTTTATTAGCTAATATGGCTATTCAAGATATTATGGCTGGTCGTGGTTTATGTTTAATTGATCCACACGGTGATTTGATTGAAGATGTTCTAGCGCACACTCCGCCTGAGCGCGCCGAAGACGTGATTGTTTTTTCACCAGCTGATATTGAGCGTCCGATGTCAATTAATTTATTAGAATATGACCCTAGATATCCTGAGCAAAAAACATTTGTGATCAATGAAATGATTGGTATTTTTGATAAGTTGTATGATTTAAAATCCACTGGTGGACCGATTTTTGAACAATATATGCGCAATGCTATGTTGTTGGTTATGAGTGATCCAGCTTCAGGTTCAACTTTAATGGAAATTCCTAAAGTCTTAGCTGATGCTTCATTTAGAAATATGAAGTTGTCGCGTTGTAGCGACCCCACAGTTGTTGATTTTTGGCGTAAAGAAGCTGAAAAAGCTGGCGGTGATGCAGCCTTAGCTAATGTTGTGCCTTATATCACTTCTAAATTAACGTCTTTTATTTCTAATGACATGATGCGGCCGATTATTGGTCAACAAAATAGTTCTTTTAATTTAAGAGACATCATGGATTCTAATAAAATTTTATTAGTTAATTTACCCAAAGGTATTGTGGGCGAATTAAACGCTTATCTTTTGGGCATGATTATGGTGGGTAAAATTTTAATGGCCGCTTTATCTAGAGCTGATTCACGAGAACGCAAGGATTTTTATCTTTACATTGATGAGTTTCAAAACTTTACGACTGATTCAATTACGCAGATTTTATCTGAAGCGCGTAAATATGGTTTAGGTTTAGTAATTGCGCACCAATATATTGGTCAGTTAGTAAAACATAATGATACAAAAATAAAAGATGCGGTGTTTGGCAACGTCGGTACAATGATTACTTTTAAGATCGGCTCGGAAGACGCTGAATTTTTGAAAAAAGAGTTTGCGCCAGTGTTTAATGAGTATGACTTGATTAATATTGAAAAATTTACAGCTTATGTTAAGCTATTAATAGACAATTCTACTAGTCGGCCGTTTTCTATGAATACGCCCTGGCCGTTGTTTGGTGAAAAGCGGGAAGACTTGCCCGGTAAGATAAAGCATCTCAGTCGTTTAAAATACGGACAAGATAGAAACTTAGTAGAAAAAGAGATTTTTGCAAGAGCTAAAATTTCTATATCGCCTAAACCAATTATTTAAAAATTAAAATCAAAAAACAAAAATTAAAAAATAAATACAAAATTAAAAAATAAAATAAAAAATAAAACACAAATATGTCAGACAAAAATAAAACACAGTTAGTTGAAGAAGAAGATTTAAAAACTGAAAATAATAAAAAAGAAATTGTAGTAACAGCGCAAAAGTTGTTGGCTTTGCGTTCTGTTGTTGCTAGCTTACATCAGGCGACAGAAGCCTTGGTTGATATGGTGTCTAGCTTTGATGGTTTAGAAGGTGTTTTTAATCCCATGGCGCCTTTACCGCCGGCTCATATTGATAAAGTAATTGAAGGTGTGTTTGATGGAGAAAAAATGATTGGAGCTGATGGCAAGCAATACGCCGTGCCGGTTAATTATGCTTCTAAATCAAAGTTAGTGGAAGGTGATTTACTAAAGCTTTCTATTACTGATCAGGGGACAATGATTTATAAGCAAATTCAGCCGATTGATCGTTTGCGTTTAACAGGTATTTTAGAGCGTTCTGAAGTTGGCGATTGGACAGTAATGGCTGGAGGAAAAAGGTATAAATTATTGTCGGCTAGCGTGACTTACTTTAAGGGTGAGTCTGGTGATGAGGTTATTATTTTAATTCCGAAAACTGGTCAATCGCGCTGGGCCGCTGTGGAACATATTTTTAATAAAAGTTAAAAAACAAAGAACAAAAAACAAAAAGTAGAGTTTATGATTTTTTGATTTTTGATCTTTGTTTTTTTGATTTTTAACCGACTTGATTTCTTTAGCTTAAAACAGTAAAATAAAGCCGAACTAATAATAAATTATGCCTACCCTTTATCGTAAATATCGTCCCCAAATTTTTTCCGAAATTGCTGGTCAAGAACATATTAAATTAACCCTCTCTTATGAAATTAAAGCTGGGCAAGTGGCCCATGCTTATTTATTTTGTGGCCCTAGGGCAATTGGCAAAACTACCATTGCTCGACTTTTAGCTAAGTCGATGAATTGCCACCATCGTAAATCTGATTCAGCTGATCCTTGTAATAAGTGTCAATCTTGTTTGGAAATAACCGATAGTCGATCGATGGATGTAATAGAAGTTGATGCGGCGAGTCATACGAGTGTTGATCATGTACGCGAAGCCATTATTGCCTCGTCTCGTTTAGCGCCTTCAGGCGGACGTTATAAAGTTTTTATTATTGATGAAGCACACATGCTATCAACTAGCGCGTGGAACGCTTTATTAAAAACCATGGAAGAACCGCCGGCGCACGTAATTTTTATTTTATGCACCACTGAAGCGCATAAAGTTCCGCCGACCATTATTTCCCGTTGCCAAAGATTTGATTTTAAAAAAATTAGTGTCACGGAAATTATTACTAAATTATCTCGTATTGTGCGTGAAGAAAAAATTAAGGTTGGTGAAGGCGTGATTGAAGCGATTGCACGCCATGCTAATGGTCATATGCGCGATGCTGAAAGTTTATTAGGTCAGGTGATTGCTTTAGGTGGGCAGGAAGCTTCAATTAAAGGCAAGGAAATCACTTTAGCCGAAGCTGAATTAATTATTCCTCGTAGTTATATTTCTGAGGCGATTGATATTTTAGAATATCTAACAACTAAAGATGCTGGGGCGGCTGTTAGTTATCTTAATAATTTAGCTGATCATGGAGCTGATTTAAAGGTTTTTGCTGCCGAGTTTATTAATATTACTCGTCGTTTGTTGTTGGCTAAAGTTAGTCCTGATTTAGCCGCTACTTTAAGTCAGGATTTAGGCGAGGTTGTTCAAGTTAGATTAGTACCTTTGATTTCTAAGCTTGAAGCTGATTTTTTAGCGGCGGCTATTGAGCGTTTTATTACTGCTCAACGAGAAATAAAAGATTCTCCTTTTCCACAGTTGCCCTTAGAGTTAGGGATTGTAGATTTGTGTTTTGGGCGTTTATTTGGCCCAGATTCAGTGGTCTCACCTTTTACTAACCGATTTAGCCAGGAAACTATAATTAAGCGTCCAATGGCCAATAAAGGCCCTATAAAGCCTTTAGCTAAGGCAGATAAGACTTTGGCCTCTAATTTTAGCTCAGAGAAGGTTAAAAGTGCTTGGCAAGAATTATTAATTAAAATTAAGCAGCATAATCATTCCTTATCTTTTGTTTTAAAATCATGTCAGCTCATAGGCTTAGAAGACTCAACTTTAAGGTTAGTTTTTAAACATAAATTTCATCATGATCGTTTAAATGAACCAGCTATTAGACAGTTAGTAGAAAATCTTTTAGCTGAGATTACTGGTCAAAAACTTTTAATTGCTACTTCTCTTGACCCGGATTTGGTGTTAATGGAAAATACAACTAATGAAGGATCTATTGGTCAGGCTCCTTCAGCTGAGCGCGTGGCGGGCGCCGCGGTCGCGGCGGCTGAGATTGATTCAACAGTGATTGATAATTTATTAAAAACGTTTGGAGGGAAAGTAGTGAGTTAATTTCTAATTTCTAGTTTCTAATTTCTAATTAATGTTTTAAATTTTAATTATTAAATAGGAGGGATATGTTATATAATTTAGAAGAGCGGACAACCGCTTTTAGTGAATTAATAATTATATTTTGTCAGAATTTACCACGGACAAAATTAATTGAGCCATTAGCTAAGCAGTTAATTCGTTCAGGAACGAGCATCGGAGCGAATTATATGGAAGCTAATAATGCAGCCTCAAAAAAGGATTTTAGAAATAAAATTAAAATATGTCAGAAAGAGGCAAATGAAACACAGTATTGGTTAAGGCTGTTAGGAAAATTAAATAATATAGATATTATTACTTGCAGAAAATTATGGCAAGAAGCTCATGAACTGTTATTGATATTTGCTAAAATTTCTGCTACAAGTGATAAAAGAATTAGACATTAGAAATTAGTTATTATAAATTTGAGTCCTGCGGGATCGTCTAATGGTAGGACAACAGGTTCTGGTCCTGTTTATCTAGGTTCGAATCCTGGTCCCGCAGCAATCCTTCGCTAAAGCTTCGGAATTGCATGCACCCTCATTATCCAAGCTTTGAAATTAAAAATAATTATGTATTACACTTATATACTTTTAAGTCCACAAGCACATAAATTTTATTTTGGTTCCTCAAATGATTTAAAAGTTAGACTAAAGATGCATAATGATGGCAAGGTTAAATCAACTAAGCCGTTTATTCCTTGGCGATTAGTTTGGTACGGTGCTTTTCAAACAGAAAGCGAGGCAAGACGCTTTGAGAAATACTTGAAGGGCGGTTCGGGGAAATCTTTTGCATACAAAAGACTCGTTTCAGAAGCTTTAGCGAAGGATTTTAAATTGGGACGAACCGGTAGTCCGAAGTCTTGCCGAAGCGTTAGCTGAGGTAAGACGAAGGATACCTGGTCCCGCAGCCAAATTGTGTTAAATAAAATATTTTATGAAAGATATTTTTTTCGAAATAAAAAAAGGTAATGTGGAATCATTAAACTCACAAATTATTTGTGAACACGATCTTCGCACTATTGCTAATTATATAAAAAAAGATCACCGAAAACATTATATCATTGAGAATTTAATTATGAATATCCCTAAGTTTGGAAGAAAGTTTGATTGGAATGTTGGGAGTATTTTACAGCACCTAGGGGCTAGTTTAGTAATAAATGTTTTAAGGCAAAGTAACGATTCCGGCCTTATTAATTCCATCGGTTTAGCTTGGGTGTTGGGGGAATATAAAAATACTAATAGAATTATAACTGATTTTCTTTATAAAATTGTTAAAAATACAATAAATAGTGATGCTTGGTGGAGAGCTGCATTTTCTTTAGAAAAACTTGGTTTAGTTGAAGCGGTAAATCTTCTAAAGATGTCCTTAAAGAGTACGAAATTGAAAGATTTAAATTTTTATTTAAATCATATTGATGACAAAAAATCTATAATCAGTATATTAGTTTTAAGTAATGTTGAAAATATAGAAAAAATTATTTATCCAAAAATTAAAAAAATATTTTTAAAAACCAATAAAGATTTGACTGTTATAAATTGCTGTTGGCTTATTGGAAGATTAAAGCTTATTGATCAAGATATATACTTAAAATTACTAAAACTTATTTC
This sequence comes from uncultured Gammaproteobacteria bacterium, assembly GCA_964593745.1. Classification (GTDB taxonomy): domain Bacteria; phylum Patescibacteriota; class Patescibacteriia; order Patescibacteriales; family Patescibacteriaceae; genus Patescibacterium. The sequence continues at coordinate 20,948 of CAZQHN010000003.1, forward strand.
TCATAAAAATTACGAACTTAGATATTATACATTCTTTGCATTACAGAATAACGCGACTGAATCTTTACGCCCAGTTTTAGAAAAGGCCATAAAAGATACTGATCCATTAATAAGGAAAATGGCAGCCAGAGGTCTTATAAGTATAGGTAATGAAGAGTCATTAACTCTACTAAACTCTGTTTTACATAAAGAAAATGAGGAGGCTGTTGTAGCAGAACTAAGCCAAGCCATATATTATTTAAAAAATCCTTCTAATAAGGCACGCCATTTACTAGAGGTGCAAGCTTATAGAAATGAAAATGGCATGATCTCAGATGAAAGTGATAAATGGTATCGTGATCCGGGTATTTATAGAATATTTTCAGAGGCAGAAGATCCTGAAAACATTTGTTTTTCTTTAATACAAGAGTGCATTAAAGATCTGCCAGTAAAAAATCCAATTGACTTGGCAACAGGTACGGGAAGGATGGTTTGGCAAATTGTAGATAGGATTAATTTTAAGGGGTCGCTATTTGCAGTTGATATTAGTGAACAGATGTGTGATTTTATAAAAAAGACAGTAAAAAGAGAGCGTAAATTTACTAATAAGATAAAAATAGTAAATTCAACAATTATTGATGCGCCGAAAAATATTTTTCAAAAATCTTCACTTATTATTAGTTCGTTCGGTTTTCCTAGTAAAATCTTTGATCGCAAACAATGTTTAAAAGAATTAAAAGCAGTTTATAAGTTATTAGATAATAACGGTTTATTTTTTACAGTTGGATGGGATGAAACTTTTAATGATGAATTAAACTATATGTGGTTTAAATTTATACCAGATAAGATTGCGGCTCATGACTTTGAAGAGTGGTATAGAAAAAGGTCTTCTTCTATTATTACTCCACGAAACACTAATTTAAAATGGTTAAAAAAGGGAATATCGGTGCCGCTTCAATTTTCTTCATTAAAAGAATCGGTGTTTGTAATGGGTTATTTATTCGGACGTGATGCTGCTCAATATATTATCAATAACAGTAAAACTGAATGGAGTATGTCTTTGGGTATTACCTGTAATACGAAAGAGGAACTAAAAAAAATTATACAATTATATGAAAGAAGTTGAAATTCTAGTAGAGGTTAAAAGCTCTAAAGAAGAAATAATTAAGATTTTAGCGAGTTTTGATTCGCGTGGCGTTAAGCGTGTAGTTGATTTATATTTTATAGATCCTTTAAGAGAAGAGCTTAAGCCAGATAAAAATGGTCGATTACACTCTTGTTTTCGTCTACGTAAAAAAGATGACAAGGCTTATATCGCTTATAAAAATGATTATTTTAATGATAATGATGAATGGTTATATTCTGATGAGCATGAAATAAAAATAGACGATTTTGACGTGGCCAGACATATTTTAGAGAATTTGGGCTTAAAAGAATTGATTAAAATTGAAAGTGAAAAATACATATTTACAACACTTGATTATGAAGTTGTTTTTGAAGATGTAAATGGGCTTGGTTATTTTTTAGAGGTTGAAAAACTTAAAGACACTCCAGACGACCAGATCAATCAAGCTAAAGATGAAATAAGAAAATTTATTCTTGGGTTAGATATTAAAATTGGGGAAGAAATGAATGCTGGTAAGCCAGAACTTATGTTAAAGAAGAAGATCAGTTATTTAAAATAATATTAAAAATGCCGCCTTAGCAATTTGTGGAGGTGGCTGTCCAGCTAGTGCTGAATTAAAAACCGGTAATCGTTTTAATATTGATGAAAGAATATGTCCGCATAGTAAAAAGACACTTAAATGGTTAATTTGGGATTCTTATAGAACATTGAATAATTCTTAGTAAAAGTACTATAATGAGGGTAGGCGATAAGTCTATCCTTGTTTTATAATTATGTACCCTAGATTGAGATTTAAAATTGAACCCCAAAAGGATTTAACAGCACTCTATGCTTTTATAGCTGAATCATCTTATGATAATGGCCGTAATTTAGCTTGGGCATGTTTTAAAAAATATCCTATTTTGAAAAAATATAAGCGAGGGGCAGGGATGAAAATAAATCATTCCGAAGCTAGTAATTTTATAAATAATTTTTATAAGCTAAAATTAAAAATTTTTACAGAAAATGCAAAAAAATATCAAAGCAATTGGCAAAAAGTAGCACCTAAGTATTTTTTATTAGTAGATAAATTATTTTTTGCGCGCCCCTGGCCCAAGGGTAAGTACTTTGTTTATTTAACAATATGGGGTCTTTATCCAAAATATTTGGAAGATAAAACTTTTTTAATACCATATCAACATAAAAATAAGAATTTTATAAATTTGGTTATTGCTCACGAGCTTCTACATTTTATGTTTTTTGATTATTTTTTTAAAAAATATAAAAAATACAGAAGCCACAAGTATGATTTTTTTGTTTGGCATGTTTCTGAAATTTTTAACTCTTTGATTTTAAATTCAAAAGATTGGCAAAAAATATTTAAACTAAAAAACTTAGATTATCCCGAACATAAAAAAATAATTTCTAGAGTTAAAAAAAGAATTAGTGGTAAAAAATTGTCAATCGATTTATTGATTGCAGAAATTTTATCCGAGGTGGAAAAAATATTTAGCCCTGCCACAGTCTCCTAAAAAGTATCTGTTGCAGAAATAATTTTATGTTAAAAACAACTATATTTTTTATCCACGGCGGCATGACATTTAAAAACAATGGAGCTTATCTCAAGTTTTTAAAAGACTTAGAAGTTTATTTGGAAAAGTACAGCTCTTGGAGTGGAGCCTATCTTGAAAAATCTTTGGGTAGAAATTTTATTGTTATTAGCCCGCGTTTTCCACAAAAAGATAATGCTCAATATAAAGAGTGGAAAATAATCTTTGAAAAATATCTTAAACTCCTTAAAGGCAGAGCTATTTTTATTGGCTATTCTTTAGGTGGAATTTTTTTAGCTCGATATTTATCAGAAAATAAATTAGTTAAACAAGCTAAAGCAGTTTTTTTAATTAGTCCGCCTTTTGATAATACCGATACTTTACCTAATGAAGGTTTATATAATGGTTTTAAATTAAAAAATGATTTATCATTGCTTGAAAAAAATTGTAAAAATTTATATTTAATGTTTTCTCGCGATGATGATATTGTGCCAGTGAGTCATGCAGAAAAATATAGAAAGAAATTACCCCAAGCTAAAATAATTATCTATAAAAGTAAAAATGGTCATTTTAGAGTTAAGACTTTTCCGGAAATAATTAAATTAATAAAAGAAAAAAATAAAAAAAATAAAAAATTTTTTATTTAATATTTTTTACTACAAAGAATACATGACAAAAAAACATAATATTAAAATAATTAGCAAATATTCACAACCAACTAAAGAGGCTAGAGATTTAAAAATAGCTTTAGAAAATTTAGGTGTTAGAGTATTACTTGAGGTAGACGATGGTTATAAACATATAGATTTATCCATCCCTAGAGCTAAGTTAAACATAGAAGTGGATGGAATTCATCATTTGACCAATCCTCGTCAAATTGTATCAGATTTAAGTAGAGGATTTTATTCGCATAAAAAAGGTTATGATACTATGCATATTCCAAATGAAATGATTCATCTGCACCTTAAAAATATTGCTGAAACTTTAGCAGAAGCATCAAAAATAAGAGAAAGAAAAATATATATTCATTTAAGTTAATTTATATTTTTAATTTTACTATAGTTTGGTGCTGTCACAGTCTCTCGCAAGAGGACTGTGACGTGACCAAAAAAAATTTATTATTTTTATAATATGGATACAATTTGGTTTATTATAACTATTTTTATAATTGTAATCTTTTTAATTAAATTAAAATCTCCTACTTGGAAAGGTAGAAGTGGAGAAAGGTTTATTTCAAATAGGTTACATGAACTTAACCCAGCTTATTATAAAATCTTAGATGATATAATGTTACCATCTAATGGTAAATCTAGAACAACTCAAATTGATCATATTGTGGTTTCAAATTATGGCATTTTTTGTATAGAGACTAAAGCGTTTCAGGGTTGGGTTTTTGGTAATGCTAATCAAAAATATTGGAGACAAGTGATATACAAACATAAGCAAAGATTTTATAATCCTTTATGGCAAAATTTTGCACATATTAAAGCAATCGAAAGTTTAATTGGGTCACGTCTAAAAAAACCTATAGTATCATTGATCATTTTTTCTGATGCAGATAAATTAAATATCTCCGGGACTGATTCAGTAGGTTATAGACGAAAGATTATAAAAAAAATTATTAATTATGATGAAGTAATTTATTCAGATATAGAGCGAGATGAAATTTATGATTTACTTTTGAATTCTAATATTACCGATGATAAATTACGTGATTTACATAAATTAGAAGTTAAAAATTTAAAAAAATATTAAATTTATAATATGAGGCTTTTAATAATTACTGCTATAGTTTTTATTTTAATAATCGCTCTAATTATGGGGATTAAAGAGAGTAATAAAAAGTAATAGAAATAAGCCTCATACTAATTTTTTGTTGTTGTAATATTCTTTAAATTTAAGCTTTAAAATGGTATAATATTTTTATGAAACATAAGCATAAAATTCGTTTAATTGAATTCTTTGTTATTGGCGTTTTATTTGGTGTGGCTGAAGATTTGTTAGCTATTACCTTAGCCATTGACGGCGTTTTTAAGTGGCAATATCTTGGCGTGGCCGCTATGGTGGCTGTGCCTTTTGCATTTTTAAGTGAAATTATAGTTGACCATCCTAATTTTTGGAAGCATTTTCTACCTGAGCATTGGTTTATTAAAGATGAAAAAAATAAATAATTTTTTATAAAAATATGGTAAAAAATATAGGTAAAATTGATCGCGTTATTAGAGTTATTATTGGTGTCATTTGTTTAATTATCACTTGGTATTTACCAACTGGTTGGTTTAAAATAATTTTAGCTATTATTGGTTTATTAATTTTATTTCAAGCGGTTATTGGTTGGTGTGGTTTGTATGCTTTATTAGGTAAAAGTACTTGTTCTGTTAATCTGAAAAAATAAATTTATGTCAAAAAAAAGAGTTTTAATAATCGGCGCCGGTCCTGGTGGTTTGTCAGCCGCCATGATTTTGGCACACCGCGGTTATGAGGTAAAAGTTATTGAAAGATTGGATCGCTTTGGGGGAAGAAATTCCTTATTAAAGTTGGGTGATTTTTCTTTTGAGTTAGGTCCGACATTTGTTATGTTGCCGCAATCTATTGATGAAGCTTTTACTGAGGCCGGTGAAAAAATGTCTGATCATCTTGAGCTTAAAGAACTTGAACCAATGTATCGTTTAAGCTATGGTGACGGTCGCGAGTTTGATGTATTTTTTAATAAGGAAAAATTAAAAACCGAAATTAAGCGTTTATTCCCAGGTGAAGAAGAAAATTATAATAAATATTTTGCGCGTCAAAAAAAGAAGTTTGAGCGCTTGTTTGATTGTTTAAAAATCCCTTATTTACATTGGTATAATTACTTGCGTTGGAAATTATTAAAAGCTTTGCCAGTAGTCGGTTTAACGCAATCGGTTTATAAAGAATTAAAAAAATATTTTTCTTCTAGCGATATTAGTATTGCCATGGCTTTTCAATCAAAATATTTAGGTATGTCGCCTTGGCAGTGTCCGGCTGGCTTTACTATTATTTCTTACGTAGAGCATGCGTTTGGTATTTGGCATCCTTTAGGCGGGGTTTGTAAAATTAGCCAAGCCATGGCCAAAGTCGCTCAAACTAAAGGCGCTGAAATTTTATTGAATAAAGAAGTTAAGCAAATTATTTTCCAGGGCAAAAAAGCTACGGGGGTAGAATTAACCGATGGACAAATTATAGAAGCTGACGCAGTAATTATGAACACTGATTTTGCTTATGGCATGACTCATTTAATTAAATCGGACTTAAGAAAAAAATATACTGATAAAAATTTAGCTCAGCGTGATTATTCCTGTTCGATTTTTATGTTATATTTTGGCTTAGATAAAAAATACGAAGCTCCGCATCATAATATTTTCTTTAGTTCAGATTATGAAAAAAATATTTCAGAAATTTATGATAGTTTAGAATTATCAGCTAATCCTTCGTTTTATTTACAGAATACTTGTCAAACTGATCCTAATTTAGCTCCGGCCGGTAAATCAGCCCTATATGTTTTAGTGCCGGTGCCTAATCTAAAAGCTAAAATTGATTGGTCCAAAGAAAAGCAAGCTTTGCGCGACTTAATAATTAAGAAAATTGAAGAGCGATCTAATTTTAAAGATTTATCGAGTCATATAGAGGTAGAAAAAATTATTACGCCGCTAGAGTGGCAAAATGATTATAAGGTTTATGATGGAGCGGTTTTTAACTTAGCTCATTCTTTAGATCAGATGCTGTATCTAAGACCGAGAAATCGCTTGGAGGGTTATGAAAATCTTTATGTAGTTGGCGGCGGCACTCATCCTGGCAGTGGTTTACCTACGATTATTCAATCAGGTAGAATTAGTGCGGATTTGATTAGCCAAAGTTTAAAAAATTACTTATAATGTAAAAACTTATTATTAACTTAAATTTATGAAAGGATTTTTTTCTCAAATTGAAAAAGACACTGTAGAAAATTCTAATTTTCGTAAAGTGCTTTATACTGGTAAGCACAGTCAATTAGTGTTAATGTCTTTAAAGCCGGGTGAGGATATTGGTTTAGAAATTCATGCGGATAATGATCAATTTTTCCGTTTTGAAAAGGGGACTGGTAAGGTTGTAATCGATGGGAATGAATATGAAGTAGCTGATGGCGTAGCAATTGTTGTGCCAGCTGGGGCTGAGCATAATGTAATTAATACTTCAACGATTGATGATTTAAAACTTTATACTATTTATTCACCAGCTCATCATAAAGACGGTATTGTGCGCGCTACCAAAGAAGAAGCCATGGCTAATGAAGAAGATTTTGATGGCGCAACTACCGAATAATTAACATGTTTTTATTGTTTGATAATTTTTTTTCAAGTCTTGCTAATTTATTTAAGGGTCGTAATTTATTATGGCAGTTAGTGGCTATATTTTTAACGGCCCTTTTAGCTTTATCAGGTTTTGATTGGTGGTATTTTAAAGCCACTCGTTTTATACCGCATAGCGCTTGGTTACCAGCTGCTGCCTTAGGTGGGCTATTACCAATTATTGTGCCTTTGGTTTATCTAGTAGTTGGTTTTATTATAAAAAATAAAAAATATCTTAATTTAGGTTTTGCTTTAGGTCAGTCTGGTTTAATGGGTTTACTGGTTTCCTTTTTTTATAAATCATTAACTGGTCGCCTACAGCCAGATTTAAACCAAATAGCAGGGTTAGATATTAGTAATTATTGGCGTTTTGGTTTTATGCGCGGTGGTGTTTTTTGGGGCTGGCCTTCATCGCATACCACGGTTGCCTTTGCCACTATTATCACCTTAATTTGCCTCTATCCCAAAAATAAAATTATTAGAGTTTTTGGTTTACTGTATGCTTTCTATATTGGTTTAGCTGTTTCCACCAGTATTCATTGGTTTTCTGAGTTTATAGCCGGAGCAATTTTTGGTACTTTAGTTGGTTTAGTAGTTGGTCTTAATTTTAACAAGAAATTAATTTAAAAATAATCTATGTCCTGGGTAATTTATGCTATTTTATCAGCTTTCTTTGCTTCTTTAGTGGCCATTTTTGGTAAGATTGGTATTAAAGGAGTTGATAGTAATCTAGCAGTCGCCATTAGAACGGTTATTATTGTAGTGTTTGCTTGGTCAATTGTTTTTTTACAAGGTAATGCTAATGAGGTTTTTAAAATTTCCCGCTATTCTTATGTTTTTATAATTTTATCAGCCATTGCCACTGGTTTATCATGGTTATTTTATTACAAAGCTTTGCAATTAGGCGAAGCTTCACGTGTAGCACCGATTGATAAATTAAGCGTAGCCCTAACTATTATTTTGGCTTTTATGTTTTTAGGCGAAAAGCCAACCGTTGGTAATATTGTGGGTGGTTTATTGGTGACAGCCGGCGTTTTAGCCACGGTTTTTATAAAATAATTTTATGCAAACGGAAATTGAAGCTAAATTTATTAAGATTGATCCTTTAGTTATAAAAGAAAAATTAAAATCTTTAGGTGCCAACTTAATCCATGAAGAAAAATTAATGCGTCGTTGTGTTTATGAAACAACAGCTGGCAAGAATAATACTTGGCTAAGAGTGCGTGATGAAGGCGATAAAATTACTTTGGCTTATAAACAAACCGAAGCTGATACTTTGCATGGCACTAAAGAAATTAGTTTAGAAGTTAATAATTTTGAAAATACTTGCTCTATACTTGATTTAATAGGTTTGAAAATTAAGGCTAAACAAGAAAGCAAGCGTGAGCGCTGGCAATATGAGCAAGTAGAAATAACTTTTGACACTTGGCCTTGGTTGCCTTGTTTTTTAGAAATTGAAGGACCGACTGAAACTGAGGTTAAAGATTTAGCTCTTAAATTAAATTTAAATTGGTCAGAGGCTTTATTTGGTGGTGTGGCAAGTGTTTATAAAAAATATTTTACCGTAACTGATGAAGAAGTTAATCGTCAAGTTTTATCATTTTCTACTCCTTGTCCTTGGTCTAATCTTTATTAAAATTTATTTTGTGCTATACTATTAAGGTATGCTTTGCCCTAACTGTAAAAAATTAATTTTAAATAATACCCCGCGTTGCCCTTATTGTGGTCAGGTAACATCATCTAAACACATAAATAATAACTCAACATCTAATCATATGTTTGCAAATAATCCCATGTCTACTCCAGCCGGCATTCCGCCAGCTGAGCACCACGAAGCCGTCGCGACCGAAGTTAGAAAGCGTCACTGGCAACGCTGGGTGTTTTATGGTTTGTTAATTATTTTATTTTTAGGTGGAATTTATTTAATTATTACTATTTATAATGATAACACTAAATTGATGCTTGATATTACGGCGGCCAATGAACAATTAATGCAGGCCAAAGAGAGTATAACTCAAAAAGAAATAGAAATTAAACAGATTGATGATAATCTTAAAAAAGTACAAGATGAATTAAATCAAAAAGCCGAGCAGTATAAAAAAGATATTGAAAGCCAAGCTGGTTCTGTTAAGGAACTTGACCAATGTAAATTAGAGCTTACTTCTTCTGATGCTAATATTTATAATTTAATTTTGACTTTAGGCAATGGCATAACGTCAGCTAATTTACGGCGCATTTCAGTAGCTGAAGCTAATTTGGCTAATGGACCAGATACCGATCAAGATGGTTTATCAGATGAAATAGAAAAAGCCTTGGGTACTAAACTTGATGAAGCTGACAGTGATGGCGATGGCTTTAATGATAAGGCAGAGGTTTTAGGTGGCTTTGATCCTTTGGCGATTGGGGCTCGTTTACCAATTGATCAAAAATATGCTGACCAGCAAAGAGGCAAAATTTTAATTAACATTGACAGTGAAAAAGATGCTTGGTATGTTAGTCCGGCTGATGGCAGGGCTTATTTCTTGGGTCATCCAGGCGATGCTTATAAAGCTATGCGTAGTATTGAATTTTGGACTAAAAATTATAAAAAAGATTAAATAGTTATTTCTGGAGGGATATGGTGAGGCAATCTCATCAATTTAAAAAAACTGGCGTGACTTTTTTTCCTTTCAAGCGCCAGTTTTTTGTTTAGCTTGATTATGGTATGATATTAATATATGAAACAACCTAATTTAGTCTTAGTCCGTCATGGCGAGAGCCAATGGAATAGAAAAAATATCTTTACTGGCTGGGTAGATATTAACCTATCTAAAGCTGGCCAACTAGAGTCTATTAAGGCTGGTAAATTATTAAAAAAGTACGATTTTACTTTTAATCGAGCTTTTTCTTCGGTTTTAAAGCGCTCGATTAAAACTTTGTGGCTAATGTTAGAAGAAATGGATATGATGTATTTACCAACTGAATATTCTTGGCGGCTTAATGAAAGGCATTATGGTGGTTTACAAGGTAAAAATAAAGCCATGATTGAAAAAAAATTTGGTCGCGAACAATTTTTGGCTTGGCGCCGCAGTTATAATGAGCGTCCGCCAGCTGGTGATAAATTAAGTCGTCAAGGTGAAATTAAACCCCAAATTTGTGGTTTAAAAGCTACGGCTGTGCCTAATGGCGAATCTTTAAAAGATACGGTTTTAAGAGTAATCCCTTATTGGATGAGTTCTATTCGTCCAGCTTTAAGGCGCGGAGAAAAAGTTTTAGTGGTGGCTCATGGCAATAGCTTAAGAGCTTTGGTTAAATATTTAGATGGTATCAGCGATAAAGAAATTGTTAATTTTGAAATCCCCACTGGTGTACCTTTGTGTTATGATATTGCGGCTGGTCGAGTTATGAAACGTTATTTTTTAAAAAAATAACTAACTTGACAGTTAATTAGTTTTAGTTAATAATAGAGATGTTATTTCCCCTTAGAGCAGGGGATTATTTAATTAAAATTTTATGAGCACTTCTTGTCAGATCACTGGTAAGCGTACGCGTAGCGGTTTTAATAAGAGCCACTCTAATCGTCGCACCAAGCGAACTTTTAAACCAAATCTACAAACTAAAAAAATTAAAAATCCTAAAACCGGTCGTTTAGTAAAGCTAACTTTAAGCGCTACAGCTATTAAGACTTTAAAAAAATGGGATAAGGCTGGTAAGGTTTATGATTTGGAAAAGTTAATGACTAAAAAATAATTTTGTTTTTAATATCACCCCAGGCTGTGTGGCTTGGGGTGATATTTTTTATCTTAATTAATCCTTAAGATAGCGAACAGAAAATCCGTACGCCTTACTAATAGCAAAGCGATAAACCGTTGAATAAATAGTATCTAACTTCCGAAACCAACCACCAGCCCCACTATGCTGCGTCGTCGGCCAAAAGTAAGCACCGTTAATTAAAACACCGAATGACCCATTAACAAAGCGATAGCCAGCTGGTAAAGCAGTAAAACCAGAGCTATTACAAGTTGCACTACCACAATTTTGCGAGCTCCAATGAGACGTACCGGCTTCTTTTAATTTACCACCGGCGTCAGCGCAATCCCAAATACCATTTCTTGAAGCATTACAGGTTTGACCCGAATTGGTCAGATATTGTTCTAAAGTATTAAATTCAATATCAGTTGGGATGTGCCAACCGTTAGGACAAATACCTTGGTGAGGAGTTTGTATTGAACAGATTGTGGTCATGCAAGTAGCTGGTAGATTCATCATTTCTTGCTATTCATAAAGACCACCATAAATATCACAATTAGACAAAGTGTTGTTATAGCAATATTTTTCTAACAAATTTTCATTGGTTTGGTCAGAATGAACTGAGCCTGTATTAATACTATCAACCATCGTCCCTACTTTTAGATTTTCTTTCATCCAACATTGAGTACCAATTTGGACAGTGTTATAGGTATTACCATCTATATCAGATATCTGTTGGCCACAGTTAAATAAACCGGTTGGTGAATAAGCTATGGCTCCGGCGTTATTAGAAGAAGAAGTAGATCCTAGGCAAGTAGAAATATTATAGTAGGTAGGATTAGATTGATTATTTACAGTATAAGAATAGTTAGCATCAGCACAAATACCATCGTTTCTGGGCGTAGGATTAGATGGGATAATAGCTAAATAGGTAGTAGTGTTACCTGGATTAGTTAAACTATTGCCTGGAGTAATAATCGTGGGATAATAGCCTTGGTCATCATAATATAGCTCTAGGGCAGTAGATATTTGTTTTATATCAGCCACTCTTTTAGCATCTCTTGATTTAGCTCTTAGATTACCTAGGGCCACTATGGCTAGGGTAGATAAAACACCGATAATAGCGATGACGACTAATAATTCGATTAAAGTAAAGGCAAGTGGTTTATTTTTTATCATGTTTTAATTATATAATACAAAGCAAAACAGGACAATTATATATTAGTGCTTTATATTAACTTTAAAAAATAGCTATGATGTATATTTAAAATTGTTTTATAAAAATTAAAAAATTGCTATAATATAATTATGAAAAAAACTGCCTTAGTAGAAGGTTCCTCAATCATTATCGGCACTGTTATTGGCGCTGGTATTTTAGGTTTACCTTTTGTTTTTAGGCAAGCTGGTTTTTGGACAGGCGTAGTTTTATTATTAATTATTTCCACCTTAGTCATTATTTTAAGTTTGTTTTTGGGTGAAGTTACTTTGCGCACCAAGGGCAATCATCAATTAACCGGTTATACAGAAAAGTATTTAGGTAAGGGTTTTAAGCATTTGCAAGCCATTGTCCTGCTTTTTGGTATGTATAGTGCTTTATTAGCTTATATGATTGGCCAAGGAGAGATTTTGGCTGATATTTTCGGCGGTCCAAAAATTATGTGGTCATTAATATTTTATGTTATTTTAGGATTTTTAGTTATTAAAGGGTTGGGAGTTATTAAACGCATAGAATTTATTATTGGTTTATTACTACTAGGCTTTATTTTTGTTTTAGCGGTCATTGCCACACCGCATATTGAAATTTCTTATTGGACAAAATTTGATTGGACAAAATTTTTCATTCCTTATGGAGCGATTTTATTTGCTTGCTCGGGTTTAGTTTCAATCCCTGAAGCTAGAGAAATCATTGGTGCTACTAAGGGTGAAAAAAAATTTCCTTTAGTAATTATTATTGGTAATTTAGTGCCGACAATAATTTATTTAAGTTTTGCGGCGCTGGTCTTATCTGTGACTGGAGCCAATACTACAGAAATCGCCACGCTTGGTCTAACTCATACTATTGGCCTTAGTGCTTTAATTTTTGGTAGTCTTTTTTCAATTATTGCCATGTCTTCAAGTTTTATGACTTTAGGTGTAGCTATAAAAACGATTTTCCAATACGATTACAAAATTAAACCGTTATGGGCGATTGTTGCTACCTTAAGTGTGCCTTTAATATTTTTCTTATTAGGTATTAGAGATTTTTTTGGAGTAGTTAGTATTTCCGGAGCTCTAAGCGTTGGCTTAACTGGTTTAATTAGTCTTATTACTTTTTGGGAAGCTAGAAAAAAAGGCGAAAGAAAGCCAGAGTATGTTGTGCCACGCTGGCTAGCTATTCCAGCAACAGTCGTTATTGCGGCTATGTTTCTTCTAGGCTTTATTTATACTTTATAAAATTATGAAACTACCACGAGAAAATTTTATCATGTATGTTAGAAATTTTATTTTTGGCGCTGAAGATAGTTTAGTGTCGACTGTTGGTTTACTGTCTGGCATTACCACAGCTGGAGTAAGTCGAGCTGATATTATTTTAACTGGTGTTGTATTAATTTTTGTGGAAGCTTTTTCTATGGGCGCTGGCAGTTTTTTATCTGAAGAAACCACTGAAGAATATCATCTTAAAGACAAACCACCTCTTAAAAAAACTATTACCTCTGCGGTAATTATGCTAGTTTCTTATTTTATTGCCGGTTTAATCCCTTTATCAGCTTATTTACTAGATAGTATAAAAAATCCTTTTTGGGTGTCTATTATTGTAACCTTAGTTTGTTTATTTTTATTAGGCACAATTTCAGCCAAAATTCTTAAAATTAATCTCTGGCATAGTTCTTGGCGCATGTTCTTAATTGGTGGTTTAGCAGTAGTTATTGGTGCTCTAATAGGCCGTATCTTACAATAAAATTGCCTTAACGGGAGTTTTTAAATTTTTAATTTTTAAAATACCCAACGGCGCAATATGCGCCCTTTATTTTTTATTCCGGGAATTTTTAATAAATAAGTTAAGTGCCAAACCAACCAGCCCGTAAAGCCAAAAAGTGGCCAACCATAAATTCTACCGGTTGCGCAAAATTTTCCTAAAGATAATAAAATCCCTAAAGATTTTATTTTATAAACATAAAGTGGTTTATTTTTTTCAAGCTGGCAGATATTGCGAGCCACTAAGCTAGCTTGTCTAATTGCTAATTGAGCTATCATTGGTGGTTTACCTTGTTTATTAATAAAAATAATATCGCCCAACGCAAATACCTTATCTTGTCCGATAACAGTTAGTTTTTCAGTTACTATAAGATTAAGCTTTTCATCTTTAAATTCATCATCGATTAATTCAGTATTTAAAGTAATACCCGTCGCGCTAATTGTTAAATCAGTCGGGAAAACTTGTCCTAAGCTATAAATTTTATCAGTTGTAATTTTATCAATCGGATGATGATCATAAAAATTGATGTTAGCTTGAGTAATTTTTTTTCTTAAATAATTACCTAATAATTTATCGTCCTTAGCTAAAGGTAAGCCGTTTTGACTAAATAAATTTAAAGTAAATAAGTCAGGTGAATTATTTTTTAAAAAACTATTAATTTCAAAAATTATTTCTAAACCAGTAAAACCAGCCCCGATAACATTAAGCGTGATTGGCTTTTTAAGATCAATCAAGGCTTTTAGTTTTTCTTTAATAGCTAAAGCATCAGTTAAGTTTTTTAAATAAAAAATTTGTTCAGTGGTTTGAGTTTGTCTTTTAGCCCGCGCACCAGTCGCTATAACCAAAAAATTATAAGTTAAGGTTTTATTATTTTGTAAAATAATAGACTTGGTTTTGAAATCAACTTTTATAACTTTGTTTTTAATAATGGTTAAATTTTTATTTTTCAAAAAATTTTTATTATCAAGGCCAGTGTTATAAGGTAATAAAGTACCAACCGCTACTTGATGAAGTAAGGGCGTAAAAGTAAAACAATCTTGATCGCTTACTAAGCAAACTTGAAATCCTTTTTTTAATAACAGCTTAGCAGTATAAATACCGCCAAAACCACTACCCAAAATTGTGACCGTTGATAAACTCATAAAGTTATTATAGTATAAAGTATTTAACTAACAAAACAACCTGCCCCGGTGAGTCGGCAGGTTGTTGCTTTAAGAGTAAGAAGCTCTTTAGAGTACGGCGTCTTTGGCCGCTTTTGACAAGCGGAACTTAACGACAGTTTTAGCAGGAATATGAATCTGCTCACCGGTCGCCGGATTGCGGCCCATACGCGCGGCACGCTTCACCTTAACCATTTTACCAAAACCCGGCAAAACAAATTCACCGGACTTTTTGACTTCTGAATAAGCCAAATCAGCTAATTCAGTCATCACGATGGTAACGTCTTTCTTAGACATTCCAGTCTTGGAAGATAAAACTTCCATGAGTTGTGATTTTGTCATAGTGACTTTAATTATTAACTAAAAGGCGAGCGCCTCTTATATTTATAATTATACACGAAAATTTAAAAAATCGCAATAAAATCAAGGGTTTTATAAACCAACACCTAATTTAAAAAATTATTCATTGGCTTTAAAATTACAGTAAAATACTTAAAGATGCTATAATATTAGAGAAAAATAAGACATTTTACTATGTTGAGAAAAAATGCTTTTACTTTAGTTGAGGCTTTAACCGTGGTCGGTATTATTATTATTTTAAGCACTACGGTTTTAGTAGTTAATCAATCAATTCGTAATAATAGCCGTGATATGCGCCGGGTTAATGATGTTAATGTTATGCGTAGTGCTTTAAGTACTTATTATTCTAGATATAATCATTATCCAACTTATATAACCCCAGGGGAAAGATTTGAGGCTGGTTCAACTATTTATATAGAAAGAATTCCTAATAATCCAACGCCTTTAGGCGATGGCTGTGATCAGCTAGATTATATTTATACCCAAACTGATAGTGGATTATCTTATACTATACAATTTTGTCTTGGCTCTAAGCAGGGTAGTGTTGAGGCTGGTAATAATATAGCTATCCCCGAAGGCATTATTCATGACTAATTATGAAAAACAATAAAACTGGCTTTACTTTTTTAGAAATGACAATTACCGTAGGCATAATTATTATTATGACTACTATAGCTATTATTAGTTTTAATAAAATAAGGGCTAACACTAGAGACGCCAAAAGACTTAATGATATTAAAGAAATTAGAGCGGCTTTGGAATTATTTTTTAATCGTAATTCTTATTATCCAACCCTAATTACTCCAGGCCAAGCTTTAACTGATGAAAGTAAAACTTATCTTAATCTTGTTCCTTCAAACCCAACGCCAAGAAGTGATGGTAATTGTGGTGATAATGAATATACTTATGTCGCGCTTGCTAATAACGATGATTATGAAATAAATTTTTGTTTAGGTGATAAAAATAATCCAGCGACCCAGGGTTGCAATATTATGAGTAAGAATGGTCTTAATACGGCTTGGGGTTTGATTGGCTGGTGGAAATTTGAAGAAAGAACTGGTGAAAATTTTTATGATACCACTGGTAATAATAATACTTGCTCTATTAAGGGTAACGGTCTTCAGATAAATGATTGTCATGCTGGTTTAAGTAGTTGCCAAACTGGTTTTTGTTCCAAGTTTGATGGAACAGATACTTTATATCTTGATTGTGGTTTTAATGATGATTTTTTAGTACAAAGTGGTTCAATCTCTGCTTGGTTTAAGGCTAATAATGACATCTCTGATAGTGATAATCGCTTAATCGAGATTGGCCGAACAACAGATGGCAGTGAAAAAATAACTTTATATTGGTCTAGTGGTAATCTTCATTTATACGGCCTACGTAATGCTACTCCTATTATAGATTTGGCTAAAAGTGGTTTAAACACCAATATTTGGTATCATGCTGTAGGCACCTGGGATGAAACCGGAGCTAAACTTTATGTTAATAATGATGATAGCCCAGCCACTATTAGCGGAGATAAAAGACTTAAGTTAGAAACTGGCGTTACTAAGTTAACTATTGGTAATAATGTAACTGGTAGTAGTGGTAATACTTGGAAAGGTTATTTAGATGATATTAGGGTTTATAATCGTGCTTTATCAGAAGCTGAGATACAAGGTATCTATGATGGTAGTAAAAAATAAATTTGCTTTCACTTTAATCGAGTTATTAGTCGTCATCGCTATTATCGGAGTTTTATCTACCCTAGCCATTGTGGCCCTAGGTAATCTAAGAGCTAAATCAAGAGATGCTAAAAGAGTGGCTGATATAAAACAAATATCTACTGCCCTAGAACTATATTATGATGACCAGGGCTATTATCCCACGATTATCACCCCAGGTGAAGCATTAATCTCTCCCAGTGGAGAAACTACCTATCTTGCCCAAATTCCTTCTAACCCTACACCTAGAAACGATAGTGGGTGTGGTGATAATGACTATACCTATAGCTCTACCCCAGATAATACTAATTATTCCCTTAATTACTGCATTTCTAATACTACCGGCTCTACTACTAGTGGTATTAACTCCTATTCTAACTCTGGCCCTAATACTGCCCCTGGCTTAGTTGGTTGGTGGAAGTTTGATGAAGGTTCTGGCACCACTGCTTATGATTCTTCTGGTAATAATAACCATGGCACTTGGGCTGGCACAGGTACTCATTATTCTACTGGCAAGGTTGGAACTTATGCTGGAGAGTTTAATGGGACAGGTGATTATGTTAATTGTGGTAATAATTCAATTTTAGATTTTCCAACTAATAATTTTAGTATTGCCTTATGGTTTAAATCATATTCTATGCCAGATTGGTTAGCTAACCCTACTTTTTATAGTATTGCTTCAGCAGTTTTAGATAAGGGGACAGGCGGGACAACTGATGGATATGGTATTTGGTTTCGTAAAGATTTTAAGGCTAATTTTTGTTCAGATGCCAATAATAATTCTGATGGTAGGTCTGATTATATGAATTCAACTGACTTACCAATTAATATTTGGTATCATATCGTAGTACAAAGGCAAGATGGTTTGAAATATATATTTATTAATGGTGTTAAAGATGATTCTCAAGCTAATATTGGTACAAAGGAATTGAGCGAACCTTCAAGGTCATTACGTATTGGAGCACATGATGTTGATGGAAATTCTAGTAATGGTTTAGGGGCTTATCAATATTTTCATGGCCAGATTGATGATGTTCGTATTTATAACCGCGCTTTATCTGCCACTGAAGTTAAAGTTCTTTATGACGCCACTAAATAATAAAATTAAATCAGGTTTTACCCTAATCGAATTATTAGTCGTCATCGCTATTATCGGAATCTTATCTACCCTAGCTATTGTCGCCCTAGGTAATCTAAGAGCTAAATCAAGAGATGCTAAAAGAGTGGCTGATATTAAGCAAATCAGTACGACTTTAGATATTTTTTATGATGAACATGGTTATTATCCAACATTAATTACCCCAGGCAATAGCTTAATTTCTTCAGATAATACTAAAACTTATTTAGCGATTATCCCGTCTAACCCTATACCAAGAAATGATGGTGTTTGTGGTGATAATGAATATACTTATTATTCGGCCACTAATGATAATTACGCGCTTAATTTTTGTTTAGGTGATAGTACTGGAGCCATGACGGCCGGCATTAATTCTTATAGTAGCTTGGGTTTAAATACGGCCCCGGGCTTAGTTGGTTCATGGAAGTTTGAAGAAGGAAGTGGTAATGTCGTTAAAGATACTAGTGGTTTAAATAGTAAAAATGGTACTTGGTATGGTTCAGGCACTCATTATTCATTAGGTAAGAGTAGTCTTTATTCAGGTCAGTTTGATGGCTCAACAAATTATATTGATTTACCTAATTCTAATGATTTTCTAGTTAATTCCGGGAGTTTAAGCGCGTGGTTTTATATAGATAGTTCAATTAGTGGAAATAATAATAGGATCATTGAATCAGGTATTAATTCTGATAGAATTGGTCTTTTTACTGATTCAACTAAACGACTTGGATTTTATGGTGTAAAAAATAGTGGCACTACTATCTCTCTATATTCATCCGCCTTATCAACTAATACTTGGTATTATGGTGTAGGAATATGGGGTGTGAGTGGAGCTAAGTTATATCTTAATGGAGCTGAGATTGCTACGACTACTGGTGATAGAAGATTAAATTTACCAATTGATACACCGGCTTGTATTGGGAGCTATATTGCCAACAAAAGTTATTCATATTATTTTTTTAAGGGTTTAATTGATAATGTTAGTGTTTATAATCGCGCTTTATCAGCTCAAGAAGTTTTAGCGCTTTATAATGCCACAAAATAAATTTAAAAATTAAACACCCTACTTTAAAAAGTAGGGTGTTTTAGCTATTGATTATTTTTTCTTTTTAATGGTTTTAGCGATTTGTTTTATGTCTTCTTCAATTTCTTCAATTTTATCAGCTTCAGTTTCAATTTCTTCCTTGGTTTTTTCAGATAATTTTTTTTCACCTCTTAAACCGCTAATTAAAATTTCATTGCCAATAAAATTAGAAACAAATAAGCCGGTCATTAAAAGTATAATTAGGCCTAAGATAAAAGATAGGGGACCATCCCACCAAGCTTCATTAGCTAAATTTATGCCAGGTGATGAACTATTAAAAGTTTTAAAACTTAGCATTAAGTAATCCGCTGTGTGCCAAACGCCGCGCCAAAATAAAACAATACCAATGCCGCCAATAATGGCGTATAAAACCGGATAATGACTTAAAAAGCCGCGTAAATTATGTTCTAGTTTTTCAAAAAAATTTTTTACCATATTATAATTTATTAATTTTTAGAACATTTTTGGCAATTAATTGATATAACAAAAATAATAATATAAAAAATTAGCCCATAAGCGCAGGTCGGCAAAATAAGCGAATAATTAAGAGAGCCTTGTTCAAGCCATAAATTAAATTCATCAACAACAAAGCGTCCAGCAAAAATTATGCCTAATAAAGAAATAAAAGATAATATTTTTTTAACCGTACAATCTGATAATTTTTTAGCTAAACCAAAAATAGTAGTTAAGAACATAATAAAGAACATACCAAAGCCAATCCAACAGGCTGGGTAACCAAAAAAGTAAGGGCAGGTTTCATTAAAGGCACAGGTTTCGGAAAATAGTTTTACAGCGCTCATGTAGCCGGCAAAAAGTGAGCCAGCTAAGGTAAGCCCAAAGGCCCATTTAATATATTTAGAAAGCATAGTTTTAAAGTTAGTTTGTAAAATTGAAGTTAGTTATATTATACACTGTTTACTTGCCAGAATGAAGTATTTGGTGTTATATAGAAAGTAAATGTATGGAAACAAATAATTTAGTAAAAAAATTAGTTGATTGTGGCATGACCAAAGGTGAGGCCGACACTTATTTAAGCGTTTTAACTCGGCCATCAATGACCACCACTGAAATTGTTAAATATAGTGGTTTACCTAGATCAACCATAGTATTAGCCTTAGATAAGTTATTAAGTTTAGGCGTAATTGACGAATATACTAACGGCAAAAGAAGAAATTTTGTAGTTAGCTCGCCACAGGCTATTGAGCGCTATGTTGAAGATCAGGCCAGAATGGTTTTAGCTAACAAAGGCCGCTTAAGCGCCTTAGTGACTGATTTACAAAAATTACACTTTTTACAAAAAGCTAAAAATTCCCAGGTGGAAATTTTAAAAGGTGAGTCTGGTTTTAAAGAGTTATATAATCGTAGCCTAGGATTAAAAAAAGGTGAGGAAATTTTAAGATTGGGCGTTGAAGCTGAAAAGTTTGTTTTCTATTCAGATTTTTTAAAATCCTATGTTAAATTAAAAAACAATAAAGGTATCACAACTAGACTTATTTTACCTGATAGTAAACTTGGTAGGGAAGTAGCTAAGAATGAAAATAAGCAACAGAGAGAAACTCGTTTTTTAGCTAAAAAATCTTATAATCCAAATATGATGATATCTATTTGGGGTAATAATGTAGCTTTTACTACTTGGAACGAAAGCTTAGAAACTATTGTTATACAATCAAGAGAAACTGTGGATATCATTAAATCAGTCTTTGAAATTTTATGGAGTATTTCTAAAAATAACAAAAAAATATAATATAAAATATACTAATATTAAATAAAAATTAAATAAATAATAAAACAAAATGTTATTTTATTGACTTAAAAACAAGGAAGGACTAAAATAAAAGAGTCAATAAATCGCTTCGTTATCTTGGTATTGTGCTAGTTAGGAGGGGGCTGCCAATACCAAGGTAATGAGGCGGTTTGTCAGTCAAATTTATTATTTAATTTAATTATATGCCTGTCTTATTGTGGGAAAGTAAACGTCGAGTTAAATTATTAGAAAATATTAATAAGCTAACAGCTGGTCTGTTGGTTTTTTTATTTTTAATAAGTCCATGTCAATTTATTTTAGCTCAAGACGAGGATCCTGCTGGCCAAGTTAATCTAAATAATGAATTATCAGATAGTGAAATAATAGATAATGATACTGATCCAGAAAATCCAGTTAATACAAAGCAAGAAGATATTAATCAAGTAGAATCTGAAACTGAATCGCAAACTTTAGTTGATGATCCAAAATTTCCGGCAGACAATAATTTAAAAAAGAAACCAGCCGCACCTGATGAAGTTAGTGGGGCTTTGATTTATGATTATCAATTTAATCTTCCGCCTGGTCGCAATGGTTTACAACCTGATTTAAAACTAATTTATAATAGCCAAACTCGAGATTTAGCTTCTATTATAGGTCAAGGCTGGTTAATAACTGTTCCTTATGTTGAACGTCTTAATAAAAAGGGTATTGAAAAAATATATACCGATCCCATATTTTATTCTTCTTTAAGCGATGAATTAAAATTAGTAGGGGGCAATAATTATTTTGCCAAGGTAGATAATGGTGAATTTTTAAAATATTTTTATAACAATGATACCTGGATAGCGTTTGATAAACAAGGCGTTAAATATACTTTTGGTCAAACCGCGACCGCTCGCCAGGATGATCCTGATAATAGCACTAGGGTTTATAGATGGATGTTAGAGGAGGTTAGGGATACAAATGATAATTTTATCCGCTATGAATATTTTAAGGACCAGGGTCAAATTTATCCTAGTAAAATATTTTATTCTGGTAATAATACCACCGATGGTATTTTTGAGGTTGAATTTTTAAGAGAGTCTAGAAACGATCAAATGGTTTCTCATAAAACTGGTTTTAATGTTAAAACAAATTATAGATTTAATTCTATTTTAATCAAAGTTAATAATAGTTGGGTAAAAAAATATGATTTAAATTACATAGCAGGAGATAATAATAAAACCTCATTATTGGTTTCTGTTACTGAAACAGGTAAAGATGAAAATAATAATATTGTTTCTTTGCCGCCAACTAGTTTTCAGTATCAAACTTCAGGAACTGTCCATTGGGAGACTAACACAACAACTTGGAGCTCAAGTGAGTCAATTGGTGAACAAACCGGAGGTTTAGTAGCTGATATTAATGGTGATGGCCTAGATGATCTTATAAAATCTTTTCATAGCGCTGGTTCAGAGGGAAAAACAGAAGAAATCATTAGAAAAGTCTATTTAAATAATGGTCAAGGTCAGTTTATTGAGAATCAAAATTATGAGCCGCCTTTTGATTTTATGTTTGCTTCAGGTTCACAGTTTGTTGATTATGGTGCGCGTTTATTAGATGTTAACGGTGATGGCTTATTAGATTTATTAAATTCAGGTCATCAAGCTGTGGCTAGAGCCTATCTTAATACTGGTAATGGTTGGCAACAGGCTAATCAATGGCTTCCGCCAACCATGTTTACTTATTGGGATGGTGACATATCTAGTAATATTGCTAATTTAAACGGTGATAATTTACCTGATATTTTAGGCACTAGATGGGAATGGATTAATTTACAAGACGTTTTAGTAACTTATGCCTATCTTAATACTGGCAACGGTTGGGTAAGAGATCTTAATTGGCAGGCGCCAAATAATTTAGATACAAGGTTTAGTAATGGAACTTTAATGGCTGATGTTAATGCTGATGGTTTAGACGATATTATTCAATCTATTAAGCTTTCTAGTGGTAATATAGTAAACAAGGTTTTTCTTAATAATGGTCAAGGCACCTGGGTTGAATCTTCATCTTTTTTTCCACCGACTTATTTTTTTCAAAAAGATTATTACGGAAATATAACTGATAGAGGTTATCGGATGTTTGATGCTAATGGTGATGGTTTAGTTGATATTTTAAAACAAGGCTTAGGAGCTTATATCAATAATGGAAATAACTGGTCGGTTAATAATGATTTAAATTGGAACCAGCCTTTTGAATTAGGCGGTGTTTGGGAAAGTCATTTGTATACAGCTTATATAAGCAATATTAATGGTGATAGCATGGTTGATATTTTTAGAAATAAAGCCATTAGTAGTAATAACATAGAAACTACGTTAGTAGAAAATATTAGTCCTAAAGCTAATTTACTTAAAAAAATTATTTATGATTCTGGTGGCTCAACTGATATTACATATCAATCAACGCCTCTTTATCGAAATGGAGTAAATTTATTAAACCCTAATTTATCAATGGTGATTGATACTGTCGCCAGTATTACAACTAATGACGGCTTGGGAAATAGCTCAATAATAAATTATTCATATGAAGGCGGTAGCTATTATTTTGATCAAAATAATATTTATGAGGCTAAGTTTGCCGGTTTTAGTAAAGTGGCTAAAACCGATAATTTAACAAAAGTTGTTAGTTTTTATCATCAAGGCAATGTGTCTAATTCAGGCCAAGGCGAATATCAGGATCATGTTTCCAAGATTGGTAAAATGTATCGCCAGGAAATTTATGATTTAAGTAATAATCTTTTTTCTAAAATTATTAACAAATGGGATAAGATTGATTTAGGCAATGATAGAAATTTTGTTAAGCTTATAAGAACAACCGAGGTAATTTATGATGGCAATTCTAGCCATAAAGATAAAACTGAGACTTATGATTATGATAATACTAATGGTAATAAAATAAATGTTATTGAATGGGGTGAAGTTAGTGCTTCTGATAATGGTGATTTTACTGATATTGGCAATGATAAATTTTCAACCACGATTAATTATGCTGTTGGCTCAACTAATAATGTTATTGGTTTAGTAAGTTCAGATTTAACACTTGATCAAGCGTCTAATAAAGTCAAAGAAGCCAAGTATTATTATGATAATTTGCCTTGGGGGCAAGTTAGTTTTGGTAATCAAACCAAACAAGAACAATGGGTTAGCGGAACAAATTATGTTAATACGCAAAAAGTTTATAGCCAGTATGGTTTAGTTGTTCAAGATATAGATCAATTAGGTAGACCAACTAGCTATGTTTATGATGCTTATAATCTTTATCCGGTAGAAGTGATTAATCCCTTGGGGCAAATAAATAGTTTTGTTTATGATTATTCTTCAGGTAAAGTTGTTATAACAGTTGATCCTAATGGCGCTATTTTACAAACTAATTATGATGGCCTAGATAGACCAATTACTGAATTACAACCCGATCAAACTACACCTAACTTAATGGTGGCAAAAACAATTTATGAATATACTGACGTGCCGAACGCTTTTAGATTAAAGCAGAGTAATTATTTAGACGGAGCAAATATCGTTGATGTTTATATTTATTATGATGGTTTAGGTAGAAAAATTCAGGAGCGAACCGAAGCCGAAGATAACAATCAATTTAATATTAGAGATTTTATTTATACGCAAAATGATCTTTTATTAAAAGAGTCTTTGTCTTATGTTTCGGTTGGTAGCGCTCGTACGACAGCCACAACCACAACTAATCTTTATACGGTTTATAGTTACGATGCGATGAAGCGGGTAATAAATGCTCAAACCGCCGTAGGAACAATCACTAATAGTTATAATGATTGGCAGACTACGGTGACCGATGCCGCAGGCAAAATTAAGGATTTATACAAGGATGCTTATGATAATTTAGTGCAGGTTAATGAACATAATGGTGCAGCCATTTATTCAACTTATTACCAATGGAATTATTTGAAAAAATTAACAAAAATAACCGACGCTCTGGGGAATGTAAGGAATTTTACTTATGATGGTTTGGGTAGAAATTTAGTAGCTGAAGATTTACATGCCGTAGGCGATACAACGTTTGGTATTTGGCAATATAGTTATGACGATGTTGGAAATTTAATTTATAAAATCGCACCTAATACTAAGGCCACGACTTTTACTTATG
The DNA here is from genome assembly GCA_964593745.1 of uncultured Gammaproteobacteria bacterium. Classification (GTDB taxonomy): domain Bacteria; phylum Patescibacteriota; class Patescibacteriia; order Patescibacteriales; family Patescibacteriaceae; genus Patescibacterium. The sequence continues at coordinate 45,942 of CAZQHN010000003.1, forward strand.
ATAATTTAAATAGGGTGTTAACTGAAGATGCAGTGGGTACAGAAGAAGTAGAAGTAGTTTATAGTTATGATACTTGTGAAAAAGGTGTTGGTCGTTTATGCTCGGTTGTTAATTCAGCTATAAAAAACTTTTTATCCTATAATATTTTAGGCCAATTAATCCAAGAAGATAAAAGAATTGGTCGAGCGCAATATATTACTAATTATACTTATGATAGGCAGAGCAATGAAACATCAATTATAAATCCGGATAATTCGCGCGTGGTTTATAATTATAATTCAGCTGGTTTAATAAATAGTGTCCAAAGACAAGAAGCTTCAGATCCTGGTTTAATCAATGTGATTAATAATATAGATTATAATGCGGTTAATTTGCCAACGGTTTTAGCTTATGCTAATGGGGTCATGACAACTAATACTTATGACGCTAATGAGCTTTATCGTTTGCGTACTAAAATAACTCTAGCAGGTAGCCAGAATCTTCAGCATTTAACTTACACTTATGACTCAGTGGGTAATATTACTAAAATTATTGATACCTCTGATACGTTAACTGCCAAGACAACAGATTATACTTATGATGATTTACATCGTTTAATTTCCGCGACTATTACTAATTCAACAGCTCAGGGCGTTGATGGGTTAAATGATGAAAATCAAATTCAAACTTTTAGCTATGATGCCATAGGTAATCTTACTTACAAATCTGATGTTGGCAATTATAGCTATGACGGTTATCAAGGGGAAAATTATGCTAATCCACATGCGGTGACGAGCGCCGGGACAAAAAATTATTACTATGATGAAAATGGTAATTTAATACAGGTAATAGATAATATATCTGATGAGTCAACTGCTATGATGTGGGATTATGGCAATCGTTTAATGACGGTTATAATTGGCGAAGAGGTTTATGCTTATACTTATGATGCAAATGGTCAAAGAGTAAAAGAAGAATTCGGTAATAATATAACTTATTATCCAACTAAAAACTATTCTCTTGGACCCAATGGAGCAGATAAGCATATTTTCTTAGGCGATACTGCGATCGCTACGGTTAGCGGCACAGAAGATACAGCTCAAAGTTATAATATTCATGCAGATCACTTAACGGGTTCAAATGTTATAACTGATTCTAATCAAGTAATTGATGAATTGACTGATTATTATTCATTTGGGACAATAAGACTAGATGAGCAGACTAGCGAGCACAATGAAAAAAGAAAGTTCACGGGTCATGAGTATGACGAAGAAACTGGGCTCAATTATATGGGCCAAAGGTACTATGAACCGATCCTCGGAAGGTTCTTGAGCCAGGACCCGGTTTTCCTCTCAGTCATGGATTCTGACGCCGTTCAAGAGGCGACGCAGATGACCCAAGATAACTATCTTGGCAGCCCACAGACGATGAACGCCTATACGTATGTCGCCAATAACCCGCTTAAGTATAAAGATTATAAAGGAGAGTTCCTTGATACGGTGGTAGATATTGGATTTATTGGTTATGACCTTTACAAGATTGGGCAGGCAATAAATAATGGACAAAGTATAAAGAGTGAGTTAGGCAATTTAGGTCTAGATACAGCGGGTGCTCTTTTGCCTGGTGTTACAGGTTTGGGAATGGCTGCTAGAGCAGCTAAAGCGGCAGATAAGGCGGTAGATATCACTAGAGCCGCTAAAGAAGTTGAAAAAGTTGCAGATGTTTCAACTAAGATTACTGGTGACTCTATTAAATTGATCAATACCCCAGAAAAAATCGTTAATGATCATGCTATTACAAAACATATATGGGGAGAAAAATCTGGTTTTGGTAATATTATTAAAACCCCAGAAGAGGCTACTGGTTATGTAAAAAACGTAATGGAAAATTCTAAATCTATATTTAGAACTCCAAGAGGTAATATTATTTATGATAATAGATTGGGCGGTGTAGTTTTTGACACTAAAGTTCGACCAAGCTTTCTCCAGCCAAAGGATTATTCAACCGGTAAGGCATATTTCCTTGATGTAGTACGCCGAAGCATTCGGCAGAATTTAAAATAATAATAACCATATGACTTATGATTATATAGATTTTATGGCAATATTAACTGAACCCTTTGGTCCAGGTGATCCAGATGTAATTAAGACTGCTAAATATAAATTTGAAGAATATCATAATCTGTATGATAAGATAAGTAAGCAAGGGAAAGTTGATTTAAACTCAGACGAGAAAGGGGTAGTTATAGATGCACTTCGTTTATTTTTGGAAGGGGTAGATGATTATGAAGTTACAACCACTACAGGAAAAGAAAAGGAACATTTTTTAGAATTATATGGCACCCTTATAAAAGATTGGGATCTAAAATTACAAAAACTAAAGAGGCATAGTTATGATTCTGAAGAATATCAAGTAAAAGCTACTAAGTCCGGTTTAGTTGAAAATATTAGTTAACCTTGTATAAAAATATATGCAAAAAATTGTATTAATTATTATAGGTGTTGTTTGTTTATTTCTGTCTTTAATATTTTATTTTAATCCTGCTTTTGCTAGTAACTACATTAAAAATAGTCCAAAGGCATGGTTATGGAGAAAATTATTTGGAGAAGAAAAAGCACTTAAAATTACAAAGTATGTGTTTGTTCCGATTGGTATTATTATAGGAATTATCATCATAATTTTTGGTTTTATATTATAGCTCAAAAATAGATTTGTATGAGTGAAAGAACAGTTCTGCTCCGTCAGAATTTCCCCGCCGAAAACATAGGAATTTGAATATCAATAAAGTTTAATTTTATAATCAATTGCTCTCAGTTTTATTTTTTGCTATATTTATTTCACCCCCTCTATTTTAATTATTAATTTAGAGGTTATATGGAAAAAGAAATAACTAATATGGAAATATTAGAAGCTTTAAATAGCTTTTCTACTAAAATAGATAAAAGATTTGATGAGTTTGAGGAAAGGTTTAATCGTAAGATTGATGACCTTGAAGTTAGGATAAATCAAAGATTGGATTACCATGAAACTTGGCTTAACAGAATTGAGCGTAATATGGTGACAAAAAATGAATTCAACAATTTGATAAAATCTGTTAATGGTTTGATTAATGTTTTAAAAAATAAAGATATTATTTCTGGACATGATTCGTCTAGATTATTGTATAATAAATTAGTCAATTAATTTTTAGTTTAAATAAATACCCCTCTCTTGTGAGAGGGGTATTTTAATTTTAATAGCAAATGAATGTAAATAAAAAATTTAAAAATAAATACAGAATTGAATCAATTCGATTAAAAAATTACGATTATTCCGTTAATGGCGCCTATTTTATTACCATATGCACAAAAAATAGAAAAAAATATTTTGGTAAAATTATTAATGGTAGATTTTACGGCAATATACGATCAAAAATTTGTTTATCATGTTGGTATGATTTGTGTAATCATTATAATAATTGCATGTTGGATAAATTTGTTATAATGCCAAATCATGTACACATGATTATTTTTATTGAAAATAAATTTTATGATAATAATATTGGCGGCGGTACACCGTTCGTAGAGACAGGTTTTAAACCTGTCTCTACCGTTAATTCGTTAATTAAACATCATTCGATTTCAGAAATTGTGCGTGGTTTTAAAACATTTACATCACGTCAAATCAATATAATTGATCATACACCGGGGCGAAAATTTTGGCAGGAAAGATTTTATGAACACGTCATTCGTCATGAACATGCCCTGAATAATATTCGTCGATATATTATTAATAACCCAATAAGATGGGAAAGAGATAGAAATAATATAATTACACCATAGTTGGTAAACGGTTATTACGAATACGTCATTTACAATCAATATGCCTTAATCCGTATTAGGCGATATATAAAAAACAATCCATTTTATTAAATATTTTTAAAAAATAATTTTTATTTAATTAAAAACATAAAACCAATAATAATTATTAAGACAATCACGGCTTTATGTAAGATGTTTTTTTCTTTAAAATAAAATTTGCCAAAAATCGTCGCCCAAAAAACTGAAGCAGCACGTGTAATAGCTAAAATAACCGACGCTGGCAAAAAGGTATAAGCTAAACTAGCGACCACGCCGGCCGCGCCTTCAAGAAATGATTGAGAAAATAATTTTTTCTTAAGCAGCATTTTAAAGGGGTTGTTTTTTTCCTTAAAGATTATGTAGCTAGTAACTAACAATAATAAACCTCCGCTCATAATTAATTGCTCGCCGACAAAAGAGTTAAAATGCGTGATATTGTATTTATAAAGTGAAATAGTTATGACAGCATTAAGCGCAGATAAGATTAAAATCGGTAGTCCTTTTTTATTAACGGTTTTGTCAGTTAAAGCAATGATCATGCCGGTAATTAAAATACCAATACCGATTATTTGATTAAGATTTAAAGTATAGCCTAAGAAAACATCAACCATGAGCAAGAGGGGAATCGAAATGACTCGAGTAATACCATAAGTTGTCCGATCGGCCAAAGCAATACCGGCCGCTGCCAAATAAACTTGTATAATTTCTAAAATTAAACGCCAACCAAAGGTTGGTAACGAATTAAGTGAAAAAATAAAACCGTTCGGCTTAATTAGGGCAAGGCAGAGAAAAATAATAAAATTAAAAAATAAACCCAAAAAGATAAAAGAAAAAATATCTTCTTTTTTATTATTCATTTCTTTTTTGCCGATCGAGAGGGAACTTTCGCTTAAGAGCGAACTAGCAATTGCCAGGAGAAAGCCAAACATAATTAGATTTCAAAACTTTGTTCACGCTGTGGAATAGTAGTTTTTATTTTTGGTAGCTTATCATTTAATAATTTAGCAAAATTTTCCGCTGGTAATTTTTCCGAATGAACCAAAAAAATATCTTTTAGTTCTTTTATTTTGCTAATGTAATTTAATAAACCAGCTTGATCAGCATGAGCACTTAATTCATTGATGGTTATAATTTTAGCTTTAACCTCGTACCATTTATCATAAATCCTAATAGGATTGACACCTTCTAATATTTTTCTGCCCAAGGTATGTTCGGCTTGAAAACCAGTAATAATAATTAAAGCTTTTGGGTTACTAATATTATGTTTAAGATGATGGAGAATGCGGCCGCCTTCAGCCATGCCTGATGAAGCAATAATCATGCAATGTCCTTTAAGACTATTTAGCGCCTTAGATTCTTCAACCGTAGTAACTTGGTGTAAATTTTTAAAAGCAAAAGGTGATTCATGATGACTAATAAAATCTTGCCAAGTTTCATGATCAAAATCATCATAATGAGAACTAAAAACATCAGTAATGCCATTACCTAAGGGGCTATCAATATAAATTGGTAAAACAGGAATTTTTTTCTGGTCATATAATTTATGTAAAACATAAATTAATTCTTGAGTGCGACCCAAAGCAAACGCTGGCACAATAATTTTTCTTTTATTAGCTACTGCTTCGTTGATTATATTAATTAATAGTTGGCTTACTTCGGCAACGGGTTTGTGATTACGATCACCATAAGTACATTCACTGATTAAAGCGTCAATTATTTCCTTAATTGGTTCTGGCTCATTTAAAATTGGTACTTTAGTATTACCTAAGTCACCAGTAAAAGCTAAGGTTTTTGTGCCATGTTCTTCATCAGATTGTAAAACAATCACGGCCGAGCCTAAAATATGACCAGCATCATAAAATTTAAAGCGAACTTTGTCAGTTAAATTATGCCAGCCAGCCTTAACTCGCGCATAAGGTACTTTAACAAAATGAGCGCAAGTTGTTATAACATCTTCTTCTAAATAAAGCGGTGGCAATAAATCTTTTTCTGGTAGACCGTTATTTTTTAAATGTAGATAATCAGTTAATTGTATTTTGGCTGAATCAAGCATGATTAGCCGGGCGATGTCAGCAGAAGTTGGCGTAGTAAAAATTTTATTTTTGTAACCGTTTTTAATTAACATGGGTAAGGCGCCGCAATGATCAGTGTGGGCGTGTGACAAAATTACCGCATCAATGTTTTTAGCCGAAAAGGGCAAGTGGCTATTTAATTTATAAGTTTCTTGTCTTCGGCCTTGAAATAAGCCACAATCTAATAATATTTTATAGCTGTTAGTTTCCACTAAGTGTTTGGAGCCAGTGACACCTTGGGCGGCTCCGAAAAAAGTAATTTTCATAATAATTTAAGTATACTAAAAAAATGATTTTTATTATAGTTTTTAAATTTTTCTACTATCATAGGCCCAGTGCAAAATTGCCTGCCTTTGTTTGCGGCGGCAATTTAAGTCGCCGCGGCGACAATTTTTCTTAATTTGCGCTAAATGTCTTTTAATCGCTTGCCATCTTTTAATTTGTCTTTCATCTTCGCCTGGTAGGCGACGGCCATAATAATAGCGACAATACCATTGAAACCAACCGCGTGGGTCATTATAAGTATCAAGCCAGCCTTTCTTTTGCCAAACTGCCAAGGGTTGGCTGGCATTAATTTTAAAATAATTTAGTTGAGCATCATGTTTCTTGGGGCACAATTTGGCTTTTTTAAACCAATCAGCCGGAAATTCTTTTTGGCAATCAGTCATATATTTGCCACCAAAAATACCTAAAGTAAGCATTTGCTTAGGAGTAAGCTCGGGTTTAAAATCAGGGTGAAAGTTTTTACCTATTGGTTCAGTTAATTCATAGGTATAATTTTTTTGCATTTTATCATGCACACGGATGATTTTTGTCTTAATTTTTTTCATGTTATAGAGTTTATAGAGTTTTACGAAGGTTAATTATATTATACTATTTAATGGTTCTAAGATGAAATAAGTTTAGCTTGCTAAAAATAATAATCTATGCTTTAATTTAGGATTAAATTGTTCTGTCAAAATTAAATAAATTAATATTTTTTAATTAAATTAAAAGGGAAAAAAGATAATGGTTAAAAAAATTAAAAAGTCAGACATTGATAACGTCGAAAATAAATTGTTCTCTGACGAGACAAAATCACTGCATGCCGGCTATATTTCGCCCTGGTCAGAAAACTCAGTTGATGTGCCGTGTTATCCAAGCTCGACCTATAATTTTAACTCACCCGAAGAGGGCGAAGCGGCTTTTAAAGAAGCTTTAAGCGGTGGTGACCTTAATAAATTTTTAATTTATTCAAGGGTTAATCATGCTAATGCCGGAATTTTAGAAGCTAGGTTAAAACACGCGGAAGTTTTAGGTGTTGAAGCCGCTGTTTTTAATTCTGGCATGTCAGCGATTATTACAACTTTATTAGCGCTTTGTCCTAAAGATAAGGTGATTGCTTGTACTAATACCTTATACGGCGGTACGCATCAGTTTTTGCAAGATTTTTTAAGTAAAAAACTCGGCTTTAAAGTTGTAGTTTTGGAGTCTGTCACGGGCCGCGCTTGTGATCAATTGGAAAAAATTGGCGAGCAACTTGGTGTTGTTTATATTGAAACTCCAGCCAATCCAACGCTTGAGATGTTTGATATTGAAGCTTTAACTAAAGCGGCGAAAAAAGCTAACCCAAAGTGTTGTACAATTTTGGATAATACCTTTTTAGGGATTTTCCAAACCGGTTTTAAAGTTTCTGCTTTTTTAGATTTAGTGCTTTATTCAGCTACAAAATTTTTAGGCGGTCATAGTGATATGATTGGCGGTGTAGTAATTTGTCGTGAAGAGAGTAGAGATCTAATGAAAGAAATTAAAGGTTTGCGTATTTTATTAGGTACTATTTTACAACCGTATCAATGTTCTCAGTTAATTACGCATTTTAATACTTATCGTCTAAGAATGAGACAACAAGCAAAAAATGCTAAATTTGTGGCTGAGGCTATTAGTGCTAGTCAACTTGGTAAAAAGAAAATAAAGAAGATTCTTTATCCTAGTCTTTTACAACCCCAAACAGCTAACTGGTTTATTTATAAAAAACAGTGTAGCGGCGGGTCAAGTATTATTTCTTTATGGCTTAATACGGATAAAGCTGGCACTTTTAGTTTTTTAAAAAAAATAAAAGAGAGCGGAATTATTCAGTTGGCAGTTTCTTTGGGCGGTGTTGAATCGTTAATTACCCATCCTAAAACTACAACTCATTCAGAAATTGACGAAAAGACTCAGGAGGAAATTATGATTACTGATAATATGGTTCGTTTGTCCATTGGCCTTGAAGAACCAGATGATTTAATTGATGTGATCGATGATGCTTTAAAAGTTGTTTAAAAACAGATTTATTTTCTAAGGCGAGGTTAATATTTAACCTCGCCTTAATTATTTGCTATGATTAATAGGTTGGTTTTTAATTTTAAAATTATATGAGTGCAAACAAATGTACGCCAGCCGCTTCAGGCGGTATTTATGGCTTAGCCTTTATCGGCGCCGCCATTTATTATTTGCAACAGGCTGAAACTTTTTGGCTGGGAGTATTAGGGGTTCTTAAGGCCATAATTTGGCCAGCTATGTTAATCTATAAATTGTTTGAGTTTTTAAAAATGTAGTTTTATGAAAAAAATAGTAGCCATTTTGTTGTTAGTTGTTTTGGCTATTTTAAATTTTGTTTCTACTACCTGGGCAGTGGGTGATTTTGTTATCGAGGATTTTTCTAGTTTTGTAACTATACAAGCTGATGGTTATGTTAAAGTCAAGGAAACTATGGTAGTTAATTTTCCTAATCCTTTACATGGTATTTATCGCGATATACCAGTTAATTACCAAAGATCAGATGGTACAAAACTTTATACCACGCTAGACATAAAATCAATTAAAGTTAATGCCGCGCCAGCTAATTATGAGATCATAAGGAATACTAATAATTTACGTCTTAAAATAGGTGATGCTAATAAACTAATTTCTGGACAACAGATTTATGAAATAGAATATTTAGCCGGTGGCGTGGTTTCTTCTTTAGCTGATTATGATGAATTATACTGGAATGTAACCGGTAATTATTGGGAAGTACCGATTAATCATGTTTCAGCTATTTTTAATTTGCCCTCAGGTGATATTTTACAAACCGCTTGTTATCAAGGAATGTATGGCTCAACTGAAAAATGTTTAACTAGTTTTAGCGGCCCTCAAGCTAATTTTGAAACTTCAAGAAATTTAAATATTAACGAAGGCATGACCATGGCCGCTGGCTTACCCAAAGGTTTGGTGCCAATCATTAATGTCCCAGCTCCAGTTAGTAATTCGCTAGCTTTTTCTTTTGGCTACTTATTGTTAGGTTTTGTTATAGCGTTTGTTTTATCAATTATTATTTTTATTTGGCAGTGGTGGCTTAAAGGTAGGGATAATTATTATAAAAGAAAAAGTTTACATGATCCCTTAGCTGAAGAAAAGATTTTGCCGTTTTTTGGTTATCATGAATCAATTGTACCAGAATATGATCCACCGCTTAAATTAAAGCCGGCTGAAATTGGTGTTTTATTAGATGAGGAAGCTGATCCCCATGACATTAGCGCTACTATAGTTGATTTGGCGGTTAAAGGTTATTTAACTATTACAGAAATTAAAAAAGAAAAGCTTTTTAATTTAATACCTTTAGACGGTTCATTAAATAAGTTTGATTATTTACTTACTAAAACTGATAAACCAAGAGTGGGGCTTTTATCTTATGAAATTTTAACTTTAGATAGAATCTTTGTTTCAAAATCAGAGGTAAAAATTTCCAGTCTGCGCAATGGTGATTTTACTCAAGATTTTCGCACTATTCAAGCGTCTTTATACGCTGATATAGCTGATAAAAAATTATTTCATGGTAATCCTGAAAAAGTTAGGAATAAATATAGGATAATAGGTGGCGTTATGTTTGGTCTGGGTTTTATTTTTACTTTTGGTTACTTTTTCTTAAGTAGTCTAATTAATAATGATTTACAGTTAAATATTGTAATGTTTTTTGTTGGAGTTTTTGCGTCTTTGATTATGTCTGGTTTTTTATTAGTTTTATGGCTAGCTAATTTAATGCCTAAACGAACGGCCTATGGTCGAGAAATATATCGCCAAGCTTTAGGTTATAAATTATTTGTTAGTGGCACAGAAAAGTATCGTCAGCCCTTTTTTGAAAAGCAAAATATTTTTATGGAAGTTTTACCTTATGCTATGGTGTTTGGCGTGACTGATAAATTAGTTAAAGCTATGGCTGAAATGGGTTTATCACCAGCCACACCTTGGTATATTGGTAGTAATGCTTTAGTCATTAGTAGTTTATCAAGTAGTCTTAATGATTTTTCTAATTCTTTTTCAGCTGTAGCCGCGCCAGCGCCAAGTGGTAGCGGTTCAGGTGGCGGTGGATTTTCTGGTGGCGGCGGAGGCGGTGGCGGCGGAGGCGGCTGGTAAAACAAAAATCTCTAGTTAATTGGCTAGAGATTTTTTATATTTTTAAACGTTAGCGTAAAATTTAGCTGGGGTTTTTATTATTTGATAGGATTTTTTCTAAATTTCGGCTAGCTTGAAGCCAGGTTGGTATGGTTATATTTTTAGAAGCCTTGTCTTGTAAGAGTTTTAGTTTGGTTGGATTTAAAATTAATTCTTTTATGGCCTCATATAATTTATAGCTATTACCTGGTTCAACTAAAATTATATTTTTATTATTTTCAGCATAATCAGATATGGCCCCGACTTTAGTAGCAATAACCGCGCAGCCCGCGGCCATAGCTTCTAAAGGTGGCGCACCAAAGCCTTCCTCTAAAGAAGGAAATAAAAATATATCAGTTGAACAAAAAATTTCTATTAATTTTTTTTGAGGTGGTTTATAAAAATATTCAAAGTCAAAATCTATTTTATCCTTTAATTTATACGGACCAAACATTTTAATTTTTAGGTGCGGGAATTCTTTTTTTATTTTAGCTAAAGCTTCTAGGCCATAAGTTATGCCCTTTTTAGGTAAAACATGATATTGCATTAAGATGGTTATATTTTTATTTAACCTATTATTGGAACAAGTAAATTCATTTGGGTCAAAGCCAATTAAACCCGGGCCAATTGATGGTTCATTAAATTTTTTTAGTAAAAGATTTTTAAGATAACTGGAAATAACGATTTTTTTAAGGGGCATTTTATAGGTTTTGTCTACTAAGTTTTTATCCCTAGTCCAGGTTTCATAATCCTGAATAAAATAGAATTTTTTTTCTTTATCGATTGGTAGTTCATTAATAAAATCAGCCGTTTCATTAGCTGTAGCAATAAGACAGTCAAAATCTTTTAAACCTTTAAGTTTTAACCATCTTTTTATTTTTATATTATTTAATTGCCCAAACCATTTAGTTGGTTTAATGCCTAAAATTGGCAATATAAGACAATATTTAATTTTTTTTAGTATAGCAATTAATAAAGCTGGCCAAGTTTTTTTAAGTTTTAATAAATGGATGATTTCTATTTGATGACCAAAACTTGCTAAATTTTGCGCGTGTTTAAAAATTGCTTTAATGCCACCAGTTAAACCAGTGGTATTAACCACAAAAATTATTTTCATTTATTTAAAAAATATGGTTATTTCTAAGGCTTTATCATTAGCTGGTAGGCCCGATGGATTATCATTTTTTAAAATTAGCGAACCACGATTACTGACTTGAGTGTCAGGCGTAAAATTAAGCGTGGCTGTAAAAGGTACATAGTCTTCAGTCATCCAATCACCCTGAGCTTGAGCAGTAGTTTCGGCAATAATTTTTCCATCCCAATCAGTTAAAATAATTGGAAAACTACCTTCAAAAAACCAACTGCCGCGCGCTTCGCCCTTGATTTCTAGAGGGCTAGAAATAGAGTCTTCTGGACGAGGATAAGCTAGTCTTATTAAATCATCTTGCACGACGCCGCGATATTGCTCTTTAAAATCTTCGCAGTATTCTTCCCACATTCTTTGACATTTATTATTAGTTGGACACCAGCTATAGCCAGCTGAAGCAAGACAACCGTGTTCATCTTTATCGTCACCTACTAAATTATTATTTTTTGGCGTATTATCAGTCGGCGTTAAAATATTTTCTTTAGGAAAGATGTTTTGTATTAATAATAGAATTAAAGCAGTAGCAATGATAATAAGACCCAAGGCAAGAAGAATGTAGTTTTTAGTAATTTTTCTAGACATATAGGTTATTTTTAAATTAATAGTTCTATTATTTTTTTGTAGTAATTTGAAGTTTTTTCTTTTTTACTATCATTATAATTGCAAAGGCAGCTATTATTAGGCCTAGCAATTGTGCCCCAGGACTATCATCAAATTCTCCATAGATAAATATCAAAGCACCAAGTACTATTACCGGGGCAAAATATAATATTTTAATATAATATTTTTTCATAGCTCGGGGACAAGGCATCCTTCGCTCCGCTAAAGTGGAGCTACGGAATGCCGTGAATTCTGTTTGGGATGTTTTTAACTAGAGTTATGGGGGTTAAGCGTTTATAAGCAAAAGCCTTACCTGAATCTGATTTTAAATAAATTTCAAAGTTCCTTGCTTCTTTTTCTGTGCTAAATGTTCCGTACCATATTAATTTCCATGGAACATGTGGCTTAGTTGATTTAACCTCCCCACTATTATGTAATAATAATCTTTTTTTTAAGATTATTAGTAGAACCATAATAAAAAATATGAGATTTTAAACTTAACAGAATATAGCAATAGTACATACAAAATTCAGCCGGAGGGTGTGCTATTTTTTAAAAACTTTGACTGAGTGCATGCTATTTTAATAAATGGCATGCCACTCCGAAGTCCTCCGAAAGGAGGACGAAGGATGGCTCCCCCTAGTAAGTAAGTTCAGAACTCTTAATTGGAAGGCGATTGAGTTAGAATTATCGTTAATGCAGTTAAAAGTTCCTTTTGCAACCCACTCATCAAAATAAATACTGCTTTTTAATGGTTTTCATTTTGTTAGTGCGGCAATTGCTGATTCCCACTGTCTTCGGTCTGCAATCCGCTCTTTTTTTGTCCTTGCGTTCGTTAGGGATAAAATAGATTTAATTACCCTCTCGGTCTCTCTCTCTTTCGTAAGCTGTTTGTGCATTCGCATATTCGTTGACTTCCATTCATCAAAATGGTTTTTTTGTATATTCTCTTTTAGTATTTTTCTTATGTCGTTAATAAACTTTTCCGCAGAACGAAACTGAGTGTAGCTATAACCAAAAGAGCCACTATATCTAAGCCCATCTAAGCGAACTAACCACATTTGCGACTTTATTTTTTTCTTTATTGAGGGCTCGAGTCCATCGAAAATGGTTTTCAAATTATGCCCCAAGCACTTTAATTGACATTCTAAGTGTTTCTGATCTGAAAAAACTTTATTTTGAGACCAAAGGTACTTAAGATATTTTTCGGCACTCTGTTGTAATAACCAAATTGATTGAGCTATTAGGCCTACGTTCCATAGTATTCTAGCAGAAACAAGGTCTGCTTTGGCGGTTAAACGCATGGCATTTAGATCTATTGAGGCATTATATCTCATATGTATTTATATATTGCTTTTCTTGAATTTTAACATAATGTAAAGTAAAGTAAAGAGAAAGGGAAATATGAAGCCAACACAGGGTAATAAAAAATTTAAACAGTATTTTGATGACCTGAAAAGGAATGAGGTTTTTCAAGCACAAATGGATAAATTAAGAAAGCAGATAAAATTGCCAGCCGATGATACAGCTGAATGGAATTATAAGCGTGGTTCTAATATAATCATGGAAAGGTATATAAAATATCGAGAAAAGCTAAAATTTGAGCTTGATAGATTACCCCACGCTAATTATTGGGGAATATTAAGTAAGATTGCAGAAGATTATGGGTTAGACAATGAATTAGTTGAAAATTTGATTTTATCAGAGTTTTTCTTAAAAAAAGATTTTGAAATTACAGATGAAGATATGTGCACTGTAGCTGATAACTACGATGAATATCTTAATGAAGTATTCCCCGCAGTCGATATTTATTTTGATAGCAGAAAACAAGGGCATATTCGTGCCTACCCAATAAGCATTGATATTCATAAGTTTGCTACAAAGCGAGATGTTTTAGATTATATTGAAAAGCGATGGGACAAAATTGAGAGTATACTTGAGGTCTATAGGGAGAAGAAAGTAAAATTTAGGAGCAGAAAATTCCCCCAATCTTTACGCGATTTTATTTGGGAAAATCGAAAACTGAAAGTAAAGGATATAAAGAAAATGCTGGATGATAAATTCCCAAATAATGTTTTAGTTTATTATGAAATCCATAAGATTTTATCTTTAGAAAGACAACGCAGAGAAAAGAAAATAATCGTAGGTCAATAATTTCCTATTATTTTTTCTGTCGATGAAATAACCTTTTAGTAAAGGTTATTTTTATGTCCAAAAAATGGCAGGAAAAACAGAATAAAATTATAGAAAGCGAAAGCGGTGAATTTGACTTTGAAGCAAGAAATAATCTTGTTGGCTTTTATAATTTACTTCTTAAAGTAGATAAGCGGGTTAACCCGCATTTATATCAAAATAAAAAATATGATTGACACTATTATTTTATCAATCCCTAAGTCTAAGATTATCAATCTTGATCTAAGTTTACAGGGCGTAGGGCTTTGGGGTTTGCAATCAAGGGCAAGGGGCTTTGAAAAATATGTCCGTAACCCCTCGCTTCAAGATAAAAAAACTGGGTTTTATTTTCCTCGGCTAACTGGTATTAAGCGCATAGCACAAAACAATTTCTCTGGCCAAACTCTAAAGGTTGAATTTTCAGCTCCCAAACTTGTTTATAAAAATAACCTTGATGAACTTGAAGAAAAAGATTTTGACAGAGTAGTTGATGCATTATGCGATAGAATGAAGCGAATGGGGGTTATAGTATCAAGAGAAACAATAACTCAAGCGACAGTTACAGCAGTTCATTATTCCAAAAATATCGTTCTGACTAATGGCTATACTTCGCAGTATGTATTGTCCGAATTAGGGAAAATAAATTTAATGAAGCGTTTTGACCTAACACGAGCCAGATATATGAACGATGGACAAAGTATAACGCTTTATTCAGTCGCTCATTCACTTATTTTGTATGATAAAATTGCCGACCTTGTTAAGCCAGAAAAACGAGCCATAGATAAAGAGCAAAAGCCGTATCAAAGAAGTTTATTTGAGGTTTTAGAAAAACGGGAAGAAGTAATGCGGTTTGAAGTGAGGTTAAGTAAAAAACAAAAACTTAACCAAGTTTTCAAAAAACTCGGTTATTCCGCAGATCCTACTTTTAGACAGGTGTTTAACATAAATAAAAGCATAGCTGTTATGAATGACTATTGGCAGTTAATTATACAGGGCTCAGCAACGTCTTTGTTTGCTTACTCATTAACAGCAAAAGATTTATTAAAACAGGTGCTTATTGCCGATAAGAAGCTAAAACCAAAGCAAGCAATTTATTTAACCTGTTTATTACTCACAGCTAAAGAGGGGAATGGCTTACGAGAGGTTCGAGCTATACTTTCTAAATATGGCAAAGATAGGACTTGGTATCGCATTGTTAGCGATTACAGGACAATTTCAGGGCTTCTTGCGCGGTTAAGGCCGAGAGAGTGGCTTGAACAGATAAGTAGCCAGTTAAGGGATTATAAGCCCTTCCATACGGGTTAGTTGTCCACTTGCCTTGTAAAGAAAAGTAAAGTATAATTAAAACGTAAAAATATGCATAAAATATCTAAAAAGATAATAAATAGTAATATAGATTTTTATACTGCAAATGAGCTAGCTCGAGAACTTAGGGTAAATATAATGACGATTTATCGATATATTAAGTCGAAAAGATTGATTGCTTATAAAATAGGAAAAGAGTTTAGAATTGATAGAAAAGAATTTAATAATTTTTTAATTAATTCAAAGATTTAATATGGTCAAGGTAATTTCTGATACAAAAAGACAACTTGGTCAATATTATACTCGACAGGAATATTGGCTTTTACCACAAGTGATAAGTTTTATAAAATCTACTAACTCTAGTATTGCTTATGATCCGTTTGCGGGTGATGGGCATTTATTGAAAGCTGTAAAAAAATTAGGATTAAATAAAGCTGTTGGTCTTGACATTAGTAAAAATCTTCGATGGAAGAGTAATGATAGTTTGATAGATGTGCCAAAATTAAATAATTCTATAATAATAACAAACCCACCTTATCTTACTAATTACAGTGCAAAGAGAAAAGGAATTTATAAATCAGTAGCGAAATATTTTGAAGATGGTAAATATGATGATTTGTATCAAGTTGCAATAGAAAAATGCCTAAATAACGAAAGGGGAGTTATGATTATACCCGAAACTTTCATTAACTCATCTTTCCCTAAAAATAGGTTGTCAAGTATTACTATACTTGAAAAAAATCCATTTGAAGATACGGAAAACCCTGTTTGTATTATATGTTTTGATGATAAAATAAAATCAAAAAAAGATATAAAAATTTACAAAAATGATATCTATCTTGGTAACTTAGAATATTTTGAAAAATTTAGGTTAAAACCGCAAAAACATATTAGAATTAAATTTAATGACATAAGTGGTAAAATTGCATTAAGAGCTGTTGATGGCGTAAACCCTAAAGCATATATATCTTTTATGAAAAAAGAGCATCTAGACTATGATTTAAAAGGCATTAAACATAGCTCAAGATTAATTACTTTAATAAATGCGCAGGTTGATAATAAGTATCTTGATGTTTTAATACATAAATCGAATAAAATATTAAAGAAATATAGAGATGATACTTGTGATATATTACTCTCTCCGTTTAAAGGTAATCGTAAAGACGGTATACGTAGAAGAAGGCTAGACTATCAGACAGCGAGAGCTATTTTAGAGCTGGCGTATATTAATATAATTGGTCAAAGAAAATTAAATTTATGATAAGTAATATAGAATTATTTGAACATTCATTAAATAACCAAGAACCATTAATGGATGATTTTTATATAAAAAAGAATAGTTTAATTATTACTAAAACAATGGATAAGCAAAATAAGTTGATGCTAAAGAATAATGAGCTTATCGAAAATATATCAGCTTTTAAAATAGCACAAAATAAAAATAATATAGAAATGATGAGCAGTATAATTGAAAATATACAAGAATTATTGAGCACTCATGGAATGAACTATTCTGAATTTTCAAGTTTTCTTTCGATTGTTGATGTGTCATATAGTGCTTATTCTTCTTTGCAATCGGATAAACAAATTAAATTTTTGAAAGAAGCCGTAGAAAAATATATAGACATGAGACATCCTATATATTCTATCCATGGTTATACGGCAACTACATTACAAGCTAGCAAAGATGCTAAATCTCATAAAAGCAGTGGAAGTTTGGGCATAATTAAAACAGCAAAAATTCTCAATGAATTTGATTATCAGGGGTTAGATGAAAATGAGCTGGATATAAATAATTTTAACTCTAATGATAAAATATTTATATTTACTGACAAAAAAGGAAAAAAATTATTTAAAGAAATATTAGAATTTTATTCGATAGATTTTCAATGGAGTTCAAATAGATCGATAAAAATGCCAGATGTATTATTTAAAAATGGTAAAGATTTTTATATTGTAGAGCATAAACACATGAAAGAAGGAGGTGGGGGGCAAGATAAACAGGTTGCGGAGATAATAGATTTTATTAGCCATTCAGAAAATAACACAGAACAAGTAGTCCATTATGTGACTTTTTTAGATGGTAGTTATTTTAATTTATTTAGTAATCTAAGAGATAACTCAAGAAGTAAGATAAGGCGCCAACTAGAAAATATAAAAATCAATTTACAAAATAACTCTAAAAATTATTTTGTAAATACAGCTGGATTTAGAAATCTTTTAGAAAATATTAAGGAATCAGAAAATGAAAGCAGTAATATTAGCTAGAGTATCAACAGAAGAACAGAAAGACGCAGGTAATTCATTGCCAGCGCAGACGGCTCGTATTGAAAAATATTGTAAGCAAAAAGGTTTTGAAATTGCCGAGACCTTTAGTTTTGATGAAAGTGCTTATAAAAATAAGCGTCGAGAGTTTGATAAGATTTTAGAATATATAGATAGCTCAAAAGAAAAAATAGCAGTTTGTTTTGATAAAGTAGATAGAATGTCTCGCAATGTTTTTGATAAACGAGTATCTATTCTTTATGAAAAAGCTGTTGTTGGCTCTATTGAGCTACACTTTGTTTCAGATAATCAGGTAATCAACGCCGAAATGTCGGCCGTTGAGAAGTTTCATTTTGGAATGAGCCTAGGTTTAGCTAAATACTATTCAGATGCTATTGGCGATAATGTAAAACGAGCGTTTGAAATAAAAAGAAGAAGAGGGGAATGGACAGGAAGACCACGTATCGGTTATATAAATACCGTAGATGAAAATGGAAAAAAAGATATTGTGCCTGACCCACAAAGAGCGCATTTAATACAAAAACTTTTTGAACTTTACGCAACTGATACTTATTCAATAAAAACACTAAGAACTGAAATGGTTAAGTTGGGGCTTAGAAATCCCGACGGTAATGAGCCTGCTATTAGCAACATTGAAAAAATACTTAATGACACTTTTTATTATGGAATTGCTAATTCAGAGAGACACGGTAAATATGAACATCGTTATAAGCCGTTGATTATTAAGGACTTATTTGATAAATGCCAGTCAATAAGAAAAGGCCGTAAGCAAAATGTTATTTTTAAGTCTAGAGATTTTATATTCAAAGGTTTGCTTCATTGTAAAAATTGCGGTTGTTTAATAACGGCTGAAATAAAAAAAGGGAAGTTCGTTTATTATAGTTGCACAAATGCTAAGCATATATGTAAGCGAGTTTACATACCTGAAAAAGAGCTCTTAAAGCCCGTATATGAAGTTTTAGACGCTTTTCAAAACATTACAGAAGAGATGCAAAAAAAAGTGGTAAATGAGCTTAAGCAAGTTAATGAGGCAGAAGTAGCTTTTCACGATAAAGAAATTAAACGCATTCAATCAGAATATAATTTAACGCAAGCTAAACTTGATAATCTTTTAAACCTTTTAATTGATAAGAGTATTACTAAGACGGACTATGACAAAAAGTTTGAAGAATTGAAAGATAAACAGTCCCGCCTCGGCGTTGAACTTGAAGAGTATACTCAAGCTGATTATAACTATAAAAACACCGTTTCTACTATACTAAACATCTCTCGCAGAGCCAGAGATATTTTTGATAGTTCTGAAACATACGAAAAAAGAGCTTTCATTGGTTTTCTACTTCAGAACCCTTTTGTAGAAGGCAAAAAGCTCGTTTTCTCTCTGAAAAAACCGTGGGATGTAGTGTTGCAACTTGCTACCACTACCCGTTGGCTCGGGGACAAGGATTCGAACCTCGATAGCCAGGACCAAAACCTGGAGTCCTACCATTAGACGATCCCCGAATATTGTCATCCTCGCTAAGGCGAGGATTAAATTTTCAAAACCTGGAGTCCTGCTTTACCCCGCCCCTTGCGGGCGGGGCAAGTTAGACGATCCCCGAAAGAAAATCTACTTAAACAGATTAATACTATAAATCTATAGATTTTTTAATATTTTGTCAAAGTTTGCTATAATTAAATCCATATGAAAATTACTAAATATATTTTTAATTGGTTATTGGTTATTTTGTTATTACTAAGTAGTGGTATTATTTTAACTAATAATTTTATTGAGCCAAGTGTTCAGGCCGATAACTTACGGCTTGATGATCAAGAGGCTACTATTCGTGCTATTAATCGCGCTATTCCGGCCGTAGTTAGTATTACTATTTTTGACGGCATTGAAGTTAGAACAATTGACCCAGAAACTGGTATTAGTCGTATCGATCGTGAAAAGGCTCGTCTTGGCGCTGGTAGTGGTTTTTTGATTTCTGCTGATGGGCTGGTTTTAACTAATAAACATGTCGCATCTGTTGGTGATGAAAATAGTGAATATAAAGTGACACTCCAGTCTGGCAAGCAATATTATGCGCAATTAATTGGTTTGGATCCAGTTAAGGATTTAGCGATTTTAAAAATTTTTGATAAAAATTTACCATACTTACAAATGGGGGATAGCAATAATATTAAAGTTGGTATGACGGTTATTGCGATTGGTAATGCTTTAGGTCGTTATGACAATAGCGCTACCAAAGGAATTATTTCTGGTTTAGGGCGTAATCTTTTAGCCTCGGGCTTTAATGGTGAAACAGAAAATTTGGAAAACGTGATTCAAACTGATGCGCAAATTAATTTAGGTAATTCTGGCGGACCATTGATTAATTTAGATGGTAAGGTGATTGGTGTTAACGTAGCTAAAGACGAGGGCGGAGAAAGTTTGGGTTTTTCTATTCCCATTAATGAAGCTAAGCCAGTGATTAATAGTGCTCGTAGCGTAGGAAGAATTATTCGCGCTCGTTTAGGCGTGCGTTACGCAATTATTACTCCAGAAATGGCAGAAGAAAAAAAATTAGTTCGCACAACTGGCGCTTTAATTATTGAAGGTGACAATGGCGAAGTTGGTATTATTGAGGGTTCGCCCGCTGCCTTAGCTGGTTTACAGGTGGGTGATATTATTTTTGAAATTGATGGCAAAAAAATTGATGAACGTTTGCCTTTGCAATCTTACATCAGTCAATTTTCGCCAGGTAAAAAATTAGGTTTTAAGATTCAGCGTGGCACACAAATTTTTACCAAAATTATAACTCTAGATGAGTTAAAATAAAAATATGAAAAAATATGATTTTATAGTGATTGGCGGGACAACCGAAGATTTATCTTTTACCGTGGATGATTACTTAATGCTTAATCAAGCTGATGTTTTAAATGAGAGATTAGTAGCCTTTGAATATGGCTCAAAAATTGGCATTAAAAATGTCCAAATTAATTTTGGCGGCGGAGCAGCTAATATTTCCGTGGCTTTGTCGCGTTTAGGTTTTAAAGTCGCGGTTGTAACTTCAGTGGGAAATGATGAAACTGGCCAAAGAATAATTAATAATTTTAAAAAACATAAAATTGATACGCGTTATTTACAACTTGTAAGCAATGCTAAATCTGGTTTGTCTTTAGTTTTAAAAACCATGTCGGGCGAGCATATTTTATTTACTCATCGCGGCGCCAATGACGATTTAAAAATTAATCATAAATTGGCTAAAAAATTAAACGGCGCCAAAAGAATTTATTTAACCTCCTTAACTGGTAATTGGCGTAGTCTGCTAACAACAATTTTTTCCACCACTAAACCTATCGCCTGGAATCCTGGACGTAAACAATTGGCCGCTGGCTTTAAGGCCTTAAAGCCGTTTTTAGCTACGACTGATATTTTAATTTTAAATCGTGATGAAGCAACTGAGTTGGTTATCTCGGCCACTAAAAACAAAAAGCCCTGGGCAGTGTCGGTTATGCTAAAAAAATTACGTAGTTTTGGCCCGCGCCTGGTAGTAATTACTGAAGGTCGTAAGGGTGCGCAAGCCTTTGATGGTAAAAAGATTTATTTACAAAAAGCCACGGCCCAAAAAGCCCTTGATACAACTGGTGTAGGTGATGCTTTTGGTTCAACGTTTGTAGCTGGCCTAGATTATCACGGTGATATTAGGCGAGCTTTAAAAGCGGCTATGAAAAATTCTGGTTCAGTGGTGACTAAAGTTGGTGCGCAGCATGGTTTATTATCTAGGCAAAAAATTGGTTTTTAATTATGCCGGAATTACCAGAGGTAGAAACTATTGTGCGTGATTTAAAAAAAGTTTTAGTTGGTAAAACTATTAAAGCCTTATCGTCGGGCGACGGTCAGGCTTTTTTGTCTACTATTAAGCAACTACAAAAAGCTAGCGTTGGTTATAAAATTAAGGATGTTCGGCGCCGGGCTAAAATGATTATTATTGACTTGGGTAAAAATTATTTATTAGTCCACTTAAAAATGACAGGCCAGTTAATTTTTCGCGATCACAAAAAATTAATTGCTGGTGGCCATCCAATTGTTTCGACTGGTTTTACAGTGCCTAATAAATTTACTAGGTTAGTGTTTACTTTTATTGATCAGACTAAATTGTATTTTAATGATATAAGAAAATTTGGTTGGATAAAACAAGTTTCACCCAAAGATTTTTTAGAAGTAGAGAAAAAGATTGGTTATGAGCCATTTGCTAAAGATTTAACCTTTAAAAAATTTGTTGACTTAATTGATCGCCGGTCACGAACTTCGATTAAAGCTGCCTTGTTAGATCAAAAATTAATCGTGGGCTTAGGTAATATTTATGTTGATGAAATTTTATTTAAAGCTAAAATTAAACCCAGTCGTTTAGTTAAAAGTTTAAAATTATTGGAGAAGAAAAAGCTTTATCAGGTTATGCCCAAGATTTTACAGCAAGCTATTTTAAAACGGGGGACAACTTTTAGTAATTTTCGAGATGCTTCTGGTTTTGAAGGTAGTTTTATAAAGTATTTAAAGGTTTATGGCCGAGCCAATAAACCTTGTAAAAATTGTCGACAGTTAATTAGTAAAACCCGCTTAGCTGGTCGTGGTACGCATTGGTGTCCTAATTGTCAAAAATAAGTTTTTATCAAGCTTGACTTTTTAACAGGTTTTTGTATAATATAAGTAGAAAGAAGAGATTACGATACTAGTACATAAAAAATTCGGCCCGGCGTTGGTTCTTTGTTCAAATATTCGCCGGAAAAATAATTTCATCCTTTCTTTTTCGGTTTAGTTTTTAAAGTTCATTTAATACCTCCTTTTTGGCATGATATTATGCAAAAAACAAGATTGGTATGATTATAAAATCTCTTCTTTCAAAATTGTTCATTACAAAAAAGAGTAGGGAATGGATCATTCTGTCGCCCATGAGAACAAAAGTTCTTGTTCGTTTGTTTAACACTAGCAATTTTCTATTATTTTGCTATCTTCCTCAGTAGATCATTATAGATCATTGCTCGGCGGTTTACTTAGTAAGCTTTTAAGTAAAACCTTTAGAAAAATTTAAAAACGACGTACAGAATCGTCCTCCCACTCTAGTTATTTACCCAAAAGTCTTGTAGAAATACAAGACTTTTTCATTTGCTAGATTTTTATTTTTTTAGTATAATAAAGATAATTACTATAAACTTATGATTTGGCAAAAATTTACCATTATTATTTTCTTAGGTATTTTTTTGTGTTTTAATAATAGTTCAGCTCAGCAAGAGCCTGGCCAAGGCAATAACCAGGTTATTTCATCGCGTGATGCGATTGGTTTAAGAGTTATACCTAATCCCGAACATTTTTCACCTTTGCAGTGGTATAACAAAAATATAAAAATTAAAGGGTCACCTCAACTAATTACCGTGGATGATTATGAAGCAGTGCGCGATGGTCGAACGGTTTATGTTAATGCCGCTAAAATTGTGCAAGTTAAACGTTGCAACGGGACAGGTAATGTTTGTACTCAAGATAGTCAATGCGGAGTGATCCCTGACCCGGGTATATATTTTTTACCTAAAAAATTTGTCCCACAGGTGTTAGCGGCTAGCTGTGAAGTTTCTAATATTCCTGAACTTTATACTAATATTTACATTATTTCTTATAATCAAGACCCAGAACCATCAACCACTGATATTTTTGGTCAAATTTTACAATATTGGAAATTTAATATTGATATAAAAAATTGCAGTAAGACAGTGACGCAAGCTTGTTCTGAGGCGGGCGGTGCAGGCGGTGGTTGTCCAGTCGGAGAAGTTTGCCAAGCGACTGGTCAATGTAATCAAACGACTGATAAAGCATGTTTAATTGATTCTGATTGTCCAGAAGGTGAATTTTGTAATAGTAAAAAATCCACTATCGTGCGCGATACTTTGCGCTTATCTCAATTGCGAGATATAAAAGATAAATTAGAAGCTTATAATACTAATCTTCGTCACTATCCTGCTTTAGAGAGCGGTACTTATTTAACTAATCGCACAGTCTCGACTTGGCCAAGCTGGTTAAATAATTTAAGTACCACTTTAGGTTTTAGTTTGCCGATTGATAAAATTAATAAATTAGGTAAATGTCGAGCTAACGATAATGAAAATGCTCGTTTTGATCCAATGACTTGTTGGGATGAAGTAGCTAAGGAATTTGCCGGGACAGCTGATCCTTTAACTATGCCAGCTGGCAGTCGAGTTTATTATTATCAATACAAGCCAGTGGATAATAGTTTTAGATTTTGTACAATTGTTGAATCAGGCTATATTCATGGTATGGCCCCAATGTCAATTTTTTGCGCTACAGGTCGTAGCTGTAATCGTAATTGTACTAATAAACAATGTGGTGATGATGGTTGTGGTGGTAGTTGTGGCACTTGTGCCGCTGGTTATTTTTGTCAAAATGGTAATTGTCGAAATATTTATAGTCCTGATTAATGTTTTTTAAAAAACGCCCGATCGAATGACCGGACGTTTTTTTATTTTTTAAAATTTTATAAAATTAGCTAGTAAAGCAATTATAAAGCCTAATATAGCTCCGGCTAAAACTTGTTTTTTTGTGTGGCCAACTCGTTCTTTCATTTTAGGATAGGTTTCATTTATTTCATCACTATTTTCCAAATCTTTAACCAAGTCATTAATCACTTCACCTTGAGCGCCAATATAGCGTCTTAAACCCACAGCGTCACGCAATACTATAATACTTATAAAAAGCATAATAGCAAAAAACGGAGAATTAAAACCTAGTTTTAAACCTAATAAAGTAGTTAGGGAGACCGTCGCCGCGGCATGGCTTGATGGCATACCTGAATAAGCAAATAAACTGCGCCAGCTTAATTTTAGATGATTAGCCTTGATTAAGAATTTACTAGCTTGCGCTATAATAAAGGCAATTAAAGTGACAATAATAAAAGAATAAGACATAATTTATTTTAAATATGATATACTTTTAGTATAAAGATAAAATTCTTAAAAAACAAATTTTTATGAAAATTATAGTTAAATTATTGGTTATTTTAATTTTAGGCTTAGTTGCTGTTTTTGGTTGGTACTGGCTTACTTTAAGTAGTCGTTCGGTTAATGAACAAGCTAAGGTTTTTAAAATTGAATCAGGTTCCAGTACTGAAACTATTGCCCAACAATTAGAACAAGCTAAAATAATTTCCTCTAGTTTGGTTTTTAGATTACATTTTTATTTTAATAAACAAGCTGTTATTCAAGCTGGAGAATATATTTTTGATAAAAATACAAGCTTAAAAGATGTTATTACTCAACTAGAAAAAGGAGAGACTAATGATCGTGAAGTGACGATTTTGATTCGTGAAGGTTTAAGTATAAAAGATATAAATAATCTTTTAAAAAATGAGGGTTATTTATTGGATGATAGTTTTTTAAAGCTAGCAACTACGCCAGTTAAAAATTTACCAGCTGATTTAAAAACCTATGCTTTTATGTCTTTTCTGCCAACCAATAATAACTTAGAAGGCTATCTTTTTCCAGACACTTATCGAATGTATAAAGATTTTAACGCCAGTGATTTAATTAAAAAAATGCTAATTAATTTTGAAAAAAAATTAAACTCCGAATTGAATATCTTACTTATTCAATCACGACACACCTTACCGGAAATTATTACCATGGCTTCAATTTTAGAAAAAGAAGTTAGAAGTGAAGAAGATATGAAAATTGTAGCTGGTATTTTTTGGGATAGGCTTAAGATTAATCAAGGCTTACAGTCCTGCGCTACCTTGGGTTATATTTTAGGAGTTAATAAGCCGCAATATAGCTACGAAGATACACAAATTGAATCAGCTTATAATACTTATAAGTATCGTGGTTTACCACCAGGGCCAATTTCTAATCCGGGATTAAAGGCGATCAACGCCGCTTTAAATCCTACTAAAACTGAGTATAATTATTTTCTTAGTCGACCCGACACTGGTGAAACAGTTTTTAGTAAAACCCTAGATGAGCATAATGCGGCGAAAGCTAAATATTTTAAATAATTTTATTATGAAGCGTGCTGGTTTTACCCTAATCGAATTATTAGTCGTCATCGCTATTATCGGTATTTTATCTACCCTAGCCATAGTGGCCCTAGGTAATCTAAGAGCTAAATCAAGAGATGCTAAAAGAGTAGCTGATATAAAACAAATATCTACTGCCCTAGAACTATATTATGATGACCAGGGCTATTATCCCACGATTATTACGCCAGGCAATAGTTTAACTAATCCAAACAATACTACTACCTATTTAGCTATTATCCCATCTAATCCTACACCCAGAAACGATGGCATTTGTGCCGATACAAACTATTCTTATACTGTAAATAGTCAATCTAATCCTACTAGCTATAATATCTCTACTTGCCTAGGATCTACTTCTTCTTCTAATAACGCTGGAGCAATAGCTTATTCACCAGCCGGTCTATTTAACTGTGGCCAAAAGATATCTGACTCAGACGGTAACCAATATGACACTGTCCAAATAGGATCCCAATGTTGGATGAAAGAAAACCTAAATACCGGCACAATGGTATTAGGTGCTAATAACCAAGCTAATGATAGTGTCATAGAAAAATATTGTTATAGTGATAACACAGCTAATTGCACCACCTATGGCGCTCTTTACCAATGGCAAGAAGCTATGAATTTACCAGCTGCTTGTATGACTACGACTTGTTCAATACAAACCCCTCATCAAGGAATCTGCCCCACTGGTTGGCACATACCAACTGATACTGAATTTAATATTTTAGAGCAATATACTGTAGCTACTATTGCTAGCTCTGCTACTCAATATGCCTGCAATACCTCCACCACTGGTTGGCGACGTTGTGCCGATGACTCTGGCACTGATGCCGGCGGAACCAAAGGAGCTGGTAAATCATTAAAAAAAGTTGGTCAAGGCTCTGGTGATGATTTAGTTGGATTCTCAGCTCTTCTCGCTGGCTACCGCGCTACTAATGGGTCGTTCGTTAATCTGACGAGCACTGCCCACGTTTGGCTGGCCTCGCAGACTAGCGCGACTAATGGTTGGTATCGGCCTCTGTACGCCTCTTATTCGACGGTCTATCGTAATTCTAATGTTAAGACGCTCGGGTTTTCTGTTCGCTGTCTTAAGGACTGACCTGCCTATGTCCCGCGTTAGCGGGACTATGGCAGGCAAGTTTATTATTTGACTATTTGTAATTATATGCTATTATATATTTGTCCTAGACAGTAGGCAAACAATAAGACCTGCCGAGACACATATATAGCTTTTTAGCTATTTTTATACCTAGGACTTATAAAGGTCGTGGGTTTTTTATTAATTTCTCTTTGTCATCCTCCGGCTTGACCGGAGGATCTAATTTAGATTCCCCGCCTACGCGGGGAATGACACAAAGCATGTATGCCAAAAACAAAGCAACAGAAGCAAACTATTAGCCGTGATATAAAAGAACGATTAGGTAAAGCTAAATCAGTTATTTTTACAAGTTTTAATGCTTTAACTGTTAAAGATAACGAGACTTTGCGTAATGAGCTGGTTAAAGAGCAGAGTGAATACTATGCTGCTAAAAAAACTTTATTAGATCGTGTTTTAAAAGAAGCAAAAATTGAAGTTCAAGCCCGTGACCTAGAAGGTCAGGTGGCTGTGACTTTTGGTTATGCTGATGAAGTTGCGCCAGCCAAGGTTTTAGCTAAATTTATTAAAGAGTCTGATGGTAAATTAAAATTTTTGGGCGGAATTTTAGAAAACAAATTTGTTGATGCCCAACAAATTACTAATTTAGCCACTTTGCCATCTCGCGAAGAACTTTATGCTAAAATGGTTGGCTCAATCAATGCGCCGGTCTCCGGCTTGGTTAATGTTATGGCGGCTAATTTGCGCTCTTTAGTGCAAGTTTTAGTAGCTATTAAGGAAACTAAATAATTAATTTAATTGTCATACTAAAATATATGTCAGACGAAAAAAAGGATGTTCAAGTGCCAGAAAAGTTTAAGGCACTTGTTGAATCAATTGAAAAATTATCAGTTCTAGACTTAGCTGAATTGGTTAAGATCTTAGAAGAAAAATTTGGTGTGTCAGCGGCTGCTCCAGCTATGATGATGGCGGCTGGTCCTGCCGCTGCCGCTGCTCCAGTTGAAGAAAAAGACGCTTTTGATGTTGAATTATCTGATGCTGGTGCTAACAAAATTGCTGTTATTAAAGCTTTACGCGAAGTTGCTACTGATTTAGGTTTGAAAGAAGCTAAAGATGTAGTTGACGGTGCTCCAAAGATTATTAAAGAAGGCGTTAAGAAAGAAGATGCTGAGGCTATGAAAAAGAAATTAGAAGAAGCAGGCGCAAAAGTGACTTTGAAATAAATTTTTCAAAATAAAAATCCCGAGATTAATCTCGGGATTTTTATTTTACCCCTACTAGTATTTTTAGTTAAGTTATTTTAGTAAATGCTTAGCCTCAACTTTGTAAAGTTTTTTACCATTAAGTAGGTAAATTAATTTATTAGGTTGATCAATTGTGGCTGAGATTAGATTGTCAAAAATAACGCTAGTATATTGTGATATATATTTACCATTTTTAGTAAAGACTAATAAGCGTTTATTTTTTGGTTCTAAAAGATAGAGAAAATCATAATCATAAGATACATAAACCTGGGTTGGTTCTTCTAGCTGAGGTGAAATTTCATCTAAGATTAAGGTTTCTTTTTGGCCAGCAGAAAATTTAGCTATTTTATTATTTTCTATAACATAAATTCTGCCGTCAATGGCCATTGATTTAACTGAACCAAGCGAAGAGCTATCTTTAAGCCAAGCTTGTCGGTCATTTAAAGTGTTGGTTTTCTTATCTATAGTATAGCGATAAATATTGCCAGCCTGGGCAACATAAAGTCGATTATTATAAACCATGGTGGCTTCTGGTTTATCTAGGGGGTTGCTGATAGCTAAATTAATAAGTTCATCTTTTTCCGCTCGATAACTAATGATTTTATCTTGACCAATATAATATTGTAGTGGATCATCAAATACTAGATTTATTAAAGGCGAAGGAAGTAGGTCATCATTTCTTGTTGCTATATCATTGTTTGTAATAGTAAAAATATTTTTATTGTTTCCGGCGGCAAAAATATTTCCACTTTCAGCTAAAATATATTTAACTTCATTGGGCAGTTCTATTACTAAATTATTTTCTGTTAAGCGAATAATATTATAAAGATTGTCTAATTTAGCTTCATAGCGTGCTGTATATTCAGCTCGTCTGGTTTTTTCTTTGTCAGTTTTATTAGGCAAGGTAGTAATTAATTCGGCCATTTCATCTAAGACCTGTTTAGCTCCTTCACGATTATTATAAAGGAGAGTGGCTTCTAGTTGATTTTCTTTTTGAGTAAATTGTTCATTAATGAAATTAATTTGTTCTTGAAGCTTTTTATTTCTTTGGTTAATGCCTGTATAGATAATATTGCCGATTAAGCCAATAATGGAAAATAAAATTACAATAACCAAAATTTTATAGCGTAAACTTAAGCGACTAAAATTATCAATCGCTCCAATAGTTTTTTGAGTTGCTTTTTGAGCGGTTTGTTTAGTTTTAATAGCTAATTGTTGTCTGGTTTCAGGATTAGTAATTAATTTAGCACTTTGCCCAATAGCCTTAACTGACATAGTTGCGACTGCACCAGTCAAAGCAGCAGTTTTTTTACTAACGTTAATAGTTTTTTCAATGAAATTAGTTTTTTGTTGGGCTAAATTTAATTGTCGAGTTTTAGTGGAGGTGTAGTCTTTTAAATTAGTGGAAGTTGGTTTTAGCTTATTAAACCATTTTTTAATATTAACAATACCTGAGGGACTTAAAATTTGTTCAGTTTTTTCTTGGGTTAAATTAAGTTGTTGGACCGAGGATTGCCCAGCGCCAGCCGGACTATAACCAGGAATTGATAAACTGCCTGCTGGAGCAGCAAAGGCATCATGCTCTCCTGTGGTATTTTTAATTAGTAAACCAAAGAAGGGGACAAAAGCATTAGTCTGTTCTAAAAGATTTTTCATTTGTTCGGCCGCCCCAGCTGGTGGTAGGGTAGTAATAATTTCAGTAATTTGTTTTTTAGTTAAGTATTCAAATAATGATTCATTAGCAAAAAAGAAAAAGCCATGAGCCGGAACCGAGCCAGTAATAACATTGGTAAAAAATTTATTAGGTTGAGAGATTTCTTGAGTTGGATCAGAGGTTTTTTCCGTAATATCAATTAAACTGTAGTCTAGGAGAAATTCGCCGCGTTGATTTTTTGGTCGGTAAAGTAAAATTGCCTTACCAGCGCCAGTTTGGGCAAAAAATAATTTATTATTATAAATAATGCCAATAATAGCATTTAGAGAGCCTGGCTTAAGGCGTATTTTTTCCTGTTCTAAAAAGGCCTCTAGACTGCGATTGACTTTAGCTACCGTAGCTTCAAAAATTATATCTGGTTTTAAGTTAGTTAAACGATCGCGTAAAATTAAAGCCTCGTTTTCATAATAATGTTTATAGGTTTCAGCAATTAAAAAATCGTTTAATTTTTGATCTTCAGCTTTATCTATTTCTAATTCAATTAAAACAAAAAGACGGCCAATCAGCATTTCTTCCTCGGCTGAGGGTTGGCTAACAAAAATACGACTCACTACATTGGATTTTTGTATGGGATTAACGGTTAAGGGAGCTAATTTATAAGTCATAAAAGCGGTCGTCTTGTTTGACGGTCATTTAATACTAGTATACTATGAAAATAGTCAGAAATCAAAACTATTCAAACCTATGCTAGCTAAGCTGTTTGGCTCTACAGCCAGAGTAAAAATACTAAAGCTTTTTCTGCTTAATGCGGATAATTCTTATTTTATTCGCGAAGTAGCGCGTCGCCTTGACTTGCAGCTTAATGCGGTTAGACGAGAATTAGAAAATTTGGAATTTATTGGTCTTTTATCTAGTCACCCAGGTAGTGAAGATGATTTTAATGGCGGCCGAAGTGACCGTAAATATTATCAGGCCAACAAAGATTTTGTTTTATTTAGTGAAATTAGAGAGTTAATTATTAAAGCCCAGATTCTTTGTGAAAAAGAATTTACTGATAAATTAAGGAAACTTGGCCCAATTAAGTTATTAATTTTGTCAGGTTTATTCTTAAACGACAAGCAGGCGCCAGTTGATATGTTAATTGTTGGTGAATTTAGTAAAGATAAGGTGGCTAAGTTAGTACGCGAGTTAGAAGCTGAGTTAGTTAATGAAGTTAATTATGCGGTTTTAACCGAAGAAGAGTTCCGTTATCGTCAGCAGGTGACTGATGTTTTCTTATATAGTGTTTTGGAAAGCAAGAAAATTGTCGTGATTGATGAACGCGGTTATATGAGATTAAGCTAAGATTTATTATTACAACCCTCCATTTCTGGAGGGTTGTTTTATTTTTTGTATCATGCCCCGCTTTGTTTTTTGTGTCATGCCCCGCTTTGTTTTTTGTGTCATGCC
>CAZQHN010000004.1:0-74897 GCA_964593745.1 uncultured Gammaproteobacteria bacterium
TAAAACTCAAAGGAATAGACGGGGACCCGCACAAGCGGTGGAGCATGTGGTTTAATTCGACGATAAGCGGAGAACCTCACCAAGGTTTGACATCTAGCTGCAGACTCCTGGAAACAGGAGAGCCTTCGAGGGTGCTAGACAGATGCTGCATGGTTGTCGTCAGCTCGTGTCGTGAGATGTACCGTTAAGTCGGGTAACGAGCGCAACCCCTACCCTATGTTTTACGTGTCATAGGGAACTGTCTGCTTTAAGCAGGAGGAAGGTGGGGATGACGTCAAATCAGCATGGTTCTTACACCTTGGGCGACACACGTGCTACAATGGGGAGCACAAAGGGACGCCAAGCCGTAAGGCGGAGCAAATCCCAGAAAACTCCTCTCAGTTCGGATTGAAGTCTGCAACTCGACTTCATGAAGCTGGAATCGCTAGTAAACGTGGATCAGCCACGCCACGTTGAATACGTTCTCGGGTCTTGTACTCACCGCCCGTCACACCAAGAGAGTCGGAGGCACCCGAACCTGGCAGCGCGCCGGGGAAGGTGAAGCCGATGATAAGGGTGAAGTCGTAACAAGGCATCCGTAGCGGAAGCTGTGGATGGATCACCTCCTTTCTAGGGAGATAAGTCCTTAAATGGACAATGTCGATCCGGTCATTCGACCGGAGGCCTGAAGCGTCGCCTGTTAGCATTGAAATTGACTGATAAATTTACTTTAAGATTGTTTTTAATTACACTAATGATAGTTATGGGCTATCATAAAAAACTAGCCCAAGAGGCTAGTTTTTTTTAATTTTTAATTATAGTGTCATTGCCCGGCTTGACCGGGCAATCTAACCTTAGATCCCCCGCTTACGCGGGGGATGACACAGAGAAGGGGCATATAGCTCAGCTTGCCCCGCCCATGCGGGCGGGGTGAAGTTAGAGCGCCATTATTTCGGGCATATAGCTCAGCTTGCCCCGCCCATGCGGGCGGGGTGAAGTTAGAGCTCCATTATTTCGGGCATATAGCTCAGCTGGTTAGAGCGCCACACTGATAATGTGGAGGTCCATGGTTCGAATCCATGTATGCCCACCCTTTGCCGCAAATTGCGGCTACGGGTGGCAAGCCACCTGTAGGGAATATTGCTAAGACTATAGAGTCAAAATGCTTGCTCTACGAAGCCTTGGCGAAGTAGAGCGGGGTAGAGCAGTTGGCAGCTCGCCAGGCCCATAACCTGGAGGTCGTCGGTTCGAATCCGACCCCCGCAACAAAGAAGTTGAAAGTAAAAAGTTAAAAGTAAAATCGTTAAAATATTTTTTACTTTTTACTTTTAACTTTTTACTAATTAAAATATATGTCATTTTTTGAAAAAATGTTTGGACCAAAGAGTCCAGATCAACCAAAAGAAGAAACAAAAAGTATTGAAAATTTGTCAGCTGAAGAATTAGAAAATATGCTTCAACTATCTGCTGAAGATCGTTATAAAGAATATATTAAGTATTTACCAGCTGGTTATGATGCTGAAATGATGTTGCAGTTAAGAGACAATGATGAATATATTCAAAACGATATTAAAGAGTCATTAAATAAAAAGAAAGAATTAGTAGAGGCTGCTTAATTATTTTTGCAGTTGAAATAGTAGTAAGTAATGAACAACAAGTGATAGGTAAAATAGCCTTGTAGCCTACTTGTCACTTTCCACTTGTTACTTGTTACTAATTTGCCTCGGTAGCTCAGTGGTAGAGCGCAGCCCTGAAGAGGCTGGCGTCGTCAGTTCGATTCTGACCCGAGGCACAAGAAAAAAAGTTACAAGTGGAAAGTAACAAGTAACAAGTAGAACGCTACCGTAGCCCACTTGCTACTTGTAACTTGTCACTTGTTACTTATATCCGGGGTGTCGTATACCGGTAGTACGCATGCTTTGGGAGCATGTTGACTGGGTTCAATTCCCAGCACCCCGACCAATTTTTACTAAAACTATGGTTAGAGAGCTAAAATTTTATGCGTTTTATTGCTAGTACAACCTGGGAAGAAGTTTTTGCCGGCTGGAAATTAAGAGAAGCTAATGATCCTGGATGGATAAAGTGCGCAACCGAAATAAAGGGTTGGCCGGATTGGGAATCGTGGCGTAAATTTACAGCCTCACAAATCGGTGCGGAAAATTTAAACTGGGAACTGTACGAATTTTCTGATCCAATGAAAGAGATTCCCGATATACTACTTGGGCCTTATTCAGGCTGGCAATCTAGAGTGGTTGATAAAAATAAAAATACTTTTAATGATTTAATTTTAATACCCGAACAGTTTGAATATTGGCAGGGAATTAATAAAATTAAATCAATTATAGAAGACTTTCCCTGCTATACCGAAATGATTGGTTTAATTCGTGATGATAATAAAAAAATTGTTTGTCTTGAAGGTCATCATCGTGCTACGGCTGTAGCAATAGTAGCTAAACTTGGTAAAGTAATTATTTTTAAAAATCCTATTAAAATTGCTTTGGCGCATATTCCAGCCGATCAAGTTTCAGTTTTTGATAAAACATTAGCTAGAGGTAGCTCTAATAATCAATAGTTTAAAATTATGCTTGCGGGTATCGTATAATGGCTTTTATGTCAGCCTTCTCCTTCCTCCGCAGCAGTGAGCGGGATTAGTACAGTGGTTAGTACGCTAGCCTTCCAAGCTAGACACGCCGGTTCGATTCCGGTATCCCGCTCACTGCTGCTTCGGAGGACAAAGCAAGTTTATTTATATATTATTGATTCCCGTCTGTCCCTCCGAAGCTCCGAAGGAGCGAAGGGGGATTACCCGCTCCAATTGACACAACAGATTTTTTTAGTTATCATGTAGTCAATCGTCAAATGCTCTCCTAAATTTAATTTAGGATTTAATTTTATAAAATATGTTAACTATTCGTTTTTCACGTGTTGGTAAAAGGGGTTTTCCTACTTATCGTCTTATTATTTCTGAAAAGGCGCGCGATCCTTATGGTAAGTCTCTAGAAATTTTAGGTTCTTATAATCCTCATACTAAAGAGTTAAATGTTAAAGCCGAACGTATTAAACATTGGTTAGGTAAGGGAGCTGGTATTTCACCAACTGTTAATAATTTACTAATTGAAAAGAAGATTATTGAGGGTAAGAAAGCTAGAGCAGCTAAAAAAGGTACAAAGAAAAAACCAGCTAAAAAAGCTGAATAAAAAATCCGGTCATTTGACCGGGTTTTTTATTTTTCTTTTCTGTTTAATTTTTTTCTCAATCTTATCGCGCTCTTTTTTAGGTGCAATTTTATTTAAATCAATCTCTAGTCCCTTATCCATTAAAAAGGCAATATGATTGATAATAGCTTCTTCATCAAGCCCCCGCCTTTTAGCCACTTCAGTCAAACTTAAGCCTTGAATTAATAAATCAAAAGTTTCCAATTGAGTTAATTTAGTTGATAATTTATTGTCTTTTTTATATTGTGTAGTGGTTAAAATTTCTGCAACTCGTTCGCCTTTTAAACAAATATCACATTTATTACAGCGCTTTAATTCATCGTCGCCGAAATAATCTAATAAATATCTTTGGCGGCAAAAATTAGTAAAAACATATTCTTCCATCATGTCTAACTTAGCATAAGCTCGGGCCGCCTTAGCTTTTAAGGCTTTAGTGTCTAGTTCAAGATTATAAGGGTCAAGGCGTTTAATAATTTGAATTTCCGTACCTTTAAAAGGCGGTTTATATTCTAATAAATTATGGCTAGCTAATTTTTTTAAAACCCTTAAAATTGTTTCTTTAGGTAGGTCTAAAAGTAAAGCCATGGCTTCTAAATTAGTTTCTAGACCATTAATTAAGTCACTACCAAACTTAGCAACAATTTTATCAAACGCTGCATGCTGTTTAGAAGCACGATTAGAAAAAGAATTATTGATTTCTTCTTGGCTACCTAAAATTTTAATAAAAGCTTGACCGTTTTTTTCTCGCGCTCGTCTAATAACACCGGCCTGCTCTAAAATTTTAATACTTGTACCAATCGCCATTTCTGGATACTCATCATCTATGGCCTCTTTAATTTCAGCATAAGTAATTAAAATATTATCAGTTTCTAAGCTTAATAAGTATTTGTAAACCTGACAAATTAGGTTTGGCGTGGGGTTGTCGCCGCGAATAAAAAATTCTCGTAAATAACGATCGCGCGGGTGATATAAAAGTAAACAAACACTTGGTTCTCCGTCACGTCCAGCCCGACCAGCTTCTTGATAGTAAGCTTCAATGGTGCCTGGTAAATCATAGTGAACAACAAAACGAATATCTGATTTATCAATACCCATGCCAAAAGCATTAGTCGCGACAATAACTTGAGCCTTGCCTTTCATAAAATTATCTTGTACCCACTTTCTTTCTTCTGCTGTAAGTCCAGCATGGTAACCAACCGCTTCAATACCCTCGGCTAATAAAATTTCTAATAAGCCATCGGCTTTGGCGCGCGTGCCAACATAAATTATACCCGAGGCATTATCGCCTAAAGATTGAATAACATCTAAAACAATTTTTGGTTTTTGATTATCACTAGCTTCAATTACACCAAACTGTAAATTAGGTCTAGCAAAACCTGTAATAATTGATTGATAATTTTTTAAGTTTAATTGTTTGATAATATCTTCGCGTACTTCTGGCGTAGCCGTGGCGGTTAAAGCAATAATTGGTGGTCGGCCGCAAGCTTCAGCCGCCTCTCCTAAGCGTCTATAAGACGGACGAAAATCATGACCCCATTGGCTAATACAATGGGCTTCATCAACGGCCAATAAACTAACTTTTAAATCAGTTAAATATTTTATAAAGTCGCTATTATAAAATCTTTCTGGTGCAATATAAACTAATTTATAAACCCCGGCTGCAGCGGCTTCTAATCTTTGCGTGGCTTCATCAAGTGAAATTGAGCTATTAATAAATGTAGCTTTAATGCCAATTTTATTTAAATTATCAACTTGATCTTTCATTAAGGCAATTAAAGGGGAAATGACTAAAGTTAAGCCTTCTAGAACTAAAGAAGGTAGTTGATAACATAAAGATTTTCCGCCGCCAGTTGGCATAATAACTAAAGTATCTTTTTTTTCTAAAATATTATCAATTGCCTCTTCCTGCCCAGGGCGGAAAGAGGTGAAGTGGTAGTGGGTTTTTAGTAATTGTAATAATTTTTCTTTCTGAGACATTTTATTTTTTTTGTGTCATTCCCCGCGGAAGCGGGGAATCTAAGGTAAGATTGCCCGGTTAAACCGGGCAATGACAAAGAGTGAATTATTTTACCTTATGTAATTTTTTATACGCAATTAATGTATTCCAAAACGCCATGGCAATCGTCATTGGACCAACGCCACCTGGGACAGGTGTTAAATAACCTAATTTTTTTTCCATTGCTAGAGCGTCAACGTCGCCGCAGAGTTTATTATTAGTATCATGATTTATACCAATATCAATAATGACGGCATCATCTTTTATCATTTCAGCAGTAATTGACTTAGCTTTGCCTTGAGCTGTAATGACCACATCAGCTTCTTTTGTATTTTTAGTAATAATTGCGTTTTGACGTTTTAGAGTTTCTTCTAAATTATCTTCAAAAATATCAGAGTTAACTAATAAGCAGACTTTTTTTTCAGCTAAATCAAAATTAATACTTGCTAGTATTGATAAAATTACACCATAAACCGGCGGCATAAAACCAACTTCAGTATTAGCTGACATTAAATGTTCGCGGTTAATTTTAGTAAAACCGTCGATATCTTTAGCTGGGTTAATGGTATTAACTATTAAATCAGTATCCAAGTTATTTGGTAGTGGTAATTGTAATAAGATGCCATCAATTACTGGATCATCATTCAAAAATTTTATAGTAGCAATTAAATCTTCTTGAGAAATATCTTCATCACAATTATATAAATGTGTGTCAATTCCGACGGCTTTTGCTTGTTTTTCTTTTAAACTAACGTACAATTTAGAATCAGGTCTTTCACCAACTAAAATAATAGCCAGTCCAGGACGCGGGCCATTAAATGAAGCAATTTCTAAAGCAATTTTATCTTTAATTTTTTCAGCTAGAATTTTCCCATCAATTAGTTTCATAAAAGTTAGTTGAAAGTGAAAAGTTAAAAGTAAAACCGTGAAGTTCGTTTAACTTTTTACTTTCAACTTTTAACTCTAGTATTTTAGTGGATATTTTTTACAAAGCTCTTTAATGTCATTTTTTAGTTTATTTAACGCCGCCTCATCGTCTTTATTAACTATCGCTTGATTAATCAGCTCAGCGACTAATTTGCAATCTTGCTCATTTAAACCGCGAGTGGTAATGGCTGGTGTACCAAGTCTTATTCCAGAGGGGTTGTAAGGTGGATTGGGATCATTAGGAATAGTTGAGCGAGAAATACTAATGCCAATTTTTTCCAAAGCAATCTCGGCATCTTTGCCAACTAAATTTTTGTTTTGTAAGTCAATTACCAACATATGATTATCAGTGCCGCCAGAAATAATTATATAACCAAGTTTAATAAATTCATTAGCCATAGCCTTTGCATTTAAAATAACTTGTTGGGCATAAATTTTAAATTCTGGTTTCAAAGCTTCACCAAAAGCCACTGCTTTAGCGGCGGTCATATTGTCATGTGGTCCGCCTTGCATACCAGGAAAAACTGCTTTATCAATCTGCTTAGCAAATTTTTCTTTACACATTATGATAGCGCCACGTGGTCCGCGTAAAGTTTTATGGGTGGTGGTCATAACTACATCAAAAATAGGTACAGGATTATTCATTAAACCAGCGGCAATTAAACCAGCGGGGTGAGAAATATCAGCAAAAGTAATGGTGCCGATTTCATCGGCAATGTTTTTAAAAGCTTGCCAATCAACTTCGCGAGAATAAGCGGAAAAGCCCACGACTATCATTTTTGGTTTGTGGGCGCGCGCCATGGCGCGTGCCTCCTCGATATCTATTCGTCCGTTTTGATCTAAACCATATTGCACAAAATTATAAAGTAAGCCAGAAAAATTTACTGGGTGACCATGCGATAAGTGTCCACCATGATCTAATTTTAAACCTAAAACTTTGTCACCTGGTTTTAAAAAAGCAAAATAGACAGCGGCGTTAGCTGGTGAACCTGATAAAGGTTGGGCATTAACGTGCTCGGCTTGAAATAATTTTTTAGCTCTTTCAATGGCTAGTTTTTCTATTTCATCAATTACTTGATTACCGCCATAATAGCGTTTGCCAGGATAACCTTCGCTATATTTATTAGCCAATGGGCTAGCCAAGGCCTCTAAAACCGCCTCGCTAACATAGTTTTCTGAAGCAATTAGTTCTAATTCTTGAGCTTGTCTAGAGCTCTCTTTTATAATAATTTTAGCTATTTCGGGGTCATTTTGTTGTATTTTTTCATATTTTAAAGCCATAGAAAATTTTCTTTATTTTTAGTATAATTAAAGTATAAACAATATAACTTATTTAATCATACTTATATGGCAAAAACAAGAATTGCTTGGCTTCTAGCCGTTTTGGCAATTATTTTAATTTTACCATTGTCTGCTAAGGCAGTGATGGTCAAAGCTAATGACTCAACTTATATTCCTAAAGATGAAGTTGTCTTAAGTTCTTTATTTGTTGCTGGTTCTTCTATTGTAATTGATGGAAAGGTGCAGGGTGATGTTTTTTGTGCGGGACAAAATATTACCATTAACGGTACGGTTGATGGTGATGTAATCTGTGCTGGTCAAAGTATTACCATTAACGGTAATGTTGGTGGCAGTGTTCGTATAGCAGGTAATAGCTTGGTGATTGCTGGTAAGGTTTCCAGAAACGTTATGGCAGCGGGCGCTAACTTAAATATTGCTCCGCAAGCACAGGTTGGTTGGGATTTACAATTTGGTTCGGCCTTTACTGATATCCGCGGAAAAATTAACCGCGATGTTGATGGCGCTGGAGCCAATGCTCTTATTGCTGGTAATATTGGGCGCAATGTTTATTTAGCCTTAGATGATAACCGTCAAAAAAATAATCAAGAGGCAACCCCGACTTTGACCATTGCTAA
Source organism: uncultured Gammaproteobacteria bacterium (assembly GCA_964593745.1). GTDB lineage: Bacteria > Patescibacteriota > Patescibacteriia > Patescibacteriales > Patescibacteriaceae > Patescibacterium. The sequence goes on from CAZQHN010000004.1 coordinate 8,034, forward strand.
AGAGGCCGTAATTAATGGCAACTTAACTTATGAAGCCAAGACTGAAGCCAAGATTGAATCAGGTAGCACGATTAAAGGTAGCGTAGAAAAAAAAGATTTAAAGTGGCAAACTAAAAAAATAGATAAGAAAGCTGGCGCTACGGCTTGGCTTTGGGGAAAAATAATTTCTATTTTTGCGGCTTTAGTTATTGGTTTAATTTTAGTTAGTTGGTTACCTAAAGTAGTAGAGGGCATCAATGAAAAAATGATGGAGAAAAAGCTAGCTAGTTTAGGTTGGGGATTTGTTATTTTAATTTTAACGCCAATTGCTTTTGTGATTTTAATGATTACTATGATCGGCATTCCTTTGGGCTTAACTATTCTAGGTTTGTGGTTATTAATTATGTATCCAGCTAAGATTTTGGGTGCGATTGCTATTGGTAAAAAAATAACTGATAAATGCAGATTATTAAAACGCTGGAAAGGTTCATTAATGGCTTCTATGATTTGGGGCATAATAATTTGCTGGTTAATTTTTGCTATCCCAGTTGTTGGTTGGTTCTTGTGCTTCCTAGCTATAATTTGGGGAATTGGTGGTATTTGGAGGTATGGTAAAGCCAAGAGTCAAAAATAGTGTGTAATTGCCCTCTTTGATTTTTGTCATTACCCGCTTAAAGCGGGCAATCTAAGGTTATACGAAATAAAAAAAGATCCCCCGGTCAAGCCGGGGGATGACACGAAAAAGGCGAAAATAGATCTCTTTAAAGAGGGCTATTTGATTGACAAATCACATTTTTTATTATAAATTGTTTGATTGTTCTTTAAATTTTAAAACACTAATAACATGGTAAAAAAATTAAAACAACCCTCGCTAGTAATTTTAACTACTGGCGTAAGATTAATGGTGGGTAATGTAAAAACGTCTTTAGTTCCTGAGTTAATTGATTTACTTAAAACAATTTATGATTCTGAAATAGAGGTTGTTTGTGAAGATACGGTTAATAATTTAACTTCTTTTTATGTGGTAGTGAAACAAAAAGATGTTAAAAATGTAAAGAGTCATATCAAAGTATTTATTAAGGCAAAAATAGAGGAAGAAGCAGAAGAAAATATTGAAGAGTTTTAAGTTTTTAAAAACCAAATTTTATTGCGGCAGAATCTCTTAAAAGATGATTCTGCTGTTTTTTTAACTCACCCCCGCCCCCTCTTTATGCGATAGCATAGAGAGGGGATTTTTTATTCCCCTCTTTACCCCGTAGGGGTAGAGAGGAGCTTGGGGTGAGTTAGTGAAAATCTTGATTATTATGTAAAATTAAAGTAAACTGTTGGCACAATTGTTATATGGAAAATATTAGAAATTTTTGTATTATCGCTCATATTGATCATGGTAAATCGACCCTAGCGGATCGTATGCTTGAGCTTACTCATACAGTTGAGCAAAGAAAAATGAAAGCGCAGTTATTAGACCGCATGGATATTGAACGCGAACGCGGCATCACGATTAAGTTGACGCCCGTCGCCATGAATTATAAAAATTATAAATTAAATTTAATTGACACGCCGGGCCATGTTGACTTTACTTATGAAGTTTCTCGTAGTTTAGCGGCCGTAGAAGGGGCGGTTTTATTAGTTGATGCAACGCAAGGTATCCAAGCGCAAACTTTAGCAAACTTGTATTTAGCTATTGAACAGGATTTAGTAATTATTCCGGTAATTAATAAAATAGATCTGCCTGCCGCCGATGTTAAAATGGCAACTGAAGAAATTGTTAAATTATTGGGTTGCAAAAAAGAAGATATTATTTTAGCCTCAGGTAAAACCGGCGCTGGTGTTGCAGAAATTTTAGAAGCCGTAATTAAACATGTGCCGTCTCCGCAAGGCGATTCTACTAAGCCAGCTCGAGCCTTAATTTTTGATTCTAATTTTGATGAATACAAAGGGGTTGTTGCATATATTAGAGTAGTTGATGGAGAATTTAAAAAAGGTGATGATATAAAATTATTAGCTACGGGTGCTTCAAGCGAAATTTTAGATATTGGTGTTTTTAAACCAGATTATTTTCCAACCAAAAAACTAGAAACCGGTGCCATTGGTTATATTGTGACTGGTTTTAAGTCAGTCGCTGAATGCCGTGTGGGTGATACAGTCACTTTAAAAAATTCTTCAGTTGAATCATTAAAAGGTTATCATGAAGTTAAGCCTATGGTGTTTGCGGGAATTTTTCCGCGCGAAGGTAATGAATTTGGTCGCTTACGCGAGGCGATTGATAAATTAAAATTAAATGATGCGGCTTTGATGTATGAGCCAGAACAATCCCAAGCTTTGGGTTTAGGTTTTCGCTGTGGCTTTTTAGGTTTATTACACTTAGAAATTTTTCAAGAAAGATTAAAGCGAGAATATAATTTGGATTTAATTGTGACTATTCCGAGCGTAGCATATCAGGTTTATACTAAAGCCGGTGATAGTTTAATTGTTAGAAGTCCTTCTATGCTACCTGATCCTTCAAAAATTGACCACGTAGAAGAACCCTGGGTTAAGTTAGATATTGTGACCCCTAAAGCTTATATCGGCGCGATTATGAATTTAGTGCAAGAAAAAAAAGCCATTTATTTAACGACTGAATATTTAGATGCCGAACGCTTGGTGCTACATTATGAAATTCCCATGGCCACAATTTTAACTAATTTTTATGATCGAATAAAAAGCGTGTCCTCGGGTTATGCTTCAATTAATTATGAATATCTTGACTATCGGGCGGCCGAGGTAGTTAAGATGGACATTTTAGTAGCTGAAGATATAGTAGAAGCTTTATCAATTATTGTGTATCGTGATGAAGCTTATCGCCGAGGTAAAGAAATCGTTGAGACTTTAAAAGATAGTTTACCTAAACAAATGTTTGTTATTAAATTACAGGCCGCAGTTGGCGGAGCAATTATTGCCTCGGAAAGAATTTCGGCGTTAAGAAAAGATGTGACCGCTAAATTGTATGGTGGTGATGTGACACGTAAGCGTAAGTTGCTTGAAAAGCAAAAAAAGGGTAAAAAGAAGATGCTGGCAGCGGGTAAGGGTAGGGTGGAGATTCCGTCGGACACCTTTGTCAAGATATTAAAAAAATAAATTTTTTTAAAGTAAAAAGTTAAAAGTAAAAGGTAAAATCGTAAAAATGTCTTGACTTTTAACTTTTTACTTTTAACTAATTTTCTATGAAACGTAAAAAGATTATTAAAATCGTTTGGGCGGTGATTTGCATCTTTGTAATCTTATCAATGGTGGCCTGGAGTTTGGCGATTTAAATTTATGGCAAAAAAATGGCAATTATATCCTTTGGCGCCAGCTGATTTTATTGCTCAGTTTAGCCAATGGTCGCCAGTGATTGCTCAATTATTATATAATCGTGGCTTAACTAGTAAAGCGGCGATTATTAATTTTTTTAATCCTGATTTAATATTAACAACTTCATCACCTTTTTTATTTCGTTATGTAAAAGCAGCGGTTGAGTTAGTTGTTAAACATCTTAAGGCGAGTCATAAAATTGTTATTTGTGGTGATTATGACGCTGATGGCGTGAGCGCTGCCGCAATTATGGCTAGCGGTCTTAAAATTTTAGGTGCTCAGGTTGAAGTTTGGATACCAACTCGTTTTGGCCAGGGGTATGGTTTAAATAAAAGTATTATTGATGAATTAAAAATTAATAATTTTTCTTTAATTATTACGGTTGATAATGGCATCCGCGCTAAAGAAGAAATCGCTTATGCTAAAACACTTGGTTTAGATATTATTGTGACCGATCATCATAAAGGTCCACTACAAGAAGAGGACTTGCCAGATTGTTTAATTGTCGATCCTATTTTAGAAACAGAAAATTATCCTTTTAAATATTTATCCGGCGCTGGTGTAGCTTATAAATTTATTAGTGCTTTGGTAGAAATGTCCACCTTAAACCCAGAAGATAAAATTAAATTACAGCGTAAATTTTTGGATTTAGCTTGCGTGGGGACAATTGGCGATTGCGTTAGTCTATTGGGTGAAAATAGATTAATTGTTAAAGAGGGTTTAAAGATAATTAATCATCGCCCGCGACTTGGCTTACGAGAGTTAATGAAGGTAGCAAATATTTCTCCAGGTGATTTAACTGAATGGCATTTGGGTTGGCAAATTATACCACGACTTAATGTGGCTGGACGTTTAGATCATGCTAATGCAGCTTATAAGCTTTTAACAACTGATTTAGTAGAGGAAGCAAGAACCTTGGCAGCGGAATTAAATTATAAAAATAGTGAGCGTCAAAAAATGACTGATTTAATTGTTGAACAGGCTAGTCAAACAATAATCAAAGAGCAATCCGAACAAGAAATTTTAATTGTGGTGGCGCCTGATATAGCCCATCAAGGCAATTCTTCTTGGAGTGAGGGAGTGATTGGTTTAGCGGCTGGTCGTTTAGTGGAAAAATTTGCTAAACCTTGTTTAGTTATTACTAAAAGTGAAGGACAAATAAAAGGCTCTGGTCGCAGTGTAGTTGATTTAGATATTGTGTCAGTTTTAGAAAATAGCCAGCAGTGGCTTAGTCGTTACGGTGGTCATAAAATAGCTTGTGGTTTTACCTTAAAAGATGAACAGAGTTTAGGCTTTTTTATTGCCGAAGTTAAAAATTATGTTAAAGAAAAATTAGCTGGACTTGACTTAACGCCGGTTTTAAAAATTGATGCTAAATTAGATATAAAAGAGGTAGCTGACGAACTGGTTGAACAAGTGTTAAGCTTTTCACCTTTTGGTCAAGATAATCCCGAGCCAATTTTTTTGTCACGCGCTACTATCCAAGAAATAATGATTATGGGTAAAGACAAAACTCATCTTAAGCTACTCATGAACGGTAAATGGGCCTTAGCTTTTGGCCGAGCTGAGGAGTTAAAAGATTTACAAATTAATGAAATAATTGACGTAGTTTATACAGTATGTTTCAATGTTTTTAATGGCCGCCGAGAAGCACAATTAAAAATTATTGATCTGGCTCCAGTTTTAAAGAGCGTATAATTTTATGACAAAATTAATTATCCATAGTGATGGTGGTTCACGCGGTAATCCTGGTCCAGGGGCTATTGGGGTAGTAATTTCTAATGGTGCTGGTGAAGTAGTAAAAGAAATTTCTCATTATATTGGTCGTACCACCAATAATCAAGCCGAGTATCAAGCAATTTTAACTGGTTTAGAAGTCGCTCATAAATTAAAAGCCAGTGAAGTGGATTGTTTTTTAGATAGCGAGTTAGTTGTTAAGCAATTAAATCATGAATATAAAGTTAAAGACAAGGATATGGCTTCTTTGTTTATTAAAGTTCATAATTTAAGTTTGCAATTTAAAAAAATTACTTTTACGCATATTAGGCGCGAACATAATAAATTAGCTGATAAATTGGTTAATGAGGCGCTGGATAAGAAGCTAACCCCCCGCCTTCGCGGAGGATGACAAGCGGTCGTTTGGCTCAGTTGGTTAGAGCGCTCCGTTCACATCGGAGAGGTCGATGGTTCGAATCCATCAACGACCACATGTTCCCCGCCACGGCATTATGCCGAGCGGGCTGTACCGTCCACTAATTTATAAAAAAAGAAGGCTATTAAGTTAATAGTCTCTTTTTTTGTTACTCTTTGTTTTACCAAACTTGCCCGATGATTAAGGCGCTAATCAAAGTGATTAGCATCGCCAGTAAGCCAGCCACTGTGTCATCTAGTATAATAGCGACTGGTTCAGTTAAAGTTTCTTCATTTTTTTCAACCTTGTTAATTGGCCAAGGCTTAATACTGTCAGCGAGTCGAAAAAAAATTAAAGCAATAATTTGTAAGGTAATAAACTGGGATGAGGTAAAAGTATCAAACCAATAAATTGGCCAAATAGCAATTAACATACCATGGACTTCATCAATGGTGGTTTCATTAAAATCATGATCAACTATTTCGCCAGTATGTCTTTGTCTTTTTCCCCAATTATCACGCAAAAATTTTTCACCCAAAACTATAGTAAAAAAGCCGACAATTAAGCTAACAAAAATTAGCAATATCATGCCATCCCAAGTAATTATTATCTTATTACTATATAAATAAATCATCAGGAGGGTTATGAAAACGCTAGATACTGTGCCGCCGCCCTTTCCTTTTTTGCCCACTAACCAGGGTAAAAACCCAGTGAACAAAGTAGAGGAAATTAGCAGGGCTAATAAGTTAGGGTTAAACCAAGTAGCTAAAAATTTCAAAGATCTATTCATTTTATGCTCCTTATGCTTTTTTATTTTATCTTGTATTTAAGTCCGTCTACTAGGATTTGTCAATCGGGGTATTAAAATTAATCTATTTTTGTTGTATAGTTAAAGCATGCTAACCAAGGGAAAAAAATACGGATTCACTCTTATTGAGCTATTAATCGTTATAGCAATTATTGGTATTATGGCGGGGATAGCTATTGTTAGTTTAAGCAATTCGCGAGTGAGCTCGCGCGATACCAAAAGAGTAGCTGATGTGACTACCTTGGTTAAAGCTTTGGAAATGTACTTTTTAAATAATAATTCTTATCCAACGCAACTTATAGTTGGACAGCCAATTAAAGATGTTTGGGAAACTTATTTATATTTAGTTCCCTCTAACCCCACGCCGAGAAATGATGGTAATTGTTCCTTAAATGATTATTCTTATTTTTATAGTAGTTTATCAAATACTTTTGCGATTGGTTATTGTTTAGGTAATGGCGTCGCTAATATTATTTCTGGTTTGCACGTTGCCACTGTCGGCTCTTTAACTCAAAGTGGCTTAGTTGGTTGGTTAAAGTTTGATGAAAATGCTGGTACGCAAATTATTGATTCAGCTGGTAATTACGCTGGTACAGCTACTAATGTTACCTGGGAACCGTATTGTCGATTGGGCCCTTGTTTAGCTTTTAATGGTACTAATAGCTATATTGAATTATTTAATAATACTCCAACTGGTTCTAAAACTATTATTGCTTGGGTTTATTTTAATAGTTTACAAAATAATCATCAGGCAATTTTTGGTGACGGGTTAATACAAGTTAATGCCAATGATAAGTTAACTTATAAAGATCCTATTCTAGGTTATGTTTTTTCAGATGGTACTTTAACTGCTATGACTTGGTATAATCTAGCTTTTGTATTTAATGATGTAACTGATCGTTTAACTTTTTATATTAATGGCCAATCCTCTGGTGAAGTGGCAGTCACTTCTTTTGATGTTATAAGTAATGACGTTGGTGCTCATCGACCTGGTTCAGGTAATAGCATTTTCCCATTAGATGGGAAGCTGGATGATATCAGGATATATAATCGAGTGCTATCTGATGTTGAAATTATGGCTTTATATAATGCCAGTAAATAAATTTAATTATAAATTTAGCCAGCAGAATTAGGTTTCTGTTTTTTTTATTGCCTTGCCTAAATAGCTAACAAAATGTTAAGTTTAATTTAACTATGATTAATCCCAATATTTTTAAAGCCTATGATATCCGCGGTCTTTATGGGCAAGACTTTACTTTTGAGTTTGCTTACCAATTAGGTTTGGCTTATTGTCAGTTAAGACGTGATGAATTAGGTCGTAACGATTTTAAAATTGTGGCGGCTCACGACATGCGTTTATCTAGTCCTGAATTATATCAGGAGTTGATAAAAGGCTTAGTTGAAGGTGGGGCTGAGGTAATTGACACTGGACTTTTAAGTACGCCCAGTTTTTATTTTGCTGTGGCTCATTATAAATATGATGGCGGAATTATTGTTAGCGCTTCTCATAATCCTAAAGATTATAATGGCTTTAAATTAGTGAGACAATTAGCTTCGCCAATGGGTGAAGATTCTGGTATTAATGATTTAAAACATTTAATTTTAGAAGAAAAATTATTGCCTCATCATAAGATTGGAAAAGTTACTAAACCAGATTTTAATATTATTAAAGATCAGGTAGATTATGATTTTAAATTTATAGACCCTACTTTGATTAAACAGCAAAAAATAGTAATTGACCCCGCTAATACGATGGGCATAACCTATTTTGATGAATGGTTAAAGCATTTGCCTCAGTTAGTAATTGAAAAAATGAATTGGGAGCTAAATGGTAATTTCCCTGGTCATGAAGTAGATCCTTATAAATTAGATAATATTAAACCATTATGCGCTAAGGTAGTTGAAACTCAGGCTGATTTAGGAATTGCTACTGACGGAGATTTTGATCGTATTTTTTTAGTTGATGACAAGGGTCAACCTGTTGAACCTGGTATTATGCGGGCGATTTTAAGTAAACTATTTTTACAAGACCAGCCAGGGGCAACTATTATTTATGATATTAGACCAGGTAAAATTACTCAGGACACTATTATCGCTAATGGTGGTACGCCTTTAGTGACGCGTGTCGGTCATTCTTTTATTAAAGAAGTTATGATTGATAGCGGAGCTTATTTTGCCGGTGAATCAAGTGGTCATTTTTGTCTTAATATGGGAGCCGAAGGTTGTTATGAAGTACCAGGAATTATTATTTTAAAATTGTTAACCGAGCTATCAGGTTCTCGAAAAAAATTATCAGATTATATTAAACCCTATCAAAAATATTTTCATAGTGGTGAATTAAATTTTATCGTCACTGAGCCTATTAATAAAATTATGGCTTTAAAAAATAAATTTATTGATGGTAAAATTAATGAACTAGATGGTTTAAGCGTGACGTATGATGATTTTTGGTTTAACGTAAGAACTTCTAACACCGAACCATTATTACGTTTAAACCTAGAAGCTGTAAACCAAAAAATTATGGAAGCCAGAAGAGATGAAATTATTAAAATAATAAATAGTTAAAGATAGCTTGGCTTGACTTAATTAATAATTAATGTAAAATGCTATTTACAATTAAGAGTAAATAGTTTTTTAAAAATTAAATAAAAGAATAATGGGAGAACATAAAAAAATTATTTTAACTGTTCCGAACGTTCTGACTTTTTTGCGATTTGTAATGGTAATTATGGCTATTGCTGAAGGGGTTAAAAATCACTGGGACAATGTTTTAGTTTTAGCTGTTTTAGCTGCCATTACAGATTGGCTCGATGGTTGGATTGCTCGGAAATATGAATCCAGATCCATTTTAGGCAAAGCTCTTGATCCAATAGCGGATAAATTTTTTTTAAGTTTATTATTCGTTATTAATCCTTGGGTTTGTATAATGGTTTTAAGTTTAGAAGTGAGTGGAATGTATTTTTCCAATGCGATTAGAAAGAGGACATCGGATAATTATTTTATTGCTAATGGTAGTAAAGGTATAACTTTTATCCAAATGACCTTGGCGATTATTTTAATTTTAAATCGCCTTGAAGGTTTAGTTTTATTACAAAATTTTGAACGCGAAATATTTGGAGCATTGATAACTTTGTCTTTATGCCGTCTTCTAATTTATTCTTCAATTTGGAAAAAATAAAAGGAGCAGAAATATTAATTTCTGCTCCTTCTGTCTTTTAAATTTATTTTTTAAATAATCCTAAGATTTCTCTAATGTCAGCTAGGTCTTGTTCGGTAGTATTAAGCTTTAATCTTTTGTCATATAAGCGATGGGTTTCTTGTTGAATTAAATAGCTAGATATACCCCTGCCTTCACGGATAGCTTCAATGTGTTTATAAATTATATCCATGATAATTTTTTGGTTAGCTGAATTAAGATTGCGATAGCTGACGTTTTCTCTCACTAATTCACTTAATTTTCTTTTAAAATGTTCACGGGTATCAGTTTTAGCCGTGTTAAATAATTCTTTAATATCCATATGTTTATTGGTCTCACCCGCCCCCATCGACAATCTTGGGAGAGAGTCAGGGTGAGGTGAGTTAATTTCTTTTTTGTTCAGCTTCTAAGATTCTAGCCACGGCTAAAACATAGGCGGCTAGGCGTAAATCTAAATTATATTTTTGGCTATAATCCCAAATTATTTTAAAACTAGCTACAATTTTTTCTTTTAGTTTTTTATTTACTTCTTCTAATTCCCATGATTGGTTTTTCATATTTTGTTCCCACTCAAAATAAGACACAATCACTCCGCCTGAGTTAGCTAAGACATCGGGGATTATAGTAATGCCTTTTTGAGATAATTTTTCACTGGCCGGTAAGCTAATTGGTCCATTAGCAATTTCTAAGATAGTTTTGGCTTTTATATTTTCCCAGTTATTTTCTGTGATGACGCTATTTAAAGCCGCTGGTACTAAAATATCAACTTCCAGTGTTAGTAGATTCTCGTTGGAAATATTAGTTGCACCAGTAAAATTCATAACCGAACCAGTGGTTTCTTTATGTTTTATCAATTCAGAAATATTTAGTCCCTCTGGATTAAAAATGCCGGTTTTAGAATCACTAACGGCGACGATTCTACAATTTTTAGGGGTTAGTTCAGAAAAATGAAGTCCAGCATTACCAAAGCCCTGAATAGCCATGGTTAATTCTTTGTCGGTTTGATTAGTTTTTTCTAAATAAGTTTCTAGAGCATAAACCGCGCCTAGACCAGTGGCTTTATCACGGCCTTGAGAACCGCCATCTTTTAGAGTTTTTCCAGTGATAACTGCTGGGCTATCTTGGCCAACAATTTTAGAATATTCATCTTTAAACCAACTCATTATTTCCGGGGTGGTATAAACATCTGGTGCAGGAACGTCAACTGTTGGACCAACTACGGGCGCTAGCGCCCGAGCAAAGGCCCGGGTTAATTTTTCTAATTCAGTTTTAGATAATTCTTTGGAATTAACAATAATGCCGCCTTTGCCACCGCCCATAGGAATGTCAGCTACGGCACATTTTATGGCCATCCAAAACGCCAAAGAAGTCACTTCGTCTTCATCAACCTCAGGATGATAACGTAAACCACCTTTAAATGGTCCGCGCGCATTATTATATTGCACGCGATAACCTTTAAAAATTTTTATAGCACCCGAATCCATTTTGACTGGTAGGTTAACTCGTATTAATCTTTGTGGATGTTTTAAAATTTCAATTTCATTTTTTACCTCATCAAATTCAATCAATTTGTTATTTTTGATAATTTCATAAGCGGCCTCAAGTTGTTGGAGGTTTTCTTTCATCATAGTTTTTAAGACCTCACCCCGCCCCTCTCCAAGCGCTAGCGCCTGGAGAGAGTGCCCGTCAGGGCGGGTGAGGTGAATTATTTAATTCCCAAATTATGTTTAACAATTTTTATAGTTTTATTGGCAATCTTTTGAGCTTCTTTGGCTCCCTTATCTAAAATATGCCTTACTTCCTTATCTGAATATTTTTTATATTTTGCTTGAAAATCTTGCAAAAAATTAGCCACTAGATTAGCTAGGTCTTCTTTAAATTCTCCATAAGTTTTATTTTCATACATAATTTCTAATTCACGAATTGATTTTTTAGCTAAGCTAGAATAAATCGTTAATAAATTAGAAATAGCTGGTTTGTTTTTTACATCATAACGAACTTCTTTTCCTGAATCAGTCACAGCTTTTTTAATTTTTTTATGAGCCACTTCTGGTTTGTCCAATAAAGCAATATAGCTAGCTGGAGATTTGGAACTTTTACTCATTTTTTTAGTTGGATCATCTAAACTCATAATCCGCGCGCCTTCTTTTCTAATAATCGTTTCTGGCACTTTAAAAGTTTGACCAAATTCATTATTAAAGCGGCGAGCTAGGCTACGAGTTAATTCTAAATGTTGGATTTGATCTTCGCCCACTGGCACAACATCAGTATTATAAAGCAACACATCAGCCGCCATTAAAGTCGGGTAAGTTAAAAGACCAGCTCCTGGGCCTTCTTTACTTTGTTTAGCTATTTTTTCTTTGTATTGAGTCATTTTTTCTAGCTCGGCTACTTTGGTAATTGTATTTAAAATCCAACCTAATTCAGTATGTTCTTTAACATCAGATTGTTGAAAAATAATAGCTTTTTTAGGATCAATCCCAGCCGTTAAATAAAAACGAGCCATATCTAAAATATGTTTGCTTAATTCTTGTGGCGATTGTTTAATAGTAATAGCGTGGTAGTCAACTACGCATAAAACGCAGTGATAATTGGCTTGCAATTCGGCCCACTGGGAAATAGCCCCAATATAATTGCCGATATGTAAATTGCCTGAGGGCTGAACGCCCGAAAATAGAGTTTTCATATGTTCTTAGTGTATAAAAAATTTTGAGTTTTGTCACCCATTCACCCTAAACCACTTCTCATATCGCTTTTCTCGTAAGGAAGAGTGAATTATATTCACGTGAATAAAAGCCAGTTCTCTTTTGTGTCATTGCCCGGCTTGACCGGGCAATCTTATATTTTACGAAATAAAAAAAGATCCCCCGGTCGAGCCGGGGGATGACATAGGAAAAAAATATTCTGAATGGGCAATCTATAATTCCAAATTTGGGTCAACTTTAATTTTTTCCCAAGGAGTGGTTTTTTTTGCTTTAAACTTAAAGCAGCCGGCTGAGGCGATCATTGCGGCGTTATCAGTGGTGTATTCCATTTTTGGCATGGAAAAATTTAAACCAAGTTTTTTAACTTCCAAAGCTAATTTTTCGCGCAGTTTTTTGTTAGCAGCAACGCCGCCAGCCAATAAAACTGATTTAACTTTAAATTCTTTAGCGGCGCGAATAGTTTTTTTAATTAGAACATCAGTGACAGCTTCTTGAAATTCAAAAGCATATTCAGAAATTTTAATTTTATAATTTTTATCTTTTTGAAGTTGATAAAGTAGAGCAGTTTTTAAACCTGAAAAAGAAAATTCATAATTATTTGCCTCAATCATTGGTCGAGGTAGCTTAATACTTGCTACTTGTGACTTATTACTAAATTTCTCGGCAAGCCGAGAAATTTCTGGTCCTCCAGGATAACCAAGTCCCAAAAGCTGGGCGGCTTTATCAAAGGCTTCACCAGCCGCATCATCGCGCGTTTCACCTATTGTCTTATAACTTAAATGATTTTTTAATAAGACTAGTTGTGTATGGCCGCCCGAGACAGTTAAAACTAGACAGGGAAATTTAATATTTTTTTGGTCTATAAAATTACTATAAACATGTCCTTCGATATGATTAACAGCGACAAGTGGTAACTTCCAGGCATAGGCTAAGGTTTTAGTTGTTTCCACGCCAACTATTAAAGAAGTAATTAAGCCTGGACCAATTGTCACAGCAATAGCAGATAATTTTTTAGGTGCGTCTTTTTTCTTGATTTTAGCTTTAGTCAAAGCTTCATTAATTACTGGAATGATTTTTAAAACATGTTCACGTGCAGCGACTTCAGGGATTACGCCACCGTATTTTTGATGTAATTTAATTTGCGAAGCTACAACATCGCTAATAATTTTAACGTGGTTGTTTTGAAAAGAGGCGATTGATGCCGCAGTTTCATCGCAGCTTGTTTCAAGGGCTAGTATATACATAGATTTATCTAAGCTTTACTATAGCAAAAAATATGCTAATATGGCACTATTAAATATGTTTACCTTCCTTGCGGCTTAGCGGACTTGTCCGCCGAAGCCGAAGGCGTAGGCGGACGTGGTGAAATTGGTATACACGCCAGCCTTAGGAGCTGGTGCCGCAAGGCATGAGAGTTCAAGTCTCTCCGTCCGCACAACACTAGTTATTTATATTATGATATAATGTTAGTATAACCTAGGGATTATACTATTTATGATATATAAAAATACTTTCGGTTTTACTTTAATAGAGTTATTGGTAGTAGTAGCTGTAATTGGCGTATTATCAACCATTTCTATTATTGCGGTTAATAATGCGCGAGTTAAATCTAGAGATACTCGCCGCTTAACTGATATTAAACAAATTAGTACTGCTTTAGAATTGTTTTTTGATGATCAGGGTTATTATCCAACTATTATTACTACTGGTAATGGTTTATCTTCGCCTGATGGATCAGATGTTTATATGGCATCTATTCCAACTAATCCAGCGCCACGTGACGATGGTGATTGTAATAATGTTGATTATGGCTATCAAGCATCATTGAGTGGTAATAATTATAGTCTATCAGTTTGCTTAGGTAATGGTTCGGGTAATATTTCAGCTGGTGGGGTAGTGATTAGTAAGGATACAGGTATTTTACCTTGCGGACAAGCTACAGTAACAGATATTGATGGTTATATTTATCATACAGTCCAAATTGGAACGCAATGTTGGCTTAAAGAAAATCTTAGAACAAGAACCAAGCCCAATGGCACAGCTATGACTAATTTAACCAATGGTTCAGAGCGTGATTGCATGGATAAGGATACTGGTAATTCAAGGGGTGATGAAACTGATTGCGAGGCTGGCTATACGCTTTATAAGTGGACAACAGCTATGAACGGCTCTACTACGCCAGGGGCTCAAGGTATTTGTCCTAGTGGTTGGCACGTGCCAACTGATGATGAGCAACATACCTTAGAGCAATATTTAACTGATAATGGGCAAACTTGTAGCGCTTCAAGAAATGGCACTCTTAGTTGTTCTTCAGCTGGCACTAAGTTAATAACTAATGATACGGCTCATGGCGGTAATTGTAATGGGACTAGTGGTTGTAATAGCTCTGGTTTTGGTGGTTTGTTAACTGGCATGAGATTAAATGATGGATCTACTTTTTTATATGGTAGGGTTTATGGTACTTGGTGGTCATCATCAAGTTATGATGCTAGTAAGGCCTGGACTAGGGCTTTATTAGCTGGTTACGCAACGACTAGTCGTGATCCTGACCCAAATGGTCAAGCATATGCTATGCGTTGTATTTTAAATTAATTTAGTTGACCGTTTACTTATGAGTAATAATAAAATAAATCAAGGTTTTACTCTAGTTGAATTATTAGTTGTCATTGCCGTAATTGGTATTTTATCTACGATGGCCATTATTGCTTTAGGTAGTGCCCGTACCAAATCACGCGATGCTAAACGAGTGGCTGATTTAAAACAAATTAGTACCGCCTTAGAATTGTTTTACGATGACCATGGCTATTATCCGACTATTATTACGCCAGGTAATAATTTAACTTCAGTTGATGGTACAAGAACCTATTTATCTCCTGTCCCTTCTAATCCTAGCCCTCAAGACGATGGTAATTGTGGTGAAGTAAATTATGGTTACCAAGCTTCTTTAACGGATGATAAATTTAGTGTATCTTCTTGTTTAGGCGATGGCACAGGAGCTGTTTCAGCTGGTGGAGTGTTGGTTACTAGCGGCACGGCAGTTTTACCTTGTGGTCAAGCTACGGTGATTGATATTGATGGTAATATTTATAATACTGTTCAAATTGGTACGCAATGTTGGATGAAAGAAAACTTACGTACTAAACATAAGCCAAATGGATTAGTTTTAACTAATCTTGGTGAAGGAGGAGTTCCTTCGCAACGTGATTGCATTGATAGTAGTAGCACTTATTGTAATGGCGGCTGGGGAGCTCAGCGTGGTACAGAAGCAGATTGTACGAGAGGCTATACTGTTTATGGTTGGTCAGCTGCTATGAATGGTACCTTAACAGCTGGGACACAAGGTATTTGTCCTCATGGTTGGCATATACCAACTGATTCTGAGTTTGGTGTTTTGGAGCAGTATTTAGCCGATCCAGGGCAAACCTGTGATATTAATAGAAATGGTTCAGTTAGTTGTCTTGGAGCTGGCACAAAATTAAAAACCAATGATACTTCTTACACTAGTCATTGCAATGGCACAAGTGGTTGTAATAGTTCCGGTTTTTCTGGGATAATTGAAGGATTACGAGTCGCTGATTGGAATACTTTTTATTGTTGTGGTATGTTTGGTACTTTATGGTCATCAAGTGGTAATGGTAGTAATGTTTGGACCAGGGCTTTAGTGGCTTCTAGTACTGGCATCAGTCGTGACTTTGATCCAGCTAATCACGCTTTTGCTGTACGTTGTATCTTAGATTAAATTTTAACATTAATTTTATAACAGAATTTATATTTTAAAGTCTGTTTTTTATTTAGCCAAATAATTTTTTTTGTGTTATAATAAATTACGTTTTATTAAAAATTTTCTATTAAATAATTTTTAAGTATGACATTTACTAAATTTTTTAAAGAATTAGGTATCAAAGATGTACCGTCAGTTGGCGGAAAAAATGCTTCTTTAGGTGAGATGTATCGTAACTTATCTTCCAAGGGAGTTAGGATACCTAATGGCTTTGCTACGACGGCTGAAGCTTATCGTTACTTTTTTAAAACTACCGGTCTAGAAAAGAAAATCAAGGAAATTTTAAAAGGTTTAAATACTCATAACGTACTTGATTTAGCGCGCCGCGGTAAGCAAATTCGTGATTTAATTGTTAAAGCTGAATTTCCAAATGATTTAAAGCGCGACATTGTAAAATCATACGACAAACTTTCTAAATTATATAAAACTAAAAATTTACATGTCGCCGTGCGCTCTTCAGCTACGGCCGAAGATTTACCCGATGCTTCTTTTGCTGGTCAACAGGAGACTTATTTAAATGTTAGTGGTCATGAAGCATTATTAAAATCAGTTAAAGAATGTATTGCTTCTTTATTTACTAACCGAGCTATTTCTTATCGGGTTGATAAAAAGTTTGATCATTTTTCAATTGCTTTATCAGTGGGTGTGCAGAAAATGGTGCGCTCTGATTTGGCTTCATCCGGAGTTATGTTCTCGATTGATACTGAATCTGGCTTTAAAGATGTAGTGTTAATTAACTCAATTTATGGCTTGGGTGAGAATATCGTTCAGGGTAAGGTTAACCCTGACGAATTTTTAGTTTTTAAGCCGACTAAACAAATTATTTCTCGTCGGACTGGTCGTAAAAAAATAAAAATGGTTTATGATATTGGCGGCGATCGTCCAGTTAAAGATATCCCTGTGCCAGCTAATGACCAACTTAAGTTTTCTATTACTGATAGTCAGGTGCGTGAATTAGCGCGTTATGCCATGGCAATTGAAGAACATTATAAAAGACCCATGGACATGGAATGGGCCTTAGATGGTAATGATAAAAAGCTCTATATTGTTCAGGCTAGACCAGAAACTATTCATAGCGTGCGTGATTATAATGTTATTGAAGAATATAAATTAGCAACCCATCCTAAGCCGATCGTTGTTGGTAAAAGTGTTGGTTCTAAAGTTGGAGCTGGTGTAGCCAATCGCATTATGAATATTAAGGATATTTCTAAGTTTAAAAAAGGCGAAGTTTTAGTGACCGACATGACTGATCCAGATTGGGAGCCAATTATGAAAATTGCTTCAGCCATTGTGACTGATAAAGGTGGTCGTACTTGCCATGCCGCGATTGTTTCCCGCGAATTAGGTATTCCTTGTGTGGTGGGAACAGAAACAGGTAGCCAGATTATTAAGGCAGGTGAAAAAATTACGGTTGATTGTTCAGCGGGTGATGATGGCTATGTTTATCCTGGTATGATTCCTTTTAAAGTTAAAAAAATTAACATTAAAAATCTTGGTCGACCAAAAACTAAGATTATGATGAATATTGGTGCGCCCGAACAAGCGTTTGCCTCTTCATTTATTCCTAATGATGGTGTTGGTTTAGCACGTGAAGAATTTATTGTTAATACTTATATTAAAATTCATCCTTTGGCTTTAATAAATTATGAGCATTTAGCTGATAAAAAAGCTAAGGGCCAAATTGCCAAAATTACTGAAGGCTATGCTGATAAAAAACAATTTTTTGTTGATAAATTAGCTGAAGGAATTGGTATTATTGCGGCAGCGTTTTACCCTAAGCCGGTAATTGTTCGTTTGTCTGATTTTAAAACCAATGAGTATGCTAATTTAATTGGTGGCAAAGCCTATGAACCAGTAGAAGATAACCCGATGTTAGGTTGGCGCGGTGCTTCGCGTTATTATGATCCTAAGTTTGAACCAGCTTTTGCTTTAGAATGCGCGGCTTTTAAAAAAGCCCGTGATGTTATGGGTTTAAAAAATATAAAAATAATGATTCCAATTTGTCGTACTTTAGAAGAAGGCAAAAAAGTGATTGATATTATGGCTAAGCATGGCTTAAAACAGGGTAAGGATGGTTTAGAAATTTATGTTATGGCAGAAATTCCGACTAATATAATTTTAGCTCATAAGTTTGCTAAGCTATTTGATGGTTTTTCCATTGGTTCTAATGATTTAACACAAATGACTTTAGGGATTGATCGTGATGCTGGTTATCTTAAAATTGCCGGCGTGGCTAATGAAAAAAATGAATCAGTTAAAACTCTTATCCGTTATTTAATTGAAGTAGGTAAAGCCACCAAAACCAAGGTTGGTATTTGCGGTCAAGGTCCGAGTGATTTTCCTGATTTTGCTCGTTTTTTGGTCGAGTGTGGTATTGACAGTCTGTCATTAAACCCTGATACTGTTATCAAGACTACACTGGATATTTTAAAGACGGAAAAAAAGCTAAAACGCTAATAAAATAGTTAATATATTATGAAAAAATTCCTTGCCTTTGTGTTTGATATTGTCAAAATGGTGGTTATTTCTTTAGCCATTATCATTCCGGTGCGTTATTTTTTGGTACAACCGTTTTATGTTAAAGGTGAATCCATGGAGCCAAATTTTCATGAAAATGAATATTTAATGGTTGATGAAATATCATATCGTTTTAATCCACCACAACGCGGTGAGGTTGTGGTTTTTCGTTACCCTAAAGATCCGCAAGATTATTATATTAAGCGCTTAATTGGCTTGCCAGGTGAAACGGTTTTTATTAAAGATGGTTCAGTTTATGTTACCGCTACTACAGGTGAGACTTTTAAAATCGAAGAAGATTATTTGCCCTCATATATTTCTACGATCGCTTTATCAGAGGAACCAATAACTTTAAGCGAGGATGAATATTTTGTTTTAGGTGATAATCGCAATGCCTCTAAAGATTCACGTAGCTTTGGTGCGGTTAAAAAAAGTTTTATTATTGGTCGAGTTTTTTTACGAGGTTTGCCTATTCATGAATTTGGTTTAATTAAATCTGGAACTTTTTCTTTGACTAAATAATTTTTATGACGCAATATTCTACTACTTCTAAAAAAAAACATATCACAGGACGCTCTAGTCGTCGTCATGAGCCACCAAGTCGTCTTAAGGGAACTAAGGATATTGTACCAGAGGATTGGCGTTATTGGCGTTTAGTAGTAGATAAGGCTTTGCAGTTATCTAAAATTTATGATTTTGAACGTTTAGAAACTCCTTTATTAGAGCCCTTGGCTTTATTTGAAAGAGCTTTTGGCAAACAAAGTGACATAGTCAATCGACAGCTTTATTCTTTTCTTGATCGTGATAATGATAAGGTGGCTTTAAGGCCACAACTTAGACCCTCTCTAGTGCGCACTATTATGGACCATAATTTAGTTGATGAAACTAAGTTTGTTAAATTATGTATGTTAGGTCCAGTATTTCGTTATGAAAGAATTCAGACTGGTTTACTAAGACAGTATACTCAGTGGGCGCTTGATGTGGTTAATAATCCTTCGCCGATCGCTGATGCCTTAGTAATTATGATTGGTTATAATTTTTTTAAAGAACTACAGCTTGAAGTGAGGGTTGATATTAATAGCTTGGGTGATGTTGAATGTCGTACAGCTTATTTAGCTAAGCTAGTAGAATTTTACAAAGAGCAGCTTAAAAAAATTAAATTACCAACTGATGTTAAGCGACAAATTATTAAAAAACCTCTTGAGGCCTTATTATCTGATGATGAAAAATTATTAGAAATTAATGAATCAGCTCCAGCGGTAGTTGACTTTTTATCTGAGGAAGCTAAAAATCATTTTTTTGCAATTATTGAACATTTAGAGGCTTTTGGCGTGCCTTATAATTTAAATTCTAAATTATTTGGCTCGGCTGATTATTATCAACGGACTATTTTTGAATTTGTTTCACCAGAAGAAGAGGGGCGGAAAGAAACTGTTTTAGGTTCAGGTGGTCGTTATAATTTATTGTTTGAACGTTTATATAATAATAAGCAAATTAGCGCCGTTGGTTTAGCAATTAGTTTAGAAAAAACGGTTAGCCGTATTCGTAATTTAAACTTGCCAGTTGAAGAGGTAAATTCTGAAATTTATTTAGCTCAATTAGGTGATCAACCACGCCACAAAGCTTTGACTATTTTTGAAGAATTACGTAAGGCTGGTTTTAAGGTTAGCCAAGGCTTTTTACACAGTGCTTTGAAACATCAATTAGAAGAAGCCACTAAAATGAACGCGCGCTATACTTTAATTTTGGGTCAAAAAGAATTAATGGACGGCACGATTATTATTCGTGATATGGAGTCAGGTGCTCAGGAAGTAGTTGATTCTAAAAAAATTATTCATGAAATAGAAAGACGTTTAAGTAATAAATAGTGACTTGACATTAGTTTTATAATAAGTTATATTCCCACTAGTTTAATTATTAATTTTCTAGAAAGGCAGGTTGAATAAATGGTTGAATTTAAAAGAAAGAAAGGCGAAACCTTTGAAAGCTTTTTGCGTCGTTTTAATAAACGTTTACAGCAAAGTGGTAGCTTATATGAGGCTAGAAAGAATCGTTATCATAAACGTACTAAAAATGAATTAGCTAAGAGAAAAAGCGCTTTAATTGGTTTAGAATTAAGAAAGAAAAAAGAGTATCAACGCCGTACTGGCAAACTTAAAGATGATTTAACCAATCATTGGTAAAAATAGCCCGGTCAAATGATCGGGCTATTTTTATTTGACTTTTTTAATATTTTATTTAAAATAAATTATGCTTTGCACTTTTTAAAAAAATAAAAATGAACATGTTTCGTGAATCAAACTCCAGTGAAGGTAATTTTTGTCTAGCGAGTTTTAGTGATTTAGCTGATCCGATTAAAATTTTTTCAGGAGATGTTAAATTTCAGCAAGTTTTTTTTCATGAAGATGATACTATATCAGATGATGAAAAAATAATTAGATTATTAAACAAAAATAAGATTTTCTTTTTTAGAAGAAAATTTGAAAATAAATTTTTTATTTATGTAAATCGTGTAGATTTACATAAGGTTAGCCACCTAGCTCGGGCAGCTGATTTTGTTTTTTTGGTCTAATTATCCAACCTAGACATCAATAAAATTTATAACCTCGTTTTTGGATATTATCCTTAATGAGGTTATTTTTTAAAGCCAGGAATAAATCTTTTAATAGTGGCTAAACGTGAGCGTTTAGCAAATTCTTTAATTTTACTACTAGCGCGTCTAGTTTTAACAAATTTTAACCAATCGTAATTTGGCCCAGCTCGGTTAGGATCCGTAATAATTTCTACCATATTACCATTTTTCAATACAGTATCCAAGGGAGAAATAGTATTATTGATTTTAGCTGAAACACATTTATTGCCTATATCAGTATGAACTGCATAGGCAAAATCAACTGGCGTGGCGTCATTAGGTAAATCATAGACATCGCCCTTGGGCGTAAAAACAAAAATACGATCACGAAAAATATCTAATTTTACTTCTTTAAGAAATTCTTGGCTAGACTTAGCCTCACGTTGAATTTCTAAAATTTCTTGTACCCAATGTGGTGTTTTTTCAGCCTGATCAGTGCGTTGCTGTTTATAATGCCAATGAGCAGAAATACCATATAAGGCTTCCTCGTGCATTTCTTTAGTTCGAATTTGAAATTCAGTTGGTCTTCCGCCTGGCCCAAACACTGTGGTATGAATACTACGATAACCATTAGGTTTGGGTACAGCAATATAATCTTTAAAACGGTTATAGTTAGGCTTCCAAATAGAATGAATAATCCCTAAAGTTTTATAGCAATCAGCTATTGTATCAACCACAATACGCAAAGCAAAGACATCATAAATTTCATCAAATTCTTTATTTTTTTCCTGCATTTTTAAGTAGATACTATAAAGATGCTTAAAGCGTCCCTCGATTTCATGATTGATTTTTTCTACTATTAATTTTTTAGTAACAGTTTGTTTAAGTTGCTCAATATATTGATTCAATTCTACCTTACGTTCAATTTCATATTTATACTCTAATTTTTTATATTCTTCGGGATGTAAATATTTAAAACAAATATCTTCCATTTGCCAGCGCAAACTCCAAATACCAAGTAAACCGGCAATTGGTGCATAAATTTCTAAACTTTCTTGAGCAATTCTTTTTTGTTTGTCTTTAGGTAAAGCATCAAGGGTTCTTAGGTTATGTAGGCGATCGGCAAATTTTATTAAAATTACACGTAAGTCTTCAGCCATAGCTAAAAACATTTTTCTTAAACTTTCCCGATAACGTTTAACGCCACGATATCTTATTTTACTTAATTTAGTAATGCCCTCTACTAGTTTGGCGACTTCTTCACCAAAATTGTTTTTAATATCATCTAAGGTTTTATTAGTGTCTTCCGGAACATCATGTAATAGACCAGCCATGATAGTTGGTAAGTCAGCTTTGATTTGCGCTAAAACAAAAGCTGTATTAAGTGGATGTTGAATATAGAGCTCGCCACTTTTTCTAGTTTGTTCTTGGTGAGCGGCTACAGCAAAATCATAAGCTTTTTGAATTAGCTTAGTGTTTAGACTGGGTTCATTTTTGGAAACCTGTTCAATGACTTGTTGGATGGTCATAAAATTTTGCTTTTTAGGCAAATAATGTGGTAATATGATTATAAAAGCGCTTTAGTTGTTAGTCAAAAAGATGTCCAAAAAGCTAAGATATTTTAGTTTTCTAATTTTTGGAGTCTGCTTAATTATAGTAGGCTGGTTTTTTGTATTTAATGTTCAAGCTGGTTCTTTAGAAACTGGTTTAAATTACGCTACTCAAACAGGTTTATCTAATCAAGATATTAGAGTAACAATTGCTAGGATTATAAGGATTATTTTGGGCTTTTTAGGTGTTATTTCTGTGGGGTTAATAATTTATGCTGGTTTTATTTGGATGACCTCTAAGGGTAATGAAGAAAAAATTAATCAAGCTAAATTAATTTTACGTAATGCAGTCATTGGTTTAATTATTATTTTATCATCTTTTGCGATTGTTAGTTTTATTCTTAATAAATTAATTGGCGCCACTGGTGGGTTAGGTGGTGAGCCTGGGAGTGGAAACAATGGGCAAGGTTTAGGCTCTTTAGGGGCGGGTATTGTTAAAAGTGTTTATCCAGAACCATTTCAAACTAATGTGCCCCGTAACACTTCAATTGTGGTAACTTTTCGTGAGCCAATGTTAGCTGCTAGTCTTTGTGATTTATTAACTAATGACTCACCAAAAAAATGTGCGCCAGGCGCTAAAATAAAACCAGAGAGCATTAAAATTTTTAAAACTTTAACGGGTGATAATCCTGCCACCAACGTGACTGATGTAGCGGCTTCGTCTAATGATAATCAAACTTTTGTTTTTAAACCAGCTGGTCCAGCTTATTTAGGCTCACCTATTGAAGCTCTTAATTATACTGTTAAATTAACTAATGATATTAAAAAAGCTAATGGCGATGATGCTTTTAAGCTTAGTGATTTTTATTGGAGTTTTGAAGTAAATAATTTATTAGATTTAGTCTCACCACAAATTAAAAATATTAATGAAGCTGGTATTTTTCCTTTACCTGATGATGAAGTAGATGCTGTTTCTGGTATTCAACCAGCTACTAAAGCCAAAGGTTCAGTTAAAGTATCTGGCTCTCCTAATGTTTATACAGTAGCTAGCGCAACAGTCGAAGTTATCCCGCCAGCCGTTAATGCTACAGTTGAAGGTACTAATACTTGTAGTGATGGCACGATTACTGTTTCGATTAATACTAATGGGACAACCGCTTCATTGGGTTATACTCAATCAGGTCTTTTGCCTTCAACTGTTAATATTATCAATAATAAAATTGTTATTTCACCTTGTGGTTTAACTTTGGCCTTGGCTAATAATTTTCAAGCTGGTCATAGTTGGCGTATTCGCGTTACTAAAGAAAAAATTTCTGATACTTTAACTGTTGGTTCAAAAATTTATACCTTTGTTAGTTCTGATCCAGGCGCTAATCAAATTCAACTGGGTATAAATAATAATGCTACAGCTAGTAATATCGCTCAGGCAATTGAAGCTATTCATCCCGAGGTCAATGCCAGCGCTAGCAGTAGCACCGTAACTATAACAGCTAAAATTGCTGGCTCAGCTGGCAATAGTATAGGTCTATCAACTTCTAATCCAGTAGCGTTAGCGATTACTAGTATGAGTGGAGGAGCTGATGAAACAATAACTTATACTATTAAGGACAAAACTGATCAACCCAAAAATACTGTAGTGCAAATTAATTTTAATGAAGCTATTAATCCTTTAATGATTTCTGGGTCTAGTGAAGAGTTAGCGGATAAATTAAGAATTGTTAACGCTGACACTCAAGCTAAGACCAGTGGTCAAGCTTGCACTAAAGACAGTGATTGTAAATCATATAAATGTGTTGATAATACTTGTGAAGCTAATCAGTTAGCAGGTAATTTTGTAGTGTCTAACCAATATAGAACAGTAGAATTTATTTCTAATATTAAGTGTGGTGTTAATGGTTGCGGTGAGAGTATTTATTGTTTACCAGCTAATAGTAATTTAAAAGTTGAAGTGTTAGCTGCTAGTTTGATTCCTTGTACTTCTAATAATGATTGTACGTTTACACCTTATAATACTTGTACGCAAGGCGTTTGTCAGGATCAGGCGACTAATAAAAATTATCCCACAGCTTCTATTTTAAATGGTGTGGTTGATTTAGCTGATAATTCTTTTGATGGTAACCGTAATAATAATCCTCAAGGTCAAGTTGATTTTTATGATGAAAATAAAACTATTACTGAAAATGGTGGGCGCGGAGATAATTATTTATGGTCATTTTGGGTTAGCGATCGTCTAGATTTAACTCCACCAAAAATTACTAATACCAGTGTTGGCCAGGGGGCAGGTAATGTTAATTTAGTTCAGGCTTTGGAAATAATTTTTAACAAAATAATGATGTCGTCTAGCCTAACTACTGGTGCTTTGATAATTAATAATGGTACAGAAGATATTATTCATCATTTAATTAATTTATGGAGTTTAGCTAATCAGCCTTTGGGCTATTGGGTTAGTAAACAAGATATTGATTTTGAGCCTTTGGATGGAAAACCTGATCGCACTAAAGCCATTTTAGGTCATGGTCAATTTAATGATTCAACAGCTTATTCTTCACAGGTTGGTTCAGGGGTTAAAGATATTTATCAAAATTGTTATAAGCCCTCAGCTGGTCCCAATTGTAATCCAACGTCATCTTTGCCTTCTTGTTGCCCTGATCAAAATGGTAATTTAGTGCCAACGGCTAATTTAACTCCAGAGGGTAATTGCCCTTAATTTAAAGTATGATCAAGTTACCTAAAAAAATCATTTTTTCTTCTCTGGCTATTATTTTAGTAGCCGGTGCTTTATGGTTTTTTCTAGGTTCTTTACCAGCCCAAGCCCTAGATACTGGTTTAAATTATGCGACTGAGACGGGTTTAGGTGCTAGAGATCCTAAGGCAATTGTGGCTAATATTATTAGAGTAATTTTAGGTTTTCTTGGAGTTGTGGGAGTGGGTTTAATAATTTATGCTGGTTTTGTTTGGATGACAGCTAAGGGCGAAGAAGAAAAAATTGAGAAAGCTAAGAAAATCATGATCAGCGCTACGATTGGACTAGTAATTGTTATGGCATCTTTTGCTCTAGCAACTTTTATTTTAAATCGTTTACTTGATGCTACTGGAGGAGCTGGGAGTGGTAGTGGCGGAGGTAGTGGAGGCGGTGGTATTGGCGGTAATCAAATTTTTTCTGTAGTAGGCACAACGCCGGCTCATCAATCAGTTAATGTTATACGTAATGCTGTCGTGCGTTTTCGTTTGTCTGATAGTGTACGTCAAACATCAGTGACTAATAATAGCTTTATTGTTATGTCCGGTGGTCAAGTAATTGATGGGACAAGGACAGTTAGCGGTAATTATATTGAATTTGCGCCTAGTGCTAATTGCGAAGCGCCTAATGAAACAATTAAATGTTTTCCTAAAAATGCTACAATTGCCGTAGAAGCTAAAAATGGAGCTACGGGTATTATTAGCGTAGGTGACAAAGAATTAACTTGCGGTGGGTCTTCTAATTGTTTAATTCAGTTTATGACCGGCGAAATTATTGATACAGCTGCGCCACGTATTAATATTACTAGTCAGCAAATTTGTGCCGATGCTAATAATACTTTAGCAGCTAGTAGTACTGATGATTATGGTGTTAGTAAAATTGATTTTTATGTTAATAATGATTTTATTGATTCGGCGATTAATAATTCTAATCCGTTTGTTGGTAGTCCATTTAACGCTGAAGTGTTTTGGGATGGGACTGGTTTTGAAGCCGGACAAGATATTACTTTAAAAGCTACGGCCTATGATTTAGATTCTAATGATGCTTCAGCTGAAAAAACTATTCGTCTATCGCCTAGTCATTGTTGTAACGGCATTAAAGACGAAGACGAAGAAGGGATTGATTGTGGTGGTAGTTGTTTGGCTTGTTCTGGTCAAGCTTGCGCTACTGATGAGAATATACCAAGTCAATGTTTTGATAATTTATGTCAATCAGGTATTTGTCAAACCACTGGTTCTAATCAACAAATTTGTGAAGCCGCTGGCTATCCTAAAGGTACAACAAGTTGCTGTTTGTGTCAGGATAGGCCTTTAATTAGTTGGGTAAGTCCAGCTGGTGGTTTTTGTTCTAATGATGTAAACAAATTTTGCCGTAAGGCGACTGAAGTGCAGGATTGCGGCGCTAATGCTAGTTGTGATTTAGGTACGCCTAATGGTGCAACTGGCAATTTTATTACTATTGCTGGCTCTGGTTTTGGGACGAATCGTGGCAAGGTTTTCTTTTCTACTTTTACTAGTAGTTTAGTAGAAGCTAAGTTAGCTGATGATCCAATTGCAGGTAATCCAGCTTGTAATAATTCTGTCTGGCGCAATGATCAGATTATTGCCGTAGTACCAGCCGGGGCTGAACAAGGTAGCATCACAATTGAAACCGCGACTGGAAGCAAAGATGCTACGAACGATGCTTATGGCGCTTTAATTAATGATTTTAGAAAAAATAATATTGAACGTCCTGGTGTGTGCGCTATTTCACCAGCGGCTGGAAAAATTAATGATGTTGTAGCTTATAATGGTGTTAAATTATCTTCGGCTGAAGCCTACTATGGTAATTTAGGCAATAATGTTAAGGCTTTAGTGTCAGCTTTTAATAATAGTTTACAAGGTACGGCTACAGTACCAAATATTGTGTCTGGTAGCACTACTACTTTTGTTATTAAGGCTAATGTAGAAAGTAATTTTTTACCTTTTACTAAAGAAAATGAACCTTATGATGGACCCATTATTAGCTCTATCGAACCATCTACTGGACCAGTTGGTCAATACGTCACTATTCGAGGTTCTGGTTTTGGCAATACAAAATCTACTAGTAAATTATTTTTTGGTTCATCTACTAGTGGTTATGAAGCTGATTATAATTTTCCTGATGTTTGTGCAGACAGTGTTTGGACTGATAAACAAATTGTGGTTAAGGTACCAACTAATATACCCTTAGCTCAGTATCAAATTTATTTACAGCGCACTGGCTATCCTGAAGTTAATTCAGGTACTCAATCTTTTTCTGCTACTGCTGGTTTGCCTGATCCAGGTGTTTGTCGCCTACAACCAAGTTTAGGTCAATCTAATAGCGAAGTAATGCTGTGGGGAGAATATTTTGGTGATAAAGGTAATAATAGTGCGGTTCGTTTTTATAATAATCTTAATCAACAGGGCCAAGCTCTTACTTTTTGGGGGATTGATGAAGCTGCTTCAGGTATAAAACCCTGGAAAGTTATTACTACCGTGCCTCAATCAGCGACTACTGGACCAGTTCGTGTTGTAAGAGATGATAATAAACTTAGTAATGTTTTAAATTTTATTGTTGGTCAATGTAAACAAAATAGTGATTGTGGTAGTGAACCAGGTGCAACTTGTTGTGCTGCTGGCTTGCCTGAAGCTGGTAAATGTAAAGCTAGTCCTGATGAATGCTATGGTTTAATTGCAACTAGCGTTTATGAATGGCATTTTTCTACAGGTACTAATCTTGGTCAATGTGCACCAGGTCAAAATCAATGCGGCACTGTTTGTTGTGCTGGCGATTGTGATCCAGTGCCTAATAAATGCGCTAAATGTTTAGTTAATCAAAATGAATGCGGTGATGGGACTTGTTGTAATCAACCTTGTATTGGTAGTCCTAGTTATTGTCCTGATCCCGAATCGTGTTCCGGCTATAATTATAATCAATGCTCTGAAGGTTTTTATTGTCCAAATTCACCAGGCTTTTGTTCACCCTATCCAGGTAGTGGCAACCCAATTGTAGTGGGTGATTGTAGTCAAGCAACTTGTGAAAGTAAGCCAGGTTGTGGTACGGGTAATTGTTATTATGAGGCTAGTTTGAATGTATGTGTTAAATCTAACACTGAAAGTTGCAGTAAAATTAATTTAAAAGATAATAATGATGAAATAATTAAACAAAATAATCAGCCAGTTAGGGGCAGTTGTGATGTTTATAATAATAATTCTCGTTGGCATATTTCTAATTGGACTCAATCTTGTCCAGCTGGCTGGACCAAATTAGCTAATAATCGTTGTGTTGATGCTAATAGTATCAATGGAGTTTGTAGTAAATGTTCTAATCCTTTTGTTTGTAAATATGCTTCAGGAGTTTTAAATGAAGAAGGTAAATGTGTGATTGATGAAGCTATCTGTCCAGTTGGTTCAGTTTGTGATTCAGGTGATCAAAAATGCAAAAAAACTGATACTGGTAAATGTGATTGTTGTTGTCGCAAGGATAATCAAAATGAAGATTGTTGTGAGGGTTTAATTTGTGATGGTACTTGTGGTTCGGGTGGTAGTAATCTTGGCTTTTGTTCAGGCTGTGTTATTAATGGTGTGCCTAATGATGATGTTTGTAATTGCTTTGGTCATAATGGAAAATTTTGTGATGCCACCAGTGATCCACGAGGTATTTGTGTTGATTGTTCTGCTATTACCAATTTAGAAGAATGTTCTCGTCATAGTGCTTGTTGCGTTGATGGCAAAAATAATAATCGTTGTTCAGGTATAGTTGAAGGTGGTTCTAGCTTTGAAAATAATGGTTTAATGTATTGTTCTTATTTTAATTGTACTAATACTTACCCTAATTCATGTAATGAAAATCCTTTTATTACTGGAGTTTATAATAAAATTACTACTTGTCAGCAAGGCTGTACTAGCGCACCGATTTATTGCAGTTTAAATCAGGCAACTTGTGAAAACCCTAAATGTCCTGAAGAAATGTATTGCAATTTATCTTCTTGTGAGTGTTTGTCGCGTGATCCAAATGTTGGTGAGCCATGTATAGATCCTATAACTCAATCTTGTACTGGCCAATGTAACACCGGTTATCAGTGTTTATTACCTGATGGTTATGGTGGCGGAGCAGGTGATTGTTTATGTTGTTGTAAACCACCATCTAATCCTAATGAGCCTGACAGTTGCCAGCAGATTAATAGTAATTTAAGTTGTTTGCCAAATAAAACACCATGTACCAGTCAAACAAATCAAAGAGGCTTATGTTGTGGTTGTAGTAAAGATAGCGAGTGTGGTAAAGATGTTAGTCGCACAGGTTGTAGTGCGATAGATCGTTGTTGTCGTAATCGCCCAGCAGTTACAGCCTACTTGCCGGCTATTAATGAAGAAAACGTTTGTCGTAATACAGTAGTTGAAGCAACCTTTAATCAGATAATTGATCCTAGTACTCTAGGAATTACTGATCAAACTAGTATACCTAATGTTACCTTAATTGCTGATTATGGTCTTAGCTCTTGCTCTAGTGATGGTTATTATCCAGTAGCCGAAGCTTATCAGCCAAATAGTAGATTAGCTTCCATAATTTTTTCTTTAAAGAAACTAGCTGTTAGAATTTTTCCTAGTTTAATAACTAAACCAGCCTTTGCGGCTGTTAAAAATTATTGTTATATACCTGGTACAGCTTTAGCCTATAATATTAATGCTAGTCAGACTAGGGTGACTTATCGTTTAACTAAAGCCTTGAAAGCCTATGTGGATTATTATGTTGTTTTAAAGGGTGACGCTGATTTAGTAAATAATATAGAAAAAGATTTTTATAATGCTAATATCACTAGTTTAGAAAAAATTGGTATGGTTGGCTATGCTCAGGGTGGCGCCTCAGATGCTTTTAATAACACTACTTTTAAAAATGCTGAAATTTGGAAATTTACTACTGGTAGTGATATTTGCGCTTTAGAAAAAGTTAAAGTTGAGCCTAATTTTTATCTTTTCCAACGCCCAGCTCAAGAAGGTTCTTTGGTGGCGACTGCTTTAGATAGAAATAATAATGAAATTCAACCACTAAATAATTTTTATAGTTGGGATTGGTCTTGGTTAATTGATGATTCTGAGATAGCAGAAATAAGACCTGGCTCTGAACCTCAAAAATTTACAGCCACAGTAGTTTCTAAGAACAAACAAGATGCTCAGACATTAGTTAGAGCCAAATCTACAATTGTGGTTGATAAATTTAATCAGCCTTCAACGGTTGGTCGTTCACGTGAAGGTATCTCAACTATTAGAGTTTTCTTATGTGAAAATCCTTGGCCAGTTTATAAACCTAATTATGCTTGGCCCTGGCAAGATCAAACAACAGGTATAGAATTTTATTATTGTCGTGATAAAAATAATAGTGGAACCTTTGATGATTTACCAGCCTTAACTAATCCGCCAATAGCTAATCAAGGTGGTCGTAAAATTTGTATGTTTGGTCAAAATTCTGGTAAGACCTGCACCTCTGATGCCAATTGTAATAATTTAATTGGCAGTTGCTTGCCTGAGGTTTTGAAAGAATATTTCTTTTTTAGAGAAATTACTCCAGGCGTGCCAGTCTTACAAGGTTCAGTTAATCCTTTAGGTAAGAAGGTTACTTTAGAATGGGCGGCTGTGCCTAATGCTACAAAATATAAAATTTATTATGGTTTAAGTTCGGGCCAATATGCCTATAATCTTGAAGTGACAGCGGTTAGCGGTACTAATAATAAAACTATTGATAATTTAGTTAATGGCTTAAATTACTATTTTGCCGTGACGGCTTTAACTGATAAAAATTCGGAAAGTTTCTTTTCTAATGAAGTTAAATTAAAGCCGCAAGATATTACTCCGCCAGCTATACCAAGTCTGCAGGCCAGCGCTGGTGATGGTAAAATAACGCTATTTTGGAATAGCGTGCCCGAGGCCGTTAGCTATATTGCCTATCTTGGAACAATGCCCAAAAATGATGAAAATGAATATGCTTTTTCAGTGATAGTTAGAACTATCCCGCCAGCTAATACACCCAATGTTATTTTTACTGGAGTTAATGGAGGACCCTTAAATGAAAATACTGATTATTATGTCTCCGTTAGATCAGTTGATCAATATGGTAATATTAGTAATTATGCCCCAGAAATTATTAAGAGAACCAATGAACCATATCTAATTTCTTTAGAAAAAAGTGAGAATGGATCTATTTTAGCTAAGTGGTTACCATTTTATAATGCTAAGGGTTATAATATTTATTATGCTGATCATCCTAATCCTGGACCTGGTGATAATAAAATTAGTGTAGGTAGTAATGTTTTGTCACGTAATTTAGGCACTAATTTAAATGGCAGATATTACGTTAATATTAAGGCGATTAAGCAAACTACGCCTCAAGAAATTGAAAGTAGTGCTTCTAATGAAAGATCAGTTGATTTGTAGGGATTTAGTTTTTAAAAAATAAATTTATGTCAGAGTTAAAACCAAATCAAAGCTATCAAGAGCGTTTAAGTAGAGCTTTACGTGAAGCTGATCATTTTGATGGAGACAATTTTCGTTGGGGAATAATTTTATTATCAGGGCTGATTGTTGTTTTATTGATTATTTTTGGAACTTACATATTACGCTCTAGGCAAAAAAATGATTTTACTGTTAGTAGTTATGGGTCAGGCAATCAAGTTGGTTTAGTGGATCGTTTGTTCAACAATGAATCTAATATCAAAACCATAAGTCAAGATGCTGATCAAGATGGTTTAAGTAATAGTGAAGAAGCTGAGATTAAAACTGATCCACTGAAAGCTGATACTGATAATGACGGTTTGACTGATCGTGAAGAAATAAAAGTTTATAAGACTGATCCCCTAAAGGCTGATACTGATAGCGATGGCATGGACGATGGTTTAGAAATTAAGAATTATCGTGATCCGTTAGATTCTAATCCTTCAGCGGTTTGGCCTCCACGACCATAAAAATATTATTAAAGAATAATTAATTTTTTGTTTATGTTTAATCAAGATCAATTGCGTCAAGTTGACCCCAATGTTAATAAAGCGACTCCTTTAAATCAGGCGCCACAAACTAATACTGCGCCCACTAGCCCAAATCAGCCAACGGAGGCTAATAAGGGGAGCTTAGATAATACGGATATTTATTATATGCCCGAGAATTTTCAGAAAAATAACCATGTGGCTGGAAAAAATATTAATATTTCCGGAATAGTTGTTTTAATCTTAGGTATTTTCTTTGTTATTTTCTTAGGCATTGGTGTTTACGTTTATTTATTTAAGCCAGAGATGTTAAATGATTTTTTTAACAGCTCTGATCAGACAGCTAACATTGAGTTAACTACGCCTATAGAAAATACCACTCCGGTCACCATACCAATAGAAGAAGTTAAAACTCGTCCAGTTGGTTCGCCTAAAGATGCTTATTTAGCTTTTAGAAGCGAGTTAGAGTTAGCTGATACGGTTGATAAATATTTAGCTGTGTTTGTTCGTTATGGTACTAAAGTTAAGCAGGAGCAACTTAATAGACAAAAATCTAGTCTAGAATCCTTAGGTAGTCAGGGTGATATTTTAACTGCTTTACGCGGCACCCCTGTCCCAGTACTTGATGGAACCGAAAATATTCAAGAACAAATTACTGATGAAAAATCTACTTTGACTGTTACTAAAACTAGCGGTCGTTCAACCGGTACAGTGATTTTATTGCCCGAAGATAATCAATGGAAAATTTCTGAGGAAGTTTGGGTGGAAAACAACGAACAAGGTTCTCTAGAAAACGATGAGCCACAGGTAGCAACCGATGATGATAAAGATGGTCTAAGTAATACTGAAGAAGAGTTATTGGGGACTAATGCTCAATTAGTTGATTCAGATGATGATAGTTATCGTGATGCTGAAGAATTAAACAATGGTTATAATCCCTCTGGAGCTGGTAAATTAAGTGCTAATGAGAATTTAGGGACTTACCTTAATACAACTTTTAATTTTAGCTTAACTTACCCCATAAAATGGGATAGAACTATTGCTAAGTCTGATGATTCAGTAATTTTTACCGCGCCCAATAATCAGTTTATTCAAGTTTTAATTCAACCTAATTCCAATCGTGATGATATAGTTGATTGGTATCGTAATACTTTTAATGTGACAACGGTACCTAATAGTCAATTGGTGATTAATGAAACTTGGGATGGTGTTAAAACGACTGATGGTTTAACAATTTATTTGACCAATAAAGATAAAACTTATATTTTTGTCATTACCTATAATTTAAGTAGCTCTAAGGTTTTAGAATATAAAAATATTTTTGATTTAATGGCTCGTAGTTTAAACTTAGGGGTTTAAATATGTTGGTCGAGATAGCTAATCAAACTAGACAACAGATTAATGTTAATACAATTAAACAAGCCGTTGAAACAGTTTTGAAATTTAAGAAAAAAAATAGTTTAGTTTCAGTGGCAATAGTTAATGATCAAACCATGGCCAGGATAAATTATGCTTTTCGTGGTCAAAAAAAACCGACTGATGTTTTGTCTTTTGCTGAATTTGATAGCCCAATGGCCGATAAAGATTTTCTTGGTGAAATAATTATTGATTATGAGCAAATAAAAAGACAAGCTAAATTATTACAGCATAGTGTAAAATATGAATTAGCTTTTATTGTTATTCACGGTACATTGCATTTGTTAGGTTATGATGATAAAACCCTGAAAGAAGCTAAAAAAATGGAAGAGTTGGGTTATAAATTATTTACAAAGCTTTAATTATTCTTATGAAGCGTTTTTTAAAAAGTGTTAAGTTTGCTTTACGTGGCGTTGCCAAAGCTTGGCGCGAAGAACCAAATTTTCGCTGGGAATTAATTACTACATTTATAGTAATTATTTTAGCTTTATTTTTAAAAGTTGATTTTATCGGCGTAGCAGTTATTATTATGACTTGTTCAGTGGTTATTGCCTTAGAACTTTTTAATACCATGATTGAATTAATGAGCGATGTTTTAAAACCAAGATTAGATCAATATGTGAAGCATATTAAAGACTTAACAGCGGCGGCTGTAGCTATTGCCGCTTTAGGCTCTATTGGCGTGGCTTTATGCTTACTATTACCGCCTTTGTGGCGTTTACTCTGGCCGTAATAAGTAATTTTTGTTATAATAAAATAGCTTTTTGTTTTATTAGCTTCAAAGTTTAACATTTTATGCGTGAAAATTTAATTGCTGGTTTAGATATTGGCTCAGCTGAAATTAGATTAGTGGTTGGTCAGCTAGTTGAAACTGAAACTGGTCCAAAAACTCAAATTATTGGCGCGGTGGCTATGCCGTCCGAAGGTGTTAATAAAGGTGTGATTAATAGTATTGAAGATACCACAGCTTCAATTTCTGCAGTTTTGGAAAAAACTGAGCGTTTAGTTGGCGCTCGTCTTTCTAGTGTTTGTGTTGGTATTAATGGCCCAAATTTAAGATGTCAAATAAGTCGCGGTGTAGTGGCTGTTAGTCGCAGTGATAGTGAAATTAACCAAGAAGATGTTCAGCGCGTTATTGCTGCCGCACGCGCCTTAGCTATTCCGCCTAACTATGAAGTTTTGCATACTATTCCCACTAAATTTATTGTTGATAGCCAAGAAGATATTAAGAATCCAGTAGGTATGACAGGTATTCGTTTAGAGGTTATTACTTTAATTATTCAGAATTTAACTAGTCAAATTAAGAATTTAACTAAATCAATTTATCATACTGGTTTAGAAATTGATGATTTAGTATTTTCACCTATGGCCGCAGCCAATGTAGTGGTGACGCCTAAGCAAAAAGAACTAGGTGTTGCGGTGGTTAATATTGGAGCGACTACCACTAGTTTAGCCATCTTTGAAGAGGGTGAGCTTTTGCACGCCGCAGTTTTACCTATTGGTTCGGCTCATATTACCTCTGATATTGCGATTGGTTTAAGATGCCCTATTAATCTAGCTGAGAAAATAAAAATTCGTTACGGTAGCGCCAAAGCAGAGCAATTTTCTAAAAAAGATGAAATTGATATTTCTGATTTAGTGATAGAAGAAAACTTAACTGATGAGATTACGGTTATTTCTCGTCGTTATGTAGCTGATATTATTGAAGCACGCGCTGAAGAAATTTTTGATAAAATTGATTCTGAACTTAAAAAAGTTGAACGCAGTGGCATGTTACCGGCTGGAGTATGTTTAATTGGTGGTGGCGCTAAGCTAGCTGATATTGTTGAAGTAGCTAAACGTAAATTACGCTTACCAGCTGCCTTAGGTTCTAATAAAACTATTGCCACGGTGGTTGATAAGGTAAATGATTTAGAATATTTAACTGCTCTAGGTTTGATTGCTTGGGGTGAGCAATTAGTTAATTTACCTAGTGGTAATAAATTTTTTAGTAAATTGCCTTTACAGAGTTTAATTACTAAAGCTAGAAATATTTTTTCTGCTCTTAAACCCTAAAACTAGACTGTACACAAAAATTGTTCAAATTGCTTGCTATTTGGTTTTGTCCGTTTTATAATAATAGTAAGCAATTTTTTTATTTTTTTATAATATTTTACCCCCTAAATAGGGCTTAATTATATGGCAGAAGTAAAACCATTAATTGAAAGTTTTGCAAAAATAAAAGTCGTAGGTGTTGGTGGTTCTGGCGGCAGCGCTCTAAATCGCATGATTGATTCAGGGATTAAGGGTGTTGAATTTATTGCTATCAATACTGATGTTCAAGCTTTGCATTATAATAAAGCTTCACGCAAAATCCATATCGGTAAAAACATTACGCGTGGTCTTGGCGCTGGGATGAATCCCGAGTTAGGACGTCAAGCCGCTGAAGAAGCACAAAATGAAATTCGCGATTGTTTAAAAGATGCTAACATGGTTTTTGTCACTTGTGGTTTAGGCGGTGGAACTGGTACAGGCGCTTCACCAATCGTGGCTGAATTAGCGCGTGACTTAGGGGCTCTAACAGTTGCTGTGGTGACTAAACCATTTTCTTTTGAAGGCGCACAAAGAAGACAAGTTGCTGATCGTGGTTTAGCTGAATTAACCGATAAGGTTGATACCATAATAACTATTCCTAATGACAAAATTTTACAGGTGATTGAAAAAAAGACTTCCATTTTAGATGCCTTTATGGTAGTGGATGAAGTTTTAAGGCAAGGCGTTCAGGGAATCTCTGAATTAATTACTATTCCAGGTTTAATTAATGTTGACTTTAATGATGTTAAAGCGGTTATGTCCGGCGCTGGCTCAGCTTTAATGGGGATTGGTCAGGCTGGTGGCGAAAATAAAGCCATTGAAGCCGCTAAAATGGCGATTAATTCTCCGTTACTTGAAATGTCAATTGAAGGCGCACGCGGTATTCTCTTTACGATTGTTGGCGGGAGTAACTTAACCATGCATGAAGTTAATGAGGCCGCTAAAATTATTACTTCTTCAGCTGATGAAGACGCTAAGATTATTTTTGGCGCGGTGATTGATCCTAAATTTAAAGATGAAATTAAAATTACCGTAGTGGCTACGGGGTTTAATGGTTCTAAACGTCCAGTTGGTACTTCAACAATTACTACAGATAGAAATTATACGCCTGCTCCATTTTTAGAAGAAGCTGAAGAACGTAGACCCTCAACTAAATCTAAAGCCTCAGCTTTAAAAATTGCCCAAGCCGAGCCGGCAGTTAAAAAAAACAATATTGACGAAGAAGAAGATGATGAATTATCTATTCCGACTTTTATTCGAAAGAAAATGATGTAAGATTTTATTTTTTAAAATATAGCTTATCCCCATCACCCTTAGGTGATGGGGATAATTATTTTTAGTTATTTTTACTATAGTTTTTAAAAATTATAATAGAGCCAAATAATTATTTTCATGATGCAATAATATCTAAGTTAAATTAGATTAATTTATGTTGTTAAATATTTTTATTTTGGTTGGTGTTTGTTGTGACTGAATTTATAGTTAATGAATTTATTGTTAATTAATTTTTGTTTCGACTTTTAATTTTTTAGAATTGATCTCATCACAATCTTTCAGTTTAATTTTGGGGACGGTGAGGTTTTGGTAATATTTACCCCCCGTTTCCAATGTGTTATAATAAAGCCATAACATAAACTGTGCTTTTATTATGCCTAGACTAATAAAACCAAGCGGTTTTACTCTAATCGAACTCCTGGTGGTAATTGCTATTATTGGTGTTTTAACCACAATAGCAGTTGTTTCGTTGGCTGATATTAGAACCAAAGCCAGAGACACTAAAAGAACCACTGACATAAAACAAATCGGCACGGCCCTAGAAACCTACTTTGCTGAATATGGCTATTATCCTACTATTATTACCCCTGGCGAACCATTAGTTTCACCTGACGGTACTACAACCTATATTGCCCAAATCCCGTCTAATCCTACGCCTAGAGAAGACAATGGTTGTCCTAATGCTGATTATACTTATACCCCAAGTAATAACTATACTTCCTATACCCTAAGTTGTTGTCTTGGTACTAATGTCAGTGACCTACCAGCTGGTACTGTCACTTATACCCCTTCTGGTTGGTCAGGTAGTGGAGGTGAATCATTTACTTGTGGAAGTGTTATAACTGATGCTGATGGTAATACCTATAACACTGTCCAAATTGGTACCCAATGCTGGATGAAAGAAGACTTAAAAGTAGGGACGATGATAGGATCTAAGCTAGCTGATAATACTACTTTACAAAATCAGGCTAATGATTCAGTTATAGAAAAATATTGTTACGGCTATGTACAACAAGATAATGCTGAACAAATAGTTACGGGCACAACTAACTGTAATATATATGGTGGTTTATACCAATGGCAAGAGGCGATGAATCTACCAGCTTCTTGCAGGACTACAACTTGTTCAATACAAACTCCTCATCAAGGTATCTGCTCAACTGGTTGGCATATCCCAACTGATAATGAATGGTATATATTAGAAAATTATTTAAAAGACGAAGGGCAAACTTGTGATGATTCAAGAAGTGGTGTTTGGGGTTGTCCTTACGCTGGCGGCAAATTAAAAGAAGCTGGTACGGTTCATTGGTCTTCAGAAGTTTGTAACACAACTTGTAATAGCTCTGGTTTTACTGCTTTGGGCGCTGGCTATCGCATTGCTTCTTCTGGTTCTTTTAGTAATCAAGTGATGAGTGCCACTATTTGGACTGGGACGCAGAGCAGCTCAACTAATACTTGGTATCGGTGGTTATATTTTAATTATGGCCATGTTTATCGCCACGATTATCCTAAGTCATATGGATTTTCTGTCCGTTGTCTTAAAGATTGATTTTAGTTTCGTTAGGTTTTTCCCGTTTAATATTTTAAAATTTAAATTTTATTCCCTTGACTTTTTTTCTTTAATTTACTAGGCTTTAGCTATTAGTCTTTTACTTAGTTAGTTTTGTGACAAAATTTCTGCAAAAACAAAATTTTTAATTAAACCAATGGCTTTAAGTCAGTGGTTTTTGTTGTTTTTATGAAATGTCCAGTTTGTTATCATCTTGATACTAAAGTAGTTGATTCGCGGGCTGCCACTGATGGCTTGTCCATTAGACGTCGCCGGGAATGCTTAAAATGTGGCTTTAGATTTTCTACTTATGAGGAAGTAGAGATTTTAGACTTAACAATTGTTAAACGCGATGGTCGTAAAGAAAGTTATAACCGGGAAAAATTAGTTAAAGGCTTAAGACGGGCTTTAGAAAAAAGACCAATTACTGATGAAAAATTTAAAAAATTAATTAGTTTAATTGAACGCGATATTCAGGCTTTAAGAAAAAGTGAAATTTTGTCAGACCAGATTGGACAATTGGTCATGAAACATTTAAAAAAAATTGATCAGGTAGCTTATATTCGTTTTGCGTCAGTTTATCAGTCCTTTAAAGATGCCCAGACTTTTAAAAGAGAATTAAATAAATTATTAAAATCCGGTAAGAAGTCATAGTTGTTAGGCGATGAGTTCATTAATTTACCCCTTGCTTGTCTAGCCGAATTAATAATTAAGGCTAGTACGAGGAAAGCCGTTTTTCTTTTTAAGAGAAGTACGGCTTTTTTCTTTCAATTTTTAGTAAAAAGTCAAAAGTAGAAAGTGGAAAGTAGAACCGTGAAAATAGTTTGACTTTTTACTTTTAACTTGCCACTCTTTTCTCTTTATTATAGACTGAAAATATATAATTTTATTAATAAATATATGACAGAAGAAGATATTATTAAACAATTAGAGGCCAATACTCAGGCCATTAATGAGATTAAAGATATAAGCCTTAAAACAGCCAAATATATTAAATGGATTAGAATTATGGATTTTGTTAAATTAATTTTAATTATTTTACCCTTGGTTGCAGCTTATATTTATTTACCGATGTTGCTTAGTAATTTAACTAGCTATTATAGTAATTTAATGCCTGGTAGTGTTGATTTACCCCAGGGTGTAGAGCTACCCAGTAACCTTAAATCTTTATTAAAATGAAGCCTCTAGTTTCTTTTTCTAAATTTTCTCAGCAAGTTTGGTTTTTGACTAAAAAGATTCCACGAGGCAAGGTATCAACTTATGGCATAATTGCTCAAGCTTTAAAAAAGCCTAAAGCAGCTCGCGCCGTAGGTAAGGCTTTACATAAAAATCCTTATGCGCCAATCGTGCCTTGTCATCGGGTAATTAAATCAGATGGCAAGATCGGTGGTTTTGCTGGCGGTAGAAAAAATAAGGAAAATTTATTAACTAAAGAAGGTGTACAGATTGTTAATCATCAAGTCGTGCCTTTAAAAAAATTTATTTATTATTTTAAGACATGAAAATTCCAGAGTTTGTCAAAAATGTCATGCAGACATTATTAGGTAACAGTTTTGAGGCTTACATTGTTGGTGGCAGTGTAAGGGATTTATTGTTGGCTAAAACGCCAAAGGATTGGGACGTTACGACTAATGCTCGACCAGAACAAATTTTAAAATTATTTAAAGATGCTAAGTATGAAAATATCTTTGGCACAGTGATTGTACCTATAAAAGATGATCAAGGTAAAACCAAAGAAATAATTGAAGTTACAACGTATCGTTCAGAGCAGGGCTATAGTGATCGGCGACATCCTGATCAAGTGGTGTTCGAAGATAAACTAGAGGCTGATTTAGCGCGTCGTGATTTTACGATTAATGCTTTAGCCATGGATAGTAAGGGTAACGTAACTGATTTATTTGGTGGACAAAAAGATTTAACTAAAAAAATAATTCGCACCGTTGGTGAACCGAGTGATCGTTTTAAAGAAGATGCTTTGCGTATGATGCGCGCCGTACGTTTAAGTTGCCAGCTCGGTTTTATGATTGAAAGTAAAACCGAACGCGCGATTACTAAATTAGCTGGTAGTATCAAATTTATAGCTAAGGAAAGAATTAAAGATGAGTTAATCAAAATTTTATCATCAGATTATCCTAGCGAAGGCATGGTAAAATTACATGATTTAAAATTATTAAATTATATAATGCCCGAGCTGGAAGAAGGCTTTGGTATGAAACAAAATCATCATCATATTTATAATGTGTTTGATCATAGCCTTTTATCATTAAGACATTGTCCTAGTACCGAATGGCAAGTTAGATTAGCTAGCTTATTACATGATATTGGTAAACCTAAAACTAAAAAATTTATCAAAGGAGTGGCTACTTTTTATAATCATGAAATAGTCGGCGCTAAAATTACTGAACACATAATGAAACGACTAAAATTTTCTAGTGATGATACTAAGCGAGTCGTTAACTTAGTTCGTAATCACATGTTTTATTATAATGTTGATGAAGTGACAGCTTCATCAGTCAGGCGGTTAATTGTT
Source organism: uncultured Gammaproteobacteria bacterium (assembly GCA_964593745.1). Lineage (GTDB taxonomy): Bacteria > Patescibacteriota > Patescibacteriia > Patescibacteriales > Patescibacteriaceae > Patescibacterium. The sequence continues at coordinate 49,165 of CAZQHN010000004.1, forward strand.
AAAGTCGGGGAAGATAATCTTAAAGATTTAATTAATTTACGTATCGCTGATCGACTTGGCTCTGGTACGCCTAAAGCTATGCCTTACAAGTTAAGGCACCTACAGTATATGATGGCTAAGGTGCGGCATGATCCTATTTCTGTTAAAAATCTTAAGATTAACGGAGAAGACTTAATGAAGCTACTTAAAATCAAGCCAGGGCCTCAAATTGGGGCTATATTGGATGTTTTATTGGCCGAAGTCATAGAAGACCCTAAGCTTAATACCAAGGCTTATTTAGCCAAAAAAAGCCAAGTTTTAGCTAAGCTAGCTTTAGAGGATTTAAGGGTAAAAGCTAAGAAATTAATTTCAGCCACCAGAGAAGAAGAAGATAAAGTAATTAAAAAAAATTATTATGTAAAATAAAAAGTTAAAAAATTAAAAACTTTTTAACTAAGCTAATTGTATGAAAAAAATATTTTTACCTTTACTTTTTGTTATAATTCTGTCAGGCTGTGCTAGTCAAAACAAAACTTATTATTATCCAACTAATACAACTAATAATACTAAAGACAATACTATGGTTATACCCACACAAATTGATCAAACTTTAGCTAGTCAATATTCTGGCGCGCGTTTAATTACTAATTATGGTGTGATTGAAGTTAAGTTTTATAAAGAATCACCAGTGACGGTTAGTAATTTTTTAACTTTAGCACAGCAAGGTTTTTATAATGGAACTTTATTTCATCGCGTGATTAAAGATTTTATGATTCAGGGTGGTGATCCTAATTCTAAGCAAGCTGATAAATCAACTCATGGCACCGGTGATCCAGAGTATCGTTTTGCTGATGAAATTAATGATCATAAATTAGTTAAAGGTTCTTTAGCTATGGCTAACGCTGGACCAAATACTAATGGTTCTCAATTTTTTATTGTGACCGCCGAGGCAACAGATTGGCTAGATGGTAAGCACACTAATTTTGGTTATGTTAAAAACGGTATGGAAGTAGTTGATAAAATACAGAATGTTAAAACAGATGCTAGTGATCATCCGCTTGAAGATGTAAAGATTGAGAAAATTGAATTGGTAAAATAGTGATAAGCCTCAAGTAATAAATTAGATTTTTTAAAATTTCTTGGTACCTATTACTTTTTACTTGTTACTATTTTGGGCTTGTAGCTCAGCTGGTAGAGCGCGGCATTCGCATTGCCGAGGTAAGGGGTTCGAGTCCCCTCAAGTCCACTAACTATTATTAATTAATAAAATAATCATATGAACAAAAAAATAGTTTGGCAAAGTCTAGTTAATGCTTTAGCCACTTTTGTTTATACGGCTTTAGTTTCTTGGTTTATGTTTAGTGCCGAAAATTTTTTTGGCAAAGAAGATAAGTTTACAGCGCCACTTTTTATATTAACCTTGTTAATTATTTCAGCGACGGTGACGGGGTTTTTTGTCTTAGGTAGGCCCGTCCAGCTTTATACTGATAATCGTAAAAAAGAAGCTGTTGGCATGCTATTTATTACGATTGGTTGGCTAGTATTGTTTGCTTTAATTACTGTTTTGACTTTATTAAAATAATAATTAATTAAAATATATGCTAGAGACTTCATTAAATTTAGCTAAAAAAAGTAGGGGATTTATTGATGGCTTAATGGATTTTTTAAAACAATATGCTGTTTTAGGCTTAGCCATTGGTGTCATAACTGCCCAGGCATCTAAAGATTTAGTCGACGCGATTGTTAAAGGAGTTTTTACTCCAGCCATAAAATTAATTGCGCCTGGAGGTTGGTCTAATTTAACCTGGACAGTCAAAGGAGCTACTTTTGATTTTAGTTTAGTGTTAAATGCCGGTTTAACCTTTGTGATTGTCATGGCGTTCTTATACTTTGTTATTAAGTTTATTCTCAAGCGCGATGAGTTACTTGAGAAAAAATAATCTTTAATTTTATGAAATTGTTTATTAAGTGGTTCATTGCCACCGTAGCAGTTATTTTAACCAGCTATCTTTTACCTGGCGTGGAATTAAAAAATTTCTGGGTAGCTATTTTAGTGGCTTTGGTTTTAGGTTTAATTAATATTAGTTTAAAGCCAGTGTTATTTATCCTAACTTTACCGATTAACATTTTAACCTTAGGCTTATTTACGTTAGTTATTAATGCCCTATCAATTAAGATCGCTTCTTGGTTAGTAGATGGTTTTTCCATTGTAAATTTTTGGACGGCTTTATGGTTTAGTATTGTACTATCAATTTTTAGTTTCATCTTAAATAAATTATTTAGCAAAGATTAAAACTTAAAAATTTTTTGCCCAGAGGGTAAAACCGGGGTGTAGTATACCGGTAGTACGCACGCTTCGGGTGCGTGTAGACTGGGTTCAATTCCCAGCATCCCGACTTTAGTCAGTAAAAAGTAATAAGTAGCAAGTAAAAAGTGTTGTTAATTGCTACTTACTACTTACTACTTTATATTTGCTACCTATTACTTTTTATCTTATGAACGAATATCTAGAAATTATAACCAATTTAATTAGTCGTTTAGGTAATTGGGGCTATACTTTAATGGCTGTTATCTCTTTTTTGGAAGCTTTTCCGATTTTAGGTTTTTTTCTACCCGGTGTAGTAATTTTAATTTTTGGTGGTGTGTTAGTAGCAGAAAATGTTTTTGATTTTTTTGATCTAGTTTTATTATGTGCCGTAGCAACTTTTTTAGGTGATTTAGTAGCTTTTACAGTTGGTCGCAGAATTTCTTTAGTAAACAAAAAACGTAAATTAATTAAAGATGAATATTTAGTTAAGGCTAATGAATTTATAGCGCAACATGGTTCAGCTAGTATTTTTTGGGGTAGATTTGTTGGCCCAGTACGTCCCATGATTTATTTTGTAGCCGGCGCGAGTAAACTAACCTGGCTAAGATTTATTCTATCGGCTGCTTTTAGCGGTTTTATTTTTAGCTTACTTTATCTTGGCCTTGGCTATGTGGCTGGTAGTGCTTGGCAAACGATTGAGGATTGGTCTGGTAGACTAACGATTATAATTTTAAGCTTTATTGTTTTACTGCTGTTTGGTTGGTGGTTTAAAAATTTTCTTTTGCGTTACGGTAGGCAATTAAAAAATATTATTAAAGTTAGTTTAATAGAGTTATTCATGTGGTATCAATCGACTAAAGTATGGCATTGGTTAATTAAGTATTGTCCAACTTTAAGTCAGTTTTTTATTAGATTAACAAATCCGCAGCCATTTTTTGGCTTGAGGTTCTTTATTTTAATTTTGATTAATTTATTAATAATTATTGCTTTGGTGGTTTTAGTTTTTTTGTCTAGTCAGCATTTAGGTTTTGTCGCGGGGCTTGATGAAAGATTTTATAATTTAGCTAATTTATTTTTTAATCAAACTCTGGCAGTTATTATGTTTTTACTGACTAATATATTTTCCGTTTGGTTTGTGGGAGTTTTGAGTTTAGTTCTAGCTTTTTGGTTTCGGCTAGAAAAAAGAAAGTCATATATCGTTGGTTTAATGATTGCCATTGCCAGTTCTTTGATCTTTTCTTTTTTGATTAAAATTATTATGGCTCGGCCAAGACCCTTACCTACAGTTTTATTTGAAAATTCTTATGCTTTTCCTTCCTTGCACGCGGCCTTAGCTTTGGCTTTTTTATTTTACTTATCTTATTATGCAATTAAATCTTATCCTCGCTTATCTAGAAATATCAGTTTATTTTTCTTTGCTTTTTTGTTGGTTTTGTTAGTTGGCTTAAGTCGCATTTATTTGGGTGTTCATTATTTTTCTGATGTATTGGGTGGTTATTTATTAGGTTTGGCTAGTTTTATTTTAGGTGTAATTGGACAGCATTATTATGAAACCTTAGATAGACCTCAGCGTTTATCAAAATTTAAACAGGTAATTATTTTATCTGGTTTAAGTTTAATGTTATTAACTATTTATTTATTACAAATTTTTACTAAGGCTTCTTGGTCTGATTTTTATTCTCATTTAATTTCTCAAACTACGAAGCCGGTTACTTTAATTATTAATAACCAAGCACCCCAGGGGTTATTGATCACGGAAAATTTACGGGGCGGTCGTCAGCGACCACTTAGTTTTGCTTTTAATAATTTAACAGATAGAGAATTAATTAACTTATTAACTAAAGCTGGCTGGCAATTAAGAGATGAGCCAGAATTAAAAAATATTATTAAACGAGGTTTATCTTTTATTTTTAAGACTAGCTATGAAGCCTCGCCAGTTCGACCTCGTTTTTGGAATAATAAATTAAATTTCCTGGCCCTCACTAAAAAAGTTGCGCGTGACGATAAGGTGGATGTTTATTTTTTAAGATTATGGTTTGAAAATGAATCTAAAACTAGTTTTGTGGGTGAGTTATTTGTGAATGAAGATATGTCTTGGCCTTTAGTCAAAAAAGATGAATTATTAAATCAGGGTAAAGAAATGTTAGTTAAAGATATTTTAGCTTGGTCAAAACCTAAGGATTTAATAACCTCGGTTTTACCCATTGAATTAAGTGAAGATAAAGAAAAGGAAAGTAATTTTATTCTTTATAATTTTGTCTTTGAATAATATGATACAAAAATATAAGGAGATTTTAGCTCATGATAAAAAAATTATCCTTAAATTAAAAATTCATGCTCGCGCTAAACAAACTAGGCTAAAATCGGTTTTGTCTGATGGAACGATTAAGGTTGATATTAGCGTTGAACCAACTAATAATAAAGCCAATGAAGTTTTATTCAAACTATTAGCTCAAGAATTTCAAGTTAAGCCACAAAATATTTCTATTTTGTATGGTCAGTTTTCAAATGATAAAACAATTATAATTAAATTTACATAAAATTAATTTAGCTTGATTTTTGTGGGCTTTGTTAGTATGATAGAAGTATAAATTTTCAAAAAAGTAAAAAAATTATACCTGCTAGTGGTTTTTTTGGACCGTTAACTAGAAAATTTTTTAATTAATATAAAATAAAACCCCCGGTCATCTGACCGGGGATTTTTTTAAGGTGTAATGCGATAAATTGTTCTGGGAAAAGGAATGGCTTCGCGAATGTGTTCTAAGCCACAAACCCAGGCCGTAATTCTTTCAAGCCCAAAGCCAAAACCACCGTGCGGCACACTGCCATATTTTCTTAAATCAAGATACCATTCATAATCTTTAGTTTTTAAACCAAAGTCTTTTAATCTTTTAACTAAAATATCATAATCATCTTCTCTTTGTGAACCGCCAATAATTTCACCATACCCTTCAGGCGCTAAAAGATCAGCCCCTAAGACTCGACTATCATCTTCTGGATCACGTTTCATATAAAAAGCTTTAACTTCAGCTGGGTAATGCGTAATAAAAACCGGATTGTCATATTGTTTAGTTAAAATAGTTTCATCATCGCCGCCTAAATCATCACGCTCACCAATGTCAGAGCCTAATTTTTTTAGTTGTTTAACTGCTTCAGCATGAGTGATTCTATAAAATGGTTTAGTGATATTTTCTAAGGGCTTAATCTCTCGTTCTAGAATTTTTAATTCTGTCTGATTTTTTTCTAAGACAGCTTTAATCATAAAACGAATTAAAGCTTCTTGAATATCTAAGTTATCCTTTAAATCGCTAAAGGCCATTTCGGCGTCCATCATCCAAAATTCTGTTAAGTGGCGGCGCGTTTTTGATTTTTCTGCGCGAAAAGTTGGGCCAAAATCAAACACTCGACCATGTGAAAACATGGCGGCTTCTAAATAAAGCTGTCCGGTTTGCGATAAGTAAGCTGTTTCATCAAAATATTTAACTTTAAATAAATCAGTCGTGTTTTCTCCAGCATTGGCAGTAATAATCGGTGAATCTATTTTTATAAAATTATTTTGACGCATGAAATCATAAGTGGCATGGATTAAGGTATCGCGGACTCGTTGAATAGCCCATTGGCGCGAAGAACGCAACCATAAATGGCGTTGGTCTAATAGAAAATCAATGCCATGTTCTTTTTTAGCAATCGGATAATCTTCGGCAATTTGATAAAATTTAAAATCACTTACTTGAATTTCATAAGTTTCTTGTCGAGGATGTTTAGTTACTTTACCTTCTATAGTAACCGAAGTTTCTAGACTGACTTTTTGGGCCTCAGTCCATTTTTTTTCGCCTAGATCGTTAGCCGAGATGATTGCCTGACAAATCCCCGAACCGTCCCTTAGTTGCCAAAAAGCAATTTTACCTGAGGAGCGGAAATTATAAACCCAACCCTTAAGTTTAACGGTTTGGTTAATTTTATCCTTTAAATCTTTAATAAAAATTGTTTTTATCATATAGCTTTTTGAATAATTTTATAGTATCAGCCAAAATTAGCTTTGTCTAGTTTTGCCTTTGAAAATTAATAATTTTTAAAGTATGATAAAGCTATGACCTCGGCAATTAAAACAATGCGCTGGTTTTGGCTTGTGGGTTTAATTTTACTTTTGGGTTGTTTATTATGGTTAGCTTTGGTGCCGACTGGCAGGATTATTTATCAGACTGATTTTAAACATCGGTCTTATGTGTTTGATAAATTATTGCCCAGCCAAAGAGTAGTCAAGTTTGAGCTAGGACAAAAAATAATAGCCGAGCCTATTTATTTAACTTTATATGCACCACGACCTTTTACTAAAGCTGTGTTGACTATTGATTTTTCTGATCCGCCCGCTTTGGTAAATCTTGGTGTAGCTCATAATAAAGCTTTGTGGTTATATGATTTTAAAACCATTTATCAAACTTCAGTAAATTATAATCAATCAGCTTGGCAATTATTACCTAATGGAGATTATCAGGCACAAATTGAATTTGATTTATCACGAGCAGAGTATCTTAATCAGCGTTATGCTTTTATGCTTTCGGCTCCCAATCTATCAAGTCATCAGACATTTATTGTTAAGAAAATAAAATTTGAGTTATCGGGTTCAAATTTTAAGCAATTAATAATTGATAATTTATGAAATTAAATCTAGCAATTATCAAAGAAATTAATTTAGCACTTAGCGTGTCTTTAGTTAGCTTATTGGTTTTAGAAACTGCTTGGCCTGGTTCAGTTTTAGCTTATATTAACTTAAATTATTGGTTGATTGTTTGGTTAGTGAGTGTTATAATATTATTGTTTAGTGTTTATAAAAATAATTATCGCGTTTGAAGATAATTTATGATTTCTAGTCTTAAAACCACAAATATTTTAACTAGTTTAAGAATTAACCCTCATGGTAAGTCAGTTGATTGGCGCGGGGAAATTACTAAGTTGAATGAGTTAGGTATTAGCGACCTAGCTTTATTTATTGATAGCTTAACCATTGAACAACGTCGAGAGGTTTATCGTTTAATTAAACCCCTAGCCTCTTTAAATATTTCTTATGTTCATATCACCAGTAATTTTGAAGAATGGGAGCTTGATTATCTAACTGCTACCCATAATACGTTTTTCTTTGGTTTGTCGCTAGACACTTCGTCGTTTGCTTTTATATCAACTATACCAAATTTTTCTTCCGCGGTGGTTATAGAAAATCCAGCTGATAATAAATTTATGTCTTTATTTACTGATGAAGCCTTGGTTCATGCTGGGGTTAATCAACTATGTCTTGATGTAAAAACTTTAGAGACTGACCGACGTCATCATAATAAAAAATATTTAGCGACTATTAATGTTTTGGATCATCACAAGATTGCCGTTACGCAAATTGGTGTTGTCCCAGAGGGTTTTTTTAGAAAAGTTTTTTCGCCTCACAGCCAATTATTAACCACCTTATCTGATCTCCATTATTTAAAAAATATTCCTAAGTCTTACTTGGCTAATTTAATAATTTTAGAACTTGATAATTCCCTAGAAGAACAATTAGAGATTAGTAAGTATATTAAGTCTTTTTTTGCTTAAAATTGTAGAACTTGCTTTAAAAGCAATTTAATTATAAGGTTATATTAAATTTAAAAATATTTGATTAAAGACATTTATTTTTATGGCACAAAAACGGGTTATTATTGGTACAATTATTTATGGCGCTGTGACAGCGCCTTATTTGTCTTGGTTTAAAAAAAGTTTAGTTGAACAAACTTATCAGGACTTTACTTTATTAATTCATGATAATACTACTAATAATTTTGGCTTTTCTCGGGCCTATAATCTTTTAATTAAACAAGCTATTAAGGCGCAAGCTGAATATTTTTTAATAATTAATCCTGATTTATATCTTGAGCCACAGGCTTTAGAAAAATTAGTGGCGGCGCTTGATGAGGATAGTGAATTAGCTATTGCTGTGCCTAAATTAAAGCGCTGGGATTTTACTAATAAAAATTTTACCAACTTGATTGATAGCTGTGGTTTAGGCTTAGCTCAAGGTTTTAATTTTTTTGATTATGGTCAAGGGGAAATTGATCAAGGACAATATGATAAGCAAATTATTTTTGGCGCGGGTGGAGCCGCTGGTTTATGGCGTTTATCAGCTTTAAAAAAATTAGAAGACCAGGGTCAATATTTTGATGAACATTTTTTTATGTATAAAGAGGATTGTGATTTAGCTTATCGCGCTTTTTTGGCTGGGCTAAAGGTTAAATTAATTCCCTTAGCGATTGGTTGGCATGATCGCACTTCAGCCGCCGGTAATATTTTTAAAAGATTTTTTAATCGTTTTGGTCGTTCAACTAAGATACGGTGCTGGTCATTCATTAACCAACATTGGTTAGTCATAAAATATTGGCGTCGCCAAAGTTTATTTAATAAGTTTTTAGTTTTAGTTCGTTTATTTGTAATGCTGATTGAAGCTTTATTATTTGAGCAATATTTATTATCAAGTTATAAAGTTATTTTTAAGCAAGCTAAAACTTTAACTAGATATTAATATGGATTTATCAGTCGTCATTATTGCCTGGCAGGTAAAAGATAAATTAAAAAATAATTTAAACGCTTTATTAACTAGCGTGGGCCTTAATTTTGAAGTTATAGTGGTAGACAATAATTCCCAAGACGGTACCGCTGAGATGATAAAATATAATTTTCCTCAAATTAAATTAATTACTAATTCATCTAACTTAGGTTTTGCCCGCGCTTGTAATCAAGCCATTAAACAAGCCAGTGGTCGTTATCTTTTATTACTTAACCCTGACATGAAAGTTGAGGTAGAAACCTTAAGTCAAGCCATCAAGTGGTTAGACAATAATCCTCAAGCCGCTATCGCCGGTATTAAGTTAGTTGATGAACAGGGTAAAATCTTACCGCAAGTTAGGCAGTTGCCAAGTTTATTTGATCAATTTTTAGTGGCTTCTAAATTGGCTCATATTCTACCTTATTTATTAAATAATTATTTAGTTAAGAAGTTTGATTATACTAAGCCAGCCAAGGTGCCTTCTGTGCGTGGTTCATTTTTTATTATTAGACGCTCTACTTTAGAAATTTTAGGGTTATTGGATGAAAGATATTTTGTTTGGTTTGAAGAAGTTGATTATTGTCGACAAGCCGCGGCTAAAAATTTAGAAATTTGGTATACGCCAGTGGCGACAGCGGTTGATTATGTTGGACAAAGTTTTAAACAATTACCACGCGCTCAAGCGCAGCAATATTTTAAGACTAGTATGTTAGCTTACTTTACTAAATGGCACAGCGCTTGGCAGGTAAAAATTTTACAGTTTGGTTGGTGGTTAGGCAGTTTAGTGTTAAAATTTAAAAAATAATTTTATGCCTCGTTTAGCCGTTGTAATTAGTCCTAATTGGCATGATTATGCAGAAAAATATTTAGCTCAGTGTTTAGCTAGCTTACGCGCTCAAACTTTTAAAGACTTTGATCTTTTTTTAGTTGATAATGAAACTAGTCCTTCAAGTTATGATTTTTTAAAAACGCAAGCGCCAGAAGCGACTGTTATTGGTTTAAAAAATAACGATGGTTTTGCCGGTGGTAATAATGCGGCCTTGAAAATTATTGTAAAGAAAAATTATGAATTTGTTTTTTTAGTTAACATGGATACTGTAGTTGAAAGTAATTGTTTAGAAGAAATTATTAAAGAAGCTGATCGTCAGCCTAAAGCCGCTGCCTGGCAAGTACGGTTAATGCTTTATCCTCAAACCAATTTAATAAATAGTTTGGGCAATGAAACGCATTTTTTGGGCTTTGGTTATTGTCAAGCTTATCGTCAGCCGTTTAGGCAAGATAAATATAATCAGGTGAAGGAAATATCTTACGCGTCCGGCGCCGGAGTTTTATATCGTGTCTCAACCTTAAGACAGCTTGGTTTATTTGATGAAAAATTATGGATGTATAATGAGGATCAGGATATTTGTTTAAGGTTTTGGCTAGCGGGTTTTAAGGTTTTATTAGTGCCCCGGGCTGTAGTTTATCATAAATATGAATTTAGTCGCTCGATTACTAAATATTATTGGTTAGATCGTAATCGTTTAATTGTGGTGTTTAAACATTATCATTGGTTAACTATTTTATTACTTATACCAGCTTTTGCTATAATGGAGGTCGGTACTTTACTATTTGCTTTAAAGAACAGCTGGTGGAAAGAAAAATTAAAAGTTTGGTTTTATTTTATTAATCCTTGGCATTGGCCCTATCTAATTTTAGCTCGTTGGCAAACACAAAAGTTAAGAAAAATTAGCGAGCGGCAATTTACTAAATTATTGGCTACTAAAATTTGGTACCAAGAGATTAATGATTGGCGCTTACAATTAGTTAATCCCTGGTTATGGTTTTATTGGCGTTTAATTAGATTAATTATGTTTTGGTAAAAATATGGATATTAGTTTTGTAATTGTTAATTATAAAAATAAAGGGCTAACCCTTAATTGTCTTAAGTCGATTGAAGAATCATGGTCAACTAAAATAGATCATGAAATTATTGTAGTTGATAATAATTCCAATGATAATTTAGGAGAGATTTTAGCTTGGCAAAATCCCAGGGTTATTTTTATTCAAAATAAAAAAAATTCCGGCATGGGGGCCGGTAATAATTTAGGGATTAAGCGGGCTCGCGGTCGTTATATTGTAGTGCTTAATCCTGACACTTTAGCTTTTAAGGGGACCTTTGATAAACTTTATGATTATATGGAAGCTAATCCTAAAGTTGGCGTGGTTGGTCCTAAACAATTTAACCCTGATAAAACTATTCAAGATTCTTGCTATCGTTGGCATAGTTTTTTAACGCCTTTTTTCCGCCGTACCTTTTTAGGTCGACTTGGTTTAGCTGATTGGGAAATTAATCGTTTTTTAATGAAAGATTACAAAAAAGATAAACCCCGCGAAGTTGATTGGCTCTTGGGCTCATGTTTATTTATTAGAGCTAGCGCTTTAAAAGAAATAGGCTTATTTGATGAAAGATTTTTTCTTTATTTTGAAGACACTGATTTATGCCGTCGTTTTTGGCAAAAAAATTGGCCAGTGGTTTATAATCCCATGGTAGAAATTATTCATAATCATAGCCGCGAATCAGCGCAAAGCCCTTGGTATAAATTTTTTCTTAATGTTGCTAGTCGACATCATGTTAAATCCTGGTGGCTTTATATGATAAAATGGGGTTTTCGGACGCCAAAGTCTCATTGATTTTATTTTTTTTCATATTAGAGTTATACTTATTAGTAAGAAACAGGCCTAACTTAGAGCCTAAAATATAATCATATGACCAAATATAAAGCATCAGGGTTTACCCTAATCGAACTCCTGGTGGTGATTGCTATTATTGGTGTTTTAACCACAATAGCAGTTGTCTCGTTAGCTGATGTTAGAACCAAAGCCAGAGACACTAAAAGAACCACTGATTTAAAACAAATCGGCACGGCCCTAGAAACTTACTTTGCTGAATATGGCTATTATCCTACTATTATTACCCCTGGTGAACCATTAGCTTCACCTGACGGTACCACAACCTATATTGCCCAAATCCCGTCTAATCCTACGCCTAGAGAAGATAATGGTTGCCCTAATGCTGATTATGCTTATACCCCAAGTGATAACTATACTTCCTATACCTTAAGTTGTTGTATCGGTACTAATGTCAGTGACCTACCAGCTGGTACTGTCACTTATACCCCTTCTGGTTGGTCAGGTAGTGGTGAAATAGCTTTTGCTAATTGTGGTGATAACTTAACTTATGGTGGTGAATCCTATCCTACTGTCCAAATTGGTACCCAGTGTTGGTTTGCTAAAAATTTAAATATTGGGACCTATGTTCTTGCCACTGAAGAACATAAAGACCAGGCTGATGCTAATGCTGGGGTAATAGAAAAGTTTTGTACTTTAAATGATGAAGCTAATTGTGCTGAAACTGGTGGTCTATATCAGTGGCATACAGCTATGGCTTTTCATCAGGGTTGTGATAATGGACTACCAGCACCGCCACCTCCTGGCAGTTGCTCAAACCCAACTCTTCAAGGTATTTGTCCTGATGGTTGGCACATACCAACGGATGCTGAATTTAAAACTTTAGAAATGTATCTTGGTATGAGTCAAGCTGAAGCTGATGCTGATGGTGAGCGCGGAACACATTATGAAGGTGATCAATTAAAAACCTATGATGAGTGTACCTGGGATAGTGGTAGTGATGAATATTGTGGTACTTCTGGGTTTGAAGCTAAGAATTCTAATATTTATAATTGGTATTATTGGCCACCTTATAATAATGGTTGGTCGTTATGGCAGTATAGTGGCGCTCGTTTTTGGTTAGCAGACTCTTGTGGTAATACAGCTAAATATCGTTATTTATCATATTCTATGTCAGGCGTTAGAGTATCTTTTTGTATTGACAAAGTTTTTGCACAATCTGTCCGTTGTCTTAAAGATTAAGTTTAAACAAAAAAATCCTGCTAATTATTTTAGCAGGATTTTTTAAATTATGTTTTATAATTCTATTTTAAATAAACCAATTTTTTGATCGTAATCACCATAAACATAAATTAGCTCATTATTTTTTGACATGGTTAAGAGCTTGGTATTTTTAATCGAGGCTAGACTAATAATAAAGGGGTCTTGGCCATTTATCCTTAACTTAATATCGTCGGGGGTTGCTATAATCATGGCATCGAGATTATTAAACAACCAAAGATCATTAACACTAGAACCCAACCGGGTAATTAAGTATTCTTGATTTTCATTATGCCAACGTCTAATTTCTAAAGCGCTAGCATATAATAAAGTATTATTGGTCCAGTGCCCGATTTTAAATTTATCAGACACCTTAATTAGCCTTGGTTGGGAAAATAAAATAAGAGGTTCGTCTAACAAATAAAAATCTTTATTATTATAAATCGCTGGCTTGGGTCCAACCTCATTAAAAAAATAATAAGTGCCATTAGGCAGAGTGAGTGTTTTAAGAGCAGCTTCAATAGAACCTAGAAAAACCACAGGTGCATTATTTACTGTTTGGGTTATGACGTAAACTTTATCGCCTTTAATAAGATAATCAGTAATTTTCGTTTTAGATAATTGTTGGTTAAAGGGCATGTCAGTTATAGTTTTTGTGGTTGGGGTATAGCGTAAAATTTTATTTTGACTTACAAAATAAACGACCGTAGCATCATTACTCCAGCGCAATAAAGTAGCTTCTTTATTGATTTGAGTAATTAAATCAATAATTTCATTGGTTTCTAGATTAATAATTAAATTATCAATTGTTAGTTTATTATCGTCATTAGCCCAATTAATTTGTCCTTTGGTTATGTTGGGTAAAATAATTGTTTGCTTAGCTTCATTTTTTAAATTAATAATAGTTAAAACTTTATTTTTTACTAAAGCTAATTTTTCAGAAGAAGGTGAAAGTTTAAGATAATCAGCTGGTGTTTCATAAATTATAGTTGGGATAGTTTTTTTAAATAATTTAATAGTATTAAAGTTTTTAACTTCTCCGGGATAAAGTCTAAATTTTTCTTCCCAGGGCCAATAGCCATTTTTTTCTAAGCGTATAGTATATTCACCTGGTTGAAGGTTTTTAATTTTGGCTTTAGTAGTAAGGTTTTTATTATCTGTAAATAAGGCAAATAATTTATCATTAACCATTTCATTGTTTAGAAAAATAGTGGCGCTGTTAGGCTCACTGTCAATTAAAATACTGCCGGTTTTTTCTAAACTAAACCTAAGCCAATTAACTGTATGGCCGGTAGAATAAATTAAAATTACTGGAAAAATAATAAGAAATAATAAAACAAACAAAGCAAAAATTAAGCGGCGATATAAAAGAGGCATATTTATTCAGTGCGACTAATATCTAAACCAATCGAACGTAGGCGTTCATCAATTTTTTCATAACCTCGTTCAATTTGGTAGATATTATCTATTTCCGTGGTGCCTGAAGCTAGCGCGCCAGCAATAATCATGGAAATACCAGCTCTTAAATCCGGCGACGTTAAACTGCGTCCGCGCAAAGCTGTTGGGCCTTGGATAACTACGCGATGCGGGTCACACATCGTTATATTAGCTCCCATCTGCGTTAACATGTCAGTAAATAATAAACGGCGATCATAAATTGTTTCATGAATTAATGACGTACCAGTGGCCTGGGTCATTAAAACAGTAAAGGGAGATTGTAAATCAGTTGGAAAACCAGGATATTCATGAGTTTGTAAATTATAAGCTGGTAATTTTTCCGGTACGCTGATAATTTTTAGCCAATCAGATCCAACTTCAAAATTAATTCCTAGTTTTTTAAAAATTGATAAAAGTGATTCAATGTGTTCTGGTTGACAATTTTTAATTAATAATGGAGAGCGGGTTGCGGCTGCTAAAATAGCAAACGTGCCGGTTTCAATTCGATCAGGAATAATTTTAACTTGCCCAGGATTTAATTTATCTACTCCTTCAATCGTAATAGTGGGCGTACCCGCGCCAGAAATTTTAGCGCCACATTGATTAAGATATTCAGCTAAAGCAATAATTTCTGGTTCCATGGCGCAATTTTTTAAAATACTTGTGCCAGTAGCTAAGACTGCGGCCATAATTAAACTTTCAGTGGCTGTTACACTAATGGTGGTAAAAAAATATGAACAACTTTGCAATTTTTTGGCTGTTAAATGATAGTAATTATCTTTAACTTCAACTTTAGCGCCCATAGCTTTAAAGCTTTCAATAAATAAATCAATTGGCCTAAGTCCTGCGCCAATGACACAGCCACCAGGGTGAGGAAATAAAACTTCACCGCCACGAGCTAATAGTGGCGCGACAAACATAATAGAGGCTCTTAGTTTATTGGCAAATTTTGCCTCTAAAGTAGTTTTATTAATTTTAGGTAAGCTTAAGGTTAAGCTAGCGTCATTGTTTTGTTTGGCTATTCCGCCTAAATCAGTAAAAATTTCCAATGATCGCTTAACATCTTCAATCTCAGGCAAATTAGTAATCGTTGTTTCTTCGCCTGATAAAATTGTTGCCGGAATTATTTTTAAAGCAAAATTTTTAGCTCCGCCAACTTTAATTTCGCCTTGTAGTGGCTTTTGGCCATGGATAATAAATTTAGGCATATATCGTTTATTAGTTTAGCTGAAATATTTGATTATTTCAATTAATTAACCATAACTAAGGTCTTTTGGCAAGTTGTAGTCTATGGTATAATAATTTTATATGAGATCAGACTTTTATTATAAAAAATCGCCTGGGCGAGTAGTTTTTTATAGCCTTTCAATTTTAGTGGCTTTAGCTTTGGCTTTTTTCTTGGGCCGTTATTCTAATGGGTCAAAAGATATTGCTCAAGTTTTTAATGTGTTTGATGGTCAAGTGCTTAATAAACAAACTTCAGCGCAAAATGTTGATTTTAAAATGTTTTGGGAAGTTTGGGATATTTTAAAACGAGATTATGTTGAGCGCGATCAGTTAACTGATAAAAAATTATTTTATGGAGCTTTAAGCGGTTTAGTTAGTGCAACTGATGATCCTTATTCAGTGTTTCTTAATCCAGAAGAAGCTAAAGCATTCGAAGAAGATTTGTCTGGGACTTTTGAGGGGATTGGCGCTGAGATTGGTTTTCGTAATGATATGTTAACTGTTATTGCTCCTTTGGAGGGTATGCCAGCGATTAAAGCCGGACTTCAGGCCGGTGATAAAATTTATGCTATTGACGGTAAAACTACTATTGGTTTAAATGTGGATGAAGCTGTTAAAAAAATTCGCGGACCAAAAGGGACTAAGGTGACTTTAACGATTGTACGCGCTAAAGATAGTAAGCCTTTAGATATTACTATTACGCGCGATACTGTAGTGGTTAAAAGCGTCACCACTGATTATAATCAAACTAATAAAATTTTTACAATTAAAATTTCCAGTTTTAATAATGATTCCGAAGATTTATTTAATCAAGCTGTTCAGGAAGTTTTGCTTAAAAAACCCAAGGGTTTAATTTTAGATTTAAGAAATAACCCAGGCGGTTATTTGGAAACCGCTGTAGTTATTGCTAGTGAATGGATAAAGGAAGGTTTAATTGTGACAGAGCAGTTTGGCGATAGTAAAAAAATTGACCATAATTCAATTGGCACTGGTCGTTTAGCTAATATACCTACTATAGTATTAGTTAATCAAGGTAGTGCTTCAGCTTCAGAAATTGTGGCCGGAGCTTTAAAGGATAATGGATTAGCAACTTTAATCGGTGAAAAAACTTTTGGCAAGGGTTCGGTTCAGGTTTTACGACAGCTAGAAGATGGCTCGGTTATTAAAGTCACAACCGCTAAGTGGTTAACGCCTCAAGGGAATAATATCAATGAACAAGGCATTGAAGTTGACACTAAAGTAGAGATTACGGCTGAAAATCAGGCTGAAAATAAGGATTTGCAACTTGATGAAGCCATAAAATATTTATTAAAATAATTTTTTCATGTTTAAAAAATTTTTAGCCAATCAGCGAGGTTTTACTTTAGTAGAAATTATGACCACTTTAACTATTATTGTGGTGATTCTTAGTGTTTCAGCGAGCGGCATGAATCGTTTAAATTCTCGCTCTAATTTAAAGTTAGTATCTAGTGTTTTAGTAAGTGATTTAAGAAATACTGTCATGTCAGCACTTAATACTCAACAATATCAACAACAGAATACTTACAACTGGGGGATAAGAATTGACTCCAACTCTAATCCTACTAATTATATAATTTTTGCTGATCTTGATAATGATAAGGTTTATGATTTACCTGAAAAGGTAAAATCCATTGTCTTAGCTAAAAATATAAAATTAGATTGCATAAATTTTAATAGTACTTGTTCTGTGGCGGGAGATTTAGTGTTTACCAATGAAACTGGTGTACCTTATTTTACAGTTTTAAATGGTAGCACGGTTCGCGTAACTTCATTAACTGGTAATGTGGGCATTCAGTTAGTTGATAGTGTTACTTCTGAACTCGAGAATATTTCAGTTAATACCTTAGGGGTTATTACTTTGGGTATTATTTCTAATGAATAAATATGGCTTCAGCTTATTCTAAAAATGGTTTTACTTTAATTGAAGTTATAGTTTCTTTGGGTCTTTTAGTTTTGATTTTTGGTGGGTTAATTTCTTTGGTGATTATAACTCGGGAAGCAGAAAGAAGCTCTAAAAATAGCTTAATTGCTTCTTATCTAGCTTTTGAAGGACAAGAATTAATCCGTTATCGTCGAGATAAAAATTATATAGATAGTTTATCGCCTTTTAATGCTATTGCTACAGAGATTAACAATACCGAGAAATATATTTTAATTGATTATACTAATACTATTACTGAAGCAAGCTCGGCTGACGTTAAGCAAGTGGCTACTTTAGAAATTAATAATACTCCGGTCCAAAATGAGGATTATTTTTATGGTTATGGCTTGGGTTCCCCAACCATTTTTAGACGTTTAATCACCACAACCTATCATAGTGCGGCTGGTTTATTACCGGCTTATATCGATGTTAAGGTTGAAGTTTATTGGCAGGAAGATACAAAAAGTGATGTTTATATTTTGACCAGCCAATTAACTGATTGGCAATAAGTATGAAAAATAAAATGTTTAACAAGCAAGCTTTTACTTTAATTGAAATGATGATAGCAGTCAGTTTATTTACGATTGTAATGTTAGTGTCTACAACCATGTTTTTAAAGTCGATTGATAGCCAGGTGCGCTCTATTAATACTAAAGATTTACAAGAAGGGTTAAACCATGCTTTAACTATTATTGCCAATGAAGCTTCTCAGGCCGTGATTAATCCTACTAGCTGTAATAGCGAAAAATGCACTGATGAAAGACAATTTTTTTGTGTTTTAGAAAGTGGCGCCTCTGTAGTTTTTAAAAAAACTAATAATGATTGTGTTTATTATAGCCCGGCTGGTCATCCGAGCGGAGCTTATCTTTTACAGTCAAAAATTGGATCAGCTGAAACTGATATTTTAACACCGCTTAGTCTTAATTTAAGCTATGTTAGATTTCATGCTTTAGAGCAATATGACGCTGATTATCCTACGGCGAAATTAACTATTGTGTTAAAGGGTGAGAATTTAGTAGGTGGAGAATACCCTGATTTAGTTTTTATGCAAACCACTGTTACTATTCCTTCACAAAAATAAATATATGAATAAATATCAAAGACCAAACAATAAACAACAAAATGGTATGGCTATGATTATTGTTTTAACAGTGGCTTTTGTGGTATTAGTGACGGTCGGTATTGGCGCGGCCATCGTAGCTAGTAATTTAAATATGAGCGATAGTCAGATAAATAAAAATAAAGCTGATCTTAATGTTACTGTTGGCTTAGAAAGATTAAAGGGTATGTATAAAAGAGATAATGAATTTTTTGCAAGTTGTTCTGAGGATGATTGTATTAATACTGTTGATGGTCATTGTATATCATGTTCTGATCCTAAAGCCACTTATGATGTTAATAATGTAAAATATAAAATTGAAATTAATAGTTTAACTCCGCCCGGTGATGTAACTGTTGGTTCAGCTACTTTGTTGGTGACTGGTTATTATAAAAATGTCATTAGAAAAAAAACTGTTAATCTCTGTCTTAATTATTGTGCGGACAGCATTCCAGCTAGAAATTGTGGTGATAATGGCTGTGGCGGGATTTGTGGCCAATGTGTTGAGCCGGCTACTTGTGGTGGCGGAGGCGAAGAAGGTGTTTGTGGCGGCGCAGAAGAAAATTGTGATGATATAAGCGAAGAATGCGCTGACAGTTGTGTGGCTGGCAGTATTTGCGGCGGCGGGGTAGTAATTGACGCTGATAGTAACATTGTAGTTTCTCCAGCAGGGTGTACTAGTTCGTCATGTGATGGTGAAATTGATACCGTTCAAGATCGTTGGGATGAAACTGAATTAGAAACCACTGGAGCTAGCGATGTTGATAATGGTGAAGTTAATATGGATTTTTTAAATGATCCTAGTTATAGAGCGGCTCAATTTTGTGCTGAGTCTCAATACTATAGCTTTGATGATGACTGGTACTTGCCAGCTAATAATGAGTTATCATTAATTTATTATGCTATTAGTCAAGGTTGGACTGATGGTTATGTTCAGGATATATTTTATTGGTCATCAACTGAAAATCAAGATAATAGTGTTAATGAAGTTTATGTTATGGAGTTTTCTAAAAATGAAAATACAGTTATGACAAAAGATCAAAGTTTCTATATTAGATGTTTAAGGCGTTATTAATTATGGATAAATTTTTAGCTAAGACAAGAATTATAAAATTAAGGAAAGAAATTGAGCGACATAATTATCTTTATCATGTTTTAGATAAACCGGAAATTTCCGATGCCGCGCTTGATAGTTTAAAAAATGAATTAGTTAAATTAGAAACTGAATTTCCTCAATTTATTACGCCTGATTCTCCGACGCAAAGAGTAAGTGGACAAGCCCTAGCTTCGTTTAAAAAAGTTGAACATAGTTCGGCGATGTTATCGTTGTTTGATGCTTTTTCTGAAGAAGACCTGTGCTCCTGGGAAGAGCGTTTAGTAAAGATTTTAGGTAGCCGTACGCAGTTAGATTATTACGCTGAATTAAAAATGGATGGTTTAGCCATTAGTTTAATTTATAAAAATGGCAGTTTAATCAAAGGCGCAACGCGCGGCGACGGTCGCGTGGGCGAAGATGTCACGGCTAATTTAAAAACCATCGCCTCAATTCCTTTACGCTTAAGACAACCTAGCCAAGCTGAATTAATTAAACTAGGTTTAAAACCAGAAGTAATTAAAAAAATTAAAACTAGCTTAGCTAATGGAACAATTGAAGTTAGAGGCGAAGCTATCATGACCGAGGCTATTTTAAAAAAGTTAAATGAAGCTAATAAAAAGCAAGGTAAGTCATTACTAGCTAATGCGCGTAATGCGGCGGCAGGTTCAATTAGGCAACTTGATCCGAAAATTACGGCCGTGCGACAATTAGATTTTTATTGTTATGATATTGCGACTGATTTTGGTTTAGAACGCCATAGTCAAGAGCATGCTGTAGCTAAATTATTAGGCGTTAAAATTTTGGGTTTTAATAAAGTATGTCGCAATCTTAAAGAGGTTATAGAGTTTCACCATTATTGGGATAAGCATAAAACTAAATTACCCTTTGAGTGCGATGGAGTTGTGGCTGTCGTTGATAAAGTAAAGCTGTATTCGACTTTAGGTGTTATTGGTAAAGGGCCGCGTTATATGATGGCTTATAAATTTCCAGCCGAACAAGCCACGACTAAGTTATTAGCGGTTGATTGGCAAATTGGACGAACCGGTACCTTAACCCCAACCGCTCGCTTAGCTCCAGTTAAGGTTAAAGGCGTGACGATTAGTAATGCAACGTTACATAATTTTGATGAAATTAAAAGATTAGGTGTAAAAATTAATGATACCGTGATTATTGAACGGGCTGGTGATGTAATTCCAAAAATTATTGGAGTTTTAACAAAATTACGTTCGGGTGAAGAAAAAGATATTAAAC
Source organism: uncultured Gammaproteobacteria bacterium (assembly GCA_964593745.1). Lineage (GTDB taxonomy): Bacteria > Patescibacteriota > Patescibacteriia > Patescibacteriales > Patescibacteriaceae > Patescibacterium. Next base: position 70,002 of record CAZQHN010000004.1, read on the forward strand.
CGCCGACTAAATGCCCGATTTGTAATAGCGCAATTAAAAAAATTAATGATGAAGTGGCTTATCGTTGTATTAATAAAAATTGTTACGCTGTTAATTTACGGCGCTTGATTCATTGGGCTTCTAAATCAGGTTTAGATATTGCTAGTTTAGGTCCAAAAATTATTGAACAATTAGTGGTAGCGCGTTTGGTGTCTGATCCAGCTGATTTTTATACTTTAATTAAAGATGATTTTTTGTCCTTAGAGAGATTTGCTGATTTGTCGGCCACTAATTTAGTTAAGGCCATCCAAGGGTCAAAGACGCCGCGTTTGGCTAAGTTAATTTATGCTTTAGGTATAGAGCAGGTAGGCGAAGAAACTGCTTGGTTATTAGAAAGGCAAATGGTTTATTGGGCTAAAGATAAAAAACTATCTTTATATACTCCAGTTGATCTTAATAAATTATTCACTTATTTAACACCAGCCGATTTAGAAAAATTACCAGACGTAGGTGTTAAAGTAGCCAATAGTATTTTAAGCTGGTTTGAGCGCAGTCTTAATCAGGTATTATTGGAAAAATTAACTAGAGTTGGTCTAAGTTTTACTTTACCAAAAATTACTACGAGTAAATTAACTAATAAAGTTTTGGTGTTAACTGGTAGTTTAACTAAATTGTCGCGCGAACAAGCTAAGGCTATGATTCGACAACTAGGTGGGCAGGTAAGTGAAAGCGTTAGTCAACAAACTGACTACGTGGTAGTAGGAGAAAAACCAGGTAGTAAATATGATAAAGCTAAAAAGTTAGGTCTTAAGATTTTAACTGAAAAAGATTTTTTGGCTTTATTAAAATAGCTAGTAAGATAAGACTTAATTTGACCCCAGACTAGCTAATCGCTACAATATATTAAGTAAACCTCTTATATGAAAATAAATCTTAAAGCCTTTACTTTGGTCGAGCTATTAATCGTTATTACTATTATTGGTGTTATTTCTGGCTTGGTAACAGTTTATTTTAATACCGCTCGTATGGCAGCGCGCGATGCTCGTCGTTTAGCTGATGTTAAGCAGGTTCAATTAGCTTTAAAAATGTATTATTCTGATTTAGGCTATTATCCAACGGTTATTACTATTGGCCAATCAATTGCTAATGGTGGGACTAATTATTTATTGCGCGTGCCTTCAAATCCTGAACCCAGAGATGATAATGGTTGTCTTGATCAGGATTATACTTATTATCGTTTAGATAATGGTGAGCGTTATAGTTTAGGTTTTTGTTTGGGTGATAAAACTGATGATTTAGATGCCGGGATTCATGTGGCAACAGCCAATGGTATTTTAAATTGTCCGACTGGCTATGTCGCCGTGCCAGGAAGTTCTGTTTTTCAAACCAATGATTTTTGTGTAATGCAGTATGAAGCTAAGTGTGCTTTAACATCAGATTTAAGTTCTGGTTTAGGTGAAGGTTATGAGACAGTTAATAATACTTATGACAATTCAACCTATCCTTGCACTTCGGCTAATAGCAAACAAGTTGTTTCAACTGCTAGTGGTTATCCGATTGCTAATATTAACCGAGCAACCGCTGAAACTTATTGTCAAAGCATTGGTGGCCATTTAATCACTAATCCTGAGTGGATGAGTATTGTGCGCAACGCTGAATTAGTTGCTAATGCTACTGAAGACTATAGCAACTGGGATGGTAATACAATTGGTTCTGGTTCAATGCCTATGGGGATTATTAATCAAAACCTGTCAGCTGAAGCCACTAATGAGTTTTTTGGTGAATGTCCTTGTACAGTCGCTGATAGAAGAACTTTGGTTTTAACTAGCGGACAAAAAATTTGGGACATAGCTGGTAGCGTTTCTGAATGGCTTAATACTACTTGTCAAGAAGGTACGGCTAGTGGTGAATATTATTATTCTGGTAGTTATGTAGAATGGTCATTAGATTCACCAAGTGGTGTTTTAAGTTATGAACGCGGTGTAGCTGGACCATCAAGTGCTACTTATAATCATAGCTCTAATGGTATAGGTCAATATGAAGGTTGTGCTAGTGATGGCTACTACTTTATTCGCGGTGGTAATGCTAATGAATCAGAAAGTAATATCGCTGGTGTTTATAATTTATATTCTAATGTTGGTACTTCCTCTGTTGGCATGCTTGGTTTTCGTTGTGTTAAATAATGATAGTTTTAAAAATTTTTAAAAATGTTAAATGATAATGATATAAAACATGTAGCCAAGTTAGCCCGTCTACAGCTAAGTGATAAAGAAATAAAACAGTACCGCCGAGAGATCAGCGGTATTGTGCGCTATATTGATAAATTAGCAGAAATTAATTTAACTAAAGAGGAAGCCACAACTCAATTAATTATCGCTGATAATCAGTTAAGGTTAGATACGGCTATTAATTGGTCGGCCGAAGAAAAAAATTTAGCCTTAGCCGCGGCGCCTAAAAAGAAGAACAAATTAATCGTCGTGCCTAGAGTATTTGAACTATGAAATTAAATGAATTAACCATTAGTCAAGCGAGATACAAACTTGATCAAGGAGAAATTACTAGCCTTAATTTAACTAAAGCTTGCTTAGAGGCGATTAAAAAAAGTGATAAAAAAATTAAGGCTTGTTTATTAGTTGATGAAGTAGGGGCTAAGTTAGCCGCCAAGCAAGCCGATGAAAGATTAGCTAAAGGCGAGCGTCATGCTTTATTAGGTATTCCTTTTTTAGTTAAAGATAATATTTTAACTAAGAGTTTAACCACTACAGCAGCTTCTAAAATTTTAAAAAATTATGTGGCGCCGTATGATGCAACTATTATTGCTCGATTAAAAAAGGCTGGTGCGATTTTACTAGGTAAAACTAATTTAGATGAATTTGCGCAAGGCGCCTCAACTGAATATAGTGCTTTTGGTGTAACTAAAAATCCGTGGGATAAAAAACGGGTGGCTGGTGGTTCGTCAGGCGGTTCAGCGGCAGCCGTAGCAGCTAATTTTTGTTTGTTTGCTTTAGGCACTGATACTGGTGGTTCAATTAGGCATCCGTCAGCTTTTTGTGGCGTAGTTGGCCTAAAGCCTAGTTATGGTCGTTGCTCGAGATTTGGTTTGATAGCAATGACTAGCTCCACTGATGTGCCTGGTTGTTTAACTAAAACCGCGACCGACGCCGCTTTGGTATTACAAACTCTAGCTGGTTTTGATACGCGCGATGCTACTACTTTAAAACAAGCTGTGCCAGATTATTTGTTAGCTAAGAAAAATTTTTCTTGGAAAAAAATTACCATTGGTTTGCCTAAAGAAATTAATAATTTAACTTCAGCGCCGGTGGTTAAAAAAGCTTTTCATAAAACAGTTAATGATTTAAAAAAGGTTGGTGTTAAGTTTATTAATTTATCTTTACCGTCAATTGATTATGCTTTAGCGGCTTATTATATTATTACGCCTTGTGAAATTAGTTCTAATTTGGCACGATATGATGGTTTACGTTTTGGCTTAAATAAAGTAGTTAGTCAGTCTTTACAAAAAAATTATGAGACAGTTCGTGAACAGGGGTTTGGCCCAGAAGTTAAGCGTCGCATTATTTTAGGAACCTATTGTTTAAGCGCGGGTTATTATGAGGCCTATTATTTAAGAGCACAAAAAGTTAGAACCAAGGTCATTAAAGAATTTAATAAGGCTTTTACTAAGTGTGATTTTATTATGACACCAACCACACCGATGCCAGCGTTTCTTTTGGGGGCTAAAACCGCTAAGCCTTTAGCTATGTACTTAGAAGATTATTTTCTTGTGCCAGCTTCTTTAGCTGGCTTACCGGCTATTTCTTTACCAGTTATAAAAAATCCTTTGCCCATAGGTATGCAATTGATTGCTCCAAATTTTCAAGAAGATAAATTATTAGCTTTGGCTATGGCTAGTGAAGAATTTTTAATTAATCAAACTCATAAACCAAAATTATAATTTTAAAATATGTCAAAACCATATAACCCTTTTCGCGCCGCTAGTTTAAGTAATGCTTTGCGTTTGGTATCACTTATTTGTTTGTCAGCCATTATTTTAATGGCGATTTTATATTTTTCTATTAAAGATAATCGGCAAGATTTTATTAGTTGGTTGGGCTTTAAAAAAGTTAATCTTGAGCAAACTAATATGGTTGAGGAAAAAGATAATTTGGGTTTAAGTGATACTACGGTAGTTAATAATAGTCTTAGAGTACGGGAGCTAGATCGGAGTGATAATCTTTGGGGAGAAATTGACGCACCGGTAAATTTGATTGTTTATGTTGATTTTGAATGTCCATTTTGCGCTCAGTTTAATGAAGTAATTAATCAGGCCAAAGCTGAGTTTGGTTCTAAATTAGTTGTTGCCATACGTCATTTTCCTTTAATTAGTCACCCTCAAGCTATGTCATCTGCTTTGGCGGCTGAGTGTGCGGCTGAACAAAATAAATTTTGGGAAATGTATCAAGCTTTGTTTTCTCTTAGTCAATCAGGTAAGTTAAATGAAGTTGAGATTAAGACCCAGGCTAATAAATTGGGTTTAGATGAAAAAAATTTTAGTGATTGTTTGACTAAAGAAAAATATAAAGATAAGATAGTAAGCCAAAAAGACGAGGTTAAGACTTTGGGCGTTAATGGTACACCAGCTAGTTTTATTAATAATCAGGTTTTATCTGGGGCTGTGCCTTATGAAGATTTTACTTATCCCGATAATACTACGGGCAAGGGGTTAAAGACATTAATAGAGGAGAAGTTGGCAGAAGTTAAAAAGTAGTTAAAAGTTATAAAGTTAAACTGGTTTTATAATTTTACTTTTAACTTTTAACTTTATAACTATTTTGGAGGGTTCGCATAGTGGCCTAGTGCACGCGCTTGGAGAGCGCGCATACCGCAAGGTATCGAGAGTTCGAATCTCTCACCCTCCGC
>CAZQHN010000005.1:0-26763 GCA_964593745.1 uncultured Gammaproteobacteria bacterium
GTTCGCGCACTAAAAATCAAACATCTTTCAAATTGGTATTAAACGTTGATTAAAAAAAAAGTTTGCTGTAATTACCAGCAATTGAATATAGGTATTTCATCCAAAGGGACAAGTTTAGAGAGAGGTGTGAAAAATACCAAAGTAAAATTATACAATAATTATCGGTGCCTGCCTCGCAAGATTAAGTTTACCCTGATGAATCTGCGTTTTCAGGTTTTCGCGCTGTACCTTATCGGCATCAATGATTTCAGTTGAGTTTACTTTGATCATAATTTTTGCTCATACTATCATTAGTCATACTCCTATTTATAGTTGCCGAAAAACTTTGTCACCAATAGTGTATACTTTTAGTGACAGAATTATACATACTAAAATATACATAATAATATCTAGCGAAAAATGAAACACGAATTAACATAAAATAACTTAAAAAAAAGATTAAATCATTCTTCTGAATGCTTTTGACAAGTTATTATTCAAATCCGTAGATTTCTTAAGTTTTTTAATTACGACCTTTCTACCTTTCAATGTCGCTCCATCCCAGTCAAAATGGGGAGTGTCAGGTAATTCAACAGTGATATCGTGGGGCACATTTTTATACAATTTAACTTTAGACCCTCGGTTATCTGCATCTTTAAGCTGTCGATTTATTTCTTGCACCAACTCTTGCAAATTTGGAGTAAAATAACTTAAACTTTGTCGTCGTTTTACCCAAACCTTTTCACTCAATAACCTACCAAAAAATAATGTTATCGAATTAAATCTAGTTACATTATTTTTCACATAGGATGTAGGTGTATCCCCATCTAATTTACGATTATCTATAAAATATAAACGTTCGTGAAATGTTTCGCCCTTACCTTCTTTAAAGGGATACACAGAAGGTTGCCTGTCAGCAACAACGACTAAATCAATCCCCTCTAAATCTTTCTTAGTAATTTGTTTCTTTGTAATTAATTTCCCAATCATATCTATATTAAAACACAGTCTGTATATTTAAAAGTAATGTAGTAGTAACATATGATCCAACTGCACTAATCAAAAATAATATATAATTATGATTATACTAATCTAGATTATATAATCTCACCAACATAAACTAAACCCAACTTTCACCCAGATTCAAAATTAAAGCCCGCATTGAACGTATTTTAATAAAAAATAGCCTCTACAATCCTATATCAGAACCACACTTGAGCAAATACACCTCATTCAATATCCCATTCAGACAAATTCAACAAAATAAACATCAATCTCCAAAAATAAGAAATAGAAATGGGCGGATTCGAACCGCCGTCTCCGACTCCAAAGGCCGGAATGATTGACCACTACACTACACTTCTCTACACTATTCTATACACAGGCATTACATTTAAACATTTCGACCCGAATCTCCAATGTCATTCACAGAAACTTATTTTCAGTACACCATCCCTTTATTAACTATTCCGAAATCAAACGCGCATACTCTGTTACAAAAACATATATTTCTTTTCTTCCTTTTTTCTTCAAAATTTTTTTATACCATCGAAAAAATTTTTCATACGTAAGCACGTTATTATCATAAGATTATACAATCCGCGCGCGGGAGGCTCTTCAATCCGACTTTTCATATTAATTCATTTTAAAAACGGACGGCAATTTGAAAGCCAACATCGGGAAAAAAGAAATCTTCAAACCAATAAACTTAAACTTAAATATACAATTCACATGGTATATTAATATGCCAAATCAATTCTCACAAATAACACAACCCGGTGATGCAATAAACGCCACTGGGATACTTCCCCAATTTTCCACAAATCAACTAAATGATGAATTCGTATTCAACTATTGTCGAACTACAATAATCAATATTTTACGAGAACGTATCGATGTAGAAAATGATTCTAGAATGTTTACGTTGACATTATATATGATACAGTTCATTCCGGATAGGGAAGCCCGCGAAATGTTTACAAGTAAATTTCTGGCAGAATGTACAAACGCACAAGGAAAAATACTTACCAATCACAAGGAGGCCGCTACAACCTGTGTGATTGCATCGGGAATCATATGTGATTTATTCCACGCCGGAAACACCACAAGCAATCTATCTGGATGTATTTTACCGAATTATAAATCCGAAACCGAAGAAATCGAAGAGGAAATCCAAGATGAATGATACACTAAAAACTACAGCAAATACGCCAATAGACTTTTTATTAAGGACATTTTACGACATAACTCCTCTACCCAACAAAAAACCACAGGTAAAATCCTTATGCACCCACATAGCAGAGCGCGTTTGCGGAGAAGATGTGCAGGATGCTCTAATTATTTTAAGTGGACCAAGAGGAAGTGGTAAATCTATATCAGCATTAACGTTAGGAGAAGGCATAAGCAAAGAAATTTCGAGATTAAAATATGGAAATTTATCACATGCTGAGGAAATTTTTAACATTTCTCACGTTTCATCCATCGACCCATCTTCATTATTGAATATTATTTCGACAGTGAGTATTCAAAACAGTGTCATTATTCTGGACGATGGTTCATTAGCTTTAAATTCACGTAACTCCATGAGCAATATTAATAAGATGGTTGTTAATTTAATTACCGTATCTCGGCATAAAGGAAACGTTGTCATCATTACAACACCATCAAGAGGACAAATCGATGTGCAAATCCGCAAAATGTGTTCCCACTGGGCAGAAATTACAGATTCACATCACGAAGAAGGGTATAATGCAATGAGTTTCCGAAGAGTATTTTTTAATCAAAATAATGGCAAAACATTTACCGCAAATTTAACAGCTCAAGATTTAGGATATGAAGGCGCGCATGCGAACAAACTAAAATTCAATCGATGGATAGTTCCAAAACCAGATAATAAAAAGTTGATTCGCGATTATGAAAAAATGAGATCGACACAAGGAGATGCATTAATTGTCGAATCGCAAGAATTATTACAAGCGCAATTAGAACAACAAAAAGATAAACAACTTGGTAATAAAAAGAAAAATAAAAAAGAAGAACCCATCACGAATATTCCTATAAAAACGGAAAAACAAAGAGAAACCGTAAGAAAAGTAGAAGAAGTCGAAGAATATCTAGCGCGAGGATATACGCGCACGAGTGCCTGTAAAATGGTAAAACTGGATATTAAAACATACACAAAATACAAGCGAGGTTACTAAAATGGCAGACAACAGTATGCGAGCAGACATAAAATCAATGCTAGGTATTCAACGAATAATGTTAATGCAAGAAGTATCTGATTTCACCGCATATATTCTAAACAGCAGAGGGTTTGTATCGCATGTCCAAGCTAATTTATTATATAAAGTTGAAAACTACGAAGATAAAAATAAAGATTTAGCATTTTTAGAAAAAGCGTTGATACAAATAGGACAAATCTTAGAAAACCATAAAAAAGGCACGATGGGAGGCGAAAATTGGAAAGAACAGATGAATGTCATAGACAGTATATTAATAAAAGTAGATTGTATCACCTGTAAAAATGATATGTGTAATTATACAGTAAAAGCGGATGGTGTGATTTAAAATACGCGCTCTGGTGTTTTAAAGAAACACATCACATCACAATATATTTTCTATTATGTTTTTCTTTTTTTCTCGAAATTATATGTTTTTTATTTTATATTTGCGAATAGCCATAATTATGGATTATACTTAACCTATATAAGCGTTATGCATACATTTAAATATAATAAAAATAACCTATTGTATGGTAAGAAATATGACCTCATTTGAAACAGCAAAGAATTTACTTTCCACCTATCACAAGACTGGAAAGGCCGTGTCCGCAGTAGAAATGGTTGTCGGTCTCGGTGTTACCGTCATCACTCTGTACATTATCATCCTGATCGCTGGTTCCTTCTCTGGCGCCGCAACGTCCATTACGACTATGCCGGATGCATGGAAGGATGTGCTTAACTCCACTGATGCAATGGCCGGCTCGACGTTTAACATCGCCGCATTGGCTCCGCTTGCAATCGCTGGTGTTGGTATCCTGTCCATTATCATCGGCGGTCTCTACATTAACCGCAGATAATATAGACCCAAACAAGGTCTAAACCACCTTGTTTTACAAATCAATCAAACCATTCTTGACTTTTTTCATTTTGTTCTTTTGTAGCCATATCACAAAACTTGATATCTATCAAATATATACCCATTGACCCGTCCGGTAATAACATGACTGTCATTCCTCCATCTGGTTGCCAAAATTCATATTTTCCCGGAATATGAAGTAAATTCCGAGAGCATACCGTTATCCCATGAGAATCAACCGCATAGGCACATTTATCTTTACAGTCCATCATAGATGACAGAGAAGGGATTCGAACCCTTGCAACCCTACGATAATGGGTTTTGAATCCATTGTATTTGACCTGACTCTACCACTCTGTCAAAGTAATATAGACCTTATTACTATTTAAAGGTTTCAATTCATTAAAAAAAAATAAAGTTCAAAATAGATCATCTTGTCTCAACGTAGAAACATCCCAATTTGAAAATTTAGGAGTGCCCATAGGTTTTCGTTTTGCATCCAATTTATTATTTAATTTAATTTTATATTGTCTTAACATATCTTTTAATTCATTGTTTTGGTATTGTAATTTACGAATGATATCAGAGCTTTGCATTTGCACATCTGATAAATCAGATTTCTTTTGTCTAGCCATTCTTTTATATTGGTTCAATTCCATTAAGATATTGCTAATATAAGCATCTTTTTGTTTTATACTACGTTGCAGTCGCATTACCGTTTGACAAGTATCACAATTTACCATATACTTATAATGTTACATATCGGTATATATTAATGTATTGTCTTTCACGTTAACGGATAAGGTTTAAATATAATGACAACGAATGGGAATAATATGGGACTAAAAAAATTTTCAGTAATTCGGTTTAACAGAAACAATGCAAAGTATTTCGTTTATAATACAATAAACAATAATACTTTTGAAGCTCTCAGTTTAAACCCAGAAGCGCGCGGAACAAACCTAGGAACGTCCGTTAAAATTAAAAGGTTAACAAATGGACAGTATGGACTCATGGACATAGCCAACAAAAAACAAATTATTATAGATGACGCAATTGCATATATTCCAACTAAAAACGAATTTAAAGAAATTATGGCAATGTTAAATTCGTATTCCGACCTAAAACCATTACCTGCGTATAAAAACGAAACAGAATATAACTATAATTTTAAACAGGTTTGTATGAATAAAGGGAAACCAGAACGAAATGTGAAAATTCACATGAGGAAAATGCTATAACGTCGGCATTAGAAGCAGTGGGTGCAATTGCTGTATTAGGAATTGGAGCGGCAGTAGCCATGGACATTTACGATGAAGTTCGAAATAAAGATCCCGTAAAACGATCAAAAAAGCATAAGAAAAATAGAAAAATGGTTGAAGACTTAGACGACTATACAAAAAAAATGATATGGGGATAATCATATGGAACTAAAAATAATTAAAAACAAATTAAAACCGTATAAAAGTTTACGACATAAAACATTTTTTATTATGATGGTAAATGATATGCGATTAATGGGGTATAAGTCAAGAAACGCAAACGTATTAGGATGGCTTATCTATGTGTATCACGATGATAAAATTACAGACAAAAAGATATATCCTATACCGAAAGACGCGGTAGATTATCTAAATGCTTATATTGAGGTTGCTAGAACGCCTGTGAGGTGGTATGTAAAATGACACTAGAAGAAACTAATATCAAAAAAATCGCAAAATTAACAAAAATATCCTATGAAGAATATTTAGATGCAGTTGTTCATAAAAATTCATTATCTCCAACTAAAGTGTCTTTACCAAAGAAAATTAGAGACGAAATATTTAAATTAGGAAATAAATTTGGTGCAATATATTATGGAACATTTATATCAGCAAATCAAATCCATATGAGAAAAACAGCAGATTTCGATATGTATATTCCAAAAACAAAAATGATGGACTTTTTAGAAACTATTCGTAAAAAATTTCCAAAAACAACATTGCAATTAAACATGTACGGTATGTGGAAAGTCAAGATCAATAATCAAGAAATCGCAGATATTGGATACCGTGAACAAATCAAAAAAAATAAAGATGGAACGTATACCATTACACCTGCACCCCTAAATATTCGATCAAAAATCTATCCTCTTGCAAAATATGGAAAAAGCACAGGGCGAACACTTAAAGTTGAACATTTAGCAAAAGCGAATGCCTCGCTTCTTGATACACAAGAAAATAAAATGCATAGATATGCAAAAGATACGTATGATTTTGGTGTAATGAATCGAGCACTTGTGATTAAATTATTTAATGAATACAAAAAACAACCGAGTCAAAAACTAAAAAATCATATAAATAGACTAGTTAGAGAAATTGTTTTATATTCATCTAATAAAAATGTGTTAGAAGCCAGACGTGAATTAGAAAAACAATTGCTTGCCACCAAAATGGTGAATTTCAAATTATACGATACACAAAAAAATACACAATTATTAAATCTAAAACGACAACTCAAAAATCCAAACTTTGATATCACAAAAAACATGAAATATTTAGAATATTTCAAACCATCTAAATAATTATCCTTTTTTAATATAACAAGGTATAAATAAAACCAACACCCATTTAATATATAAGGTTAAAGTTAGGGTAGCCATTATGTAAATTTAATGCATGGAGAACATATTGTTTTAAACCTACAAAAACCAAAAAACAGTATAAATATAATTTATACTTTTCATCTAACTTTTAAACACTATACTTCAAATTCCAACATTTTTCAACTTCTATATTAAACCTTCCGTAAGATTCCTTAAATATATTTAACAGTTTCATAAGTAAAGTTTTATGTAATTAATTAATGATAAATTTTACAATAAATAATGTAATTAAAACTCATAAAATAAATAAATACTAATAGAATCAACAAACTTATATACTTATACAACATTCAATTAGATAATAAAACATTTAAAGAAAAAGAGGTATAGCAATCAAATTAACATGGAGACAAAAATGACAACTGAAGACAAAGAAGAACGTAAAGAAACTATAATTTGGATCATGTTTACTCTAATGGGATTTCTGTTAGGAAGCATGTTCGGAGTATTTGCAATTTCACCATTAATTGAGGATTTTACGACGGCTTCATCACCCGACGAATCATATAATCCCTATTGGTTGCAAATAGGAAGTTATCCAGAATCAGGATATATGAATGCAGAGCCTATCATTATTTATGAAACAAACTATATGTTATCAAAAATCTATACGATAAACGAATATAGTATAGATTTAACAAATTGGGTTGAAATGCGACCCTCCCCAGAAACGGGAGATGTTATATTTCCCGAACCTGGTTTATATTATCTCCGGATGAAACTTCTTACAGCCCATGGAGTGGTCTATTCAAATGTAGTAACATATACTGCATATTAAATTTAAAAATTAATTTCTTTTTTTATCCATTTAAATATTATTATATACTATAAAAACGAAACCTAATGATATGAAAAATGCGATTCTAATTGACAAAATCAACAGTGAGAGGCGACGTTCGGAAAACGCACTTATAATTATAACAGATACAAATAGGTTTCTTAAAGATAAAGAAATACGCAATGTATCCCAATTTTACACATATACCACAGGCTTTAAAACTAGATAGATTTAGAAAATACATCAATTTTTATCATTTTGTTAACGTCAACAAAATGATATGCTTTTACTTATAGAAAATTAAATTGTATAATTATAAAATAAAAATACATTTAAATATTCTCATTTCTAAAATAATACATATGAACCTGAAGCAAACTAAAAAACAGTCAACACAAAATCAAATGTTAACGCTTGATCAATTATTTTCACCATTATCACGTTTGAATCAAAATAGAAAAGGAGCCAGCCGATTTTATAATGCGGCAAAAAAAGGAAACCTGAAAGCTTTTGCCAAATTAACAAAAAATGTATGGTTTCACGAATGGTCACCGATTGCTAAGAAAAACGATAACGAATTCAGAACTTATAACAAAGAGTTGCAAAGTATTTGCACTGATATTATTGAAAAATATAAAGAACTTGAATGCATCGAAACTGGTATCTCTGAAAAGAAAGATTATCTCTCAACTCCATTTGGCTTAAAATTATCAGTTGCAGAAGATGTAAATCCTTATGAATTTGTACGTGATTATTATGATGTAATTTATTCCGATATCACCGCGCATATAGTTGATAAAAAATTCAGGAATGCGTGCGGTAGCGATTTCATCAGCTTTTTAGAAAACGTCGAATATAATGGCGGATGGTGTTCGACCTTTTCATCACCCAAAAAAGACGACATAATTATTGATATAGGAGGTGGATACGGAATGTTTGCATTATTAGCTCTAAAATTAGGAGCCAAAAAGGTTTATGTATTCGAACCAAATACTCAGGCCAGAAACATCATTAAACGGAATAGGGAATTGAACGGATATACACAAGAAGAAATGCCAATTTTTAAATATGCAATTGGTGAAAAAACAGGATCCGCATATTTGTATACAAAACCAATGTATCATTGTTCGGGTGTGATTAAATCCATTTCGCCTGACAATCCTGCATATAAAAATCAAAATTATGAAATTATTGATGTTATAACCTTGGATGCATTTATACAAAAAATGGAAACACAAGCAAGAATTGATTCTGAAGAAACCAACACCCCATACATAAAACCAAAAGTTAATTTTATTAAAATCCACACAAACGGGAATGAACGATTCGTATTAAAAGGTGCCACGTATTTATTGCAATACTTTGATACGGAATTGCCGGATTTAGTAGTCAATACTAGTTTTAGCCCCCACGAATACAAATTAACTCGATCAATTATCGACGACAATACCTATAATAATAGTCATTATGAATATTTACAACGCATGACAAAATTCCATGCATCAACCTAACTTTTTTTTTAATTTTTTAACTAGACGAAATGCTCAAATACCCAAAAACATGAATCATTAAGATTTATATATACTAATAATACGTTATATTTAAAGGTTTGTTCAAAACTAAAAACGTTTAAATATTGCTAAATTAAATATACTTGCATATGGCTTCGCTTGAGGTAATCACAACAACTATATATAATTCAACTTATATTCCGTTTGATTTATATGTAATAATTTTTATAGCAACGTTAGTATTTTTAGGAATGTCAATTGTTGTAAAACATAAATCAAAAATCCTGTTAGGTGCAATTGCTACGTTATTTTCATTCTTCATCACCTATTCGACCTTCGTGTTAGGAGAATCAACAAACATAGACTTGATATACAATAATACAACAAACCAGTATACATATTATACATTAGATACGATTTACACAGTGCAACCCCTATTGTTTTTATGTATAGGTTTGTGCGCGGTAACAGTCTTTAATTTATGGATGAGTGTGTTCTATGCTGTAGAAGATCAACTCACCGATGCAGTAGAAGAAAATGAAGATATAAAAGCTCCTTATTTACAAAGCAACACTAAAGGTGACCACAAATGAAAGACAAAGAAGATGATGTTTTAAATTTAGAAGACGAATTGTCAAATTACGATATTGCAACAGATGAATATGATACGTTAAATTCATTAACCGATGATGTATTAATTTCATCAGCACGACCACCATCCAGTCAATCTATGGATGGCGATATGATGACCGCTCAAGATAATTATAATATCATTAGCGGCATTAACGAAATTCCACCTAAATATAAAGAACAGGCACCTGAATTATTAACTACATTGATTACGTATAACAATATAGCAGGTGATGCGGCAAAAGCTGAATGGCAAATCAAAACACGTAATAATTTAAGAAAAAGGCAGATGTATATGCCAAATAATCCAATTACTGGTGAAGATGTTGCAGTAATCACATATTATAATGATTTATTACTAACAAGAGGTACAAATGGTTTTGAACGGAAAATGTCAGTATCCACATTATCAGGTGTCGTATCAGAAGCCGAATTAGAATCCGCTCCAAGAAGTGCTAACATTCAACAAAAACGTGGATTTTTAGCAAGTATTTTTGGAGGACATTCTTAATTTTTTACATATAAAATTACATTTAAATATATAAACTGTATACATTACATTATGGCAGATGTTGAGTTTTTAAAATGGGTTAAACCTAAGATTAAAAAACACGATGTAATATTAGATTTAGGTTTTGGTGAAAATGAATTGGCCGAGTTACGAAAATTTTCAGATCATATTATAGGTATAACTGATTTTCTCGTACATCCTAGAAAAGAAGTAAGAAAAGGCGACGGCATCGTTTCATTTATCGGAGATTATAATGAATTAATTAAATCAATTCCACCAGAATCAATAGATGTAATTTTTATGTCAGCAAGTCTATATGGAGCAGATAAAAATTTTTTCAAACAAGCACACAGAGTGTTAAAACCAAAAGGGAAAATGCTATTGGATGAAAAATTAGGTTCATCCCCCAAACAAACTCCTAAGTCACTAAGTAAATTTTTTAAAATAGTAGATTATAAATATATATTTGACACGTTTATGCGTCGATCCTATTGGCGATTTACTGAACTTCAAAAGATTTAATTTTTTAATATAATTACGCTTAAATATAGAAACCTCAACTTTTATATTATGAGTATTATAGATTTAAGTCTCTATGCATTATTCATTTTAATTATCGCAGTTTTGATTGCTTATATCCTAATGACACTTCCCGTCGGATTGGAGTATTTCAAGGCCGCATTTAGTAAAGATAAATATGCGTTGATGGTTGTGGATAAAAATGGTGTCTTTAGATTGAAAGCGGCTAAATTCAGAAATGGACGCGCTACGTTATCACAAGGGATGGCCAAATTTTTAAAAATGGGGTTGAAAGGTTCCTATTCTCTTGGATCAATCCGAGTAGATTTAGTGCATTCAAATGTAGCACCGATGATTGAAGATTCAACATTAGGCGTTTTTGCTGAACTAAAAAAAGCAGGAATTGAAGATATCCAGGAATTAACGAAACGATGCAATCAAGCGGCATTGAAAGAAGCTAACTTAATTAATCCAGAAACATTAACCGCAAAAGAAAAAGAACGTATTTTATATGTTTCTGATTTCATCAAAAATAACATAACACTCGTTTCACCGTTAGTATATGAGTTAAATGTTCACGATATGATTAAAAATTGTTCAATTGATCCAATCCAATTAGCCGCAGAAACAGAAGAATCAGTAGCTATTATTGCTTCACAGTATAATAAAATGTTGGGCAAAAAACCAATGAAAGAAGGCGGTATGGACATGAAACTTATGATAATTATAGGAGTCGTTGTAATAGGACTCGCATTAGGCGCTACATTTTTTATGATGTAACACTTTCTTTTTTTTTTTAATTTTTAACAGTTACTCAGTTTTGGAGAGCTTCATAAATTAAAATCAATTATCATAAAAATAAACAAAATTCAATTCTTTTTTAAAACCAACCTCATATCAAACGATTTTAATGGAAAAAATCAATCTACAATATACGAACATAACAAACCTATACAAACACCATGGCCCCAATTTAAAATCGACTGGTGATACCAATTTAACCTTTTGCTGAGATTTTGACGTTGACTATAGACTCAGAGTGTCTTCTGTTGTTGTGAATCGGATTATCAGAATCGAATTCTTTTAATTGCCGGTTACCTACAACGTTCAATTTCTTATATATTTTCGTGTAAAAAGACTCAAATTAATTTTTTACCTGTTTACCCAGCTCTTATTCAAAAGTCGGGTAAACAATTCCGAGTTCATTCTGAGCTTCGTTTGGCAAACAATCTATATAGATTTTTTTTTTTTTTTTTTTTTTTTTTTTTTATTCATTTTACCAGGGGGGGTATGTATTTTTCTGGCTACTCATAAATGAGTAGGCAACTCAAAACTGAGTTACTCAAACTTAAGTTGGCTACTCAAAATCGAGTAACCAAGTTTGGTTGACGACTCAAAGTTGGGTTGACGATGGTGAGTTTTTGAAGCCTCCTTGCGCGCCCCAAAACAGGGGTGTGTATAAGGGTATACCCTTTTTCGGGTAAAAAATATAAATGGAGGTCAAATGGCTCCGATTTTGATTCTACGGCAAAATTTGCCGATTTGCGCGGGTAAACATCACGGGTAAACATCAAAAACGGGTAATAAATTCATTCCTTGCTCTATTCGCCAAACGGGCTGTGTAGCAAGCTCCGTTTTGTCATTTTTTTCACATTTTCACGGGTAAAAAATACCCTTTTTTAGACCTCGTGTACGTGTTAACATGTAGCACGGTGGGGGTGTTTTTTCGTATCTTGGTATCCAAAATTATATATGTTTAGACAACTCATGATTGGATATGCACGGTGAGAAAACAATAAAAGATGCTAACAATAGAGTCCTTTGTCGCTATTCTGAAAAGGATAACGTGTTTAAATTGAGAGATTTTCCAGATTTACACGGGATAATGGCTGATTTAGCAATCTCATATATGAGAAATTCTTATCGGCCTCATCCTATTTCTGCATTTGTTTGCGCATTGATGTTCGGTGCTGTCGTTTGTTCACGTAATTTTAGATTTGAAGGTTCTTTATCTAATCTGTTTACTATCATTTCCGGTGATTCTGGTTCTGGAAAAAATGATTTAGCCCTAATGACACGAAGTTGGAATGCCCAAGTTTTATGTAAAGGGCTTGTAATTGAAGGTTCTTCTTTCACCTCTTCGACGGCTCTACACCGTGCCGTTGCGGCACAACCGCAAACATTAATGCCATGGGATGAATTCGGTAGACTCATTTTATCATTATCTAAAAGCGAACTTGGTGAATCGGTATCTAGCGAGTTGACGATGTTATTTACATCAAACAATTCAATTTCTGCCCCAAAAGCATATGCGTCTCCTAGCCAAAAAAAGAAAGGTTCCGATGATAGTAACGGTGAGACTGAAGATTTGCGGATGGTTATTATTAAAAGACCTGCTCTTTCGTTGTTGGGTTTTGGAACATATTCGCAGATGAATGAATTAATGACCGAAGAAAATTTTGAAAGTGGTGATTTAACTAGATTTTTATATTTTTTCATTCCACGAAATATGATTGTGGAATATGAATTAGCAAATAAACCATTACCTAAATGGTGTGTCGATGGAATTCGTGATATTTTGATTCGAACTGGGGCAACTACTTTGGATGGTTCAACTTCTGTGCAAGTAGATGAAAAATTAAATGATATCGTCGATTTTCAGTGGAAATTGGAAACACGACGCTATAATAATCCGATTGATCCAATCGAATGCTATTATGAAGAAGGTCGTAATAAATTACAACAGTATGATTTACAATATCAGGAATTGACTATTAAAGAGACAAATTTAATTAAAAAAGGGTTACTCACTCGGCATCTCGATAAAATTAAACGAATTGCTATTATTTTTTCATTATTGAATCATCCTTATACAGAAGAATTAGATTATGATGATTGGAATACTCGTGGTCATTTGATTTCTAAATTAGATTTCGAAAATGCAAAACTTGTTGTGGATAAGGATACTAAAGTAATGGACGAATACCAAGAAACGAAAATGACATTCAAACAACATATCTTGGATAAAGGAAATGCTATCATTGAGTTATTGAAAGTTAGAGGTGATATAATTAGAAAAGATATAGCTGATGCTGGCATTAAAATTTTCCCAAAAGATTGGAATGAAATACAATTATATTTGGAACAAAAAGGAGTCGCTTCTGAAAAAGATAAAACTAGCATGCTGTCTAATGCTGGCACATCCCCTTGGCATTATCGTTTCATTGATCAATTTCCAAATAAAATTGATTCTAAACAAAAGGCGCCTTCGTCTAAAGGTATGTTAGATTTTTATGTTGCTGACTTTAAACCAAGAACTGATGTAGGAGAAGCAATTTTAAAACTCGGAAAACATGGGATATCACCGTTGCCATTTAAATATAAAATTATTTATCCGGATGTTGATAAAAAGAATGATGATTCCGATAGATATTTATATACGGATGAATCACATTCGGAAGAAATTTTGGAAATTCCATTAGTAGAAAAGATATTTGAACTTGTAAAAACAATAAAGGAGTGATTAGTATGACAGCAAAAGTATTACCTACCAATTTTCCATTTGATGAAGTAGCATTTACGTGTACACATGTTGATAAAAATAGAAAGAATTGTAAAAATCAATATAATAAATTTGGAGAACCTGCATTTGGTGAATCTAGGAAAAATCTTGAGCATTTAATGAGCTACGAAACAGCTCTTGCTACCTGTGAAAAATTTGACTATTTAACTCATATCGGGTATGTGCCTATGTCAAATCTGTTTATTTTAGATTTTGATTTGAGTGAACAAGATATTGTGGATAAATCAAAAAAATATAAATATGTAATGAATTTAGTGGATGTTTTATCTGAATATACTTACATTGAACGTAGTGCCTCTGGTAGAGGTTACCATGCATTTTTCATTAAAAAAGATGGGAAGTTGCCAATTGAAGGTAAAAAAACATTTGCGGGATTTGAATATTTTGGAAAATGTAAAAACCATTTGATTTTGACATTTGATAAAATTGATAATTGTAAACCCGAAGTAGGCGAAGCTCCTGATTTTATCATTACTGAATTGAAAAAACTATTAGATAAATCCTTTGAAACGACGAATGGTGCTGGTAAATTTGCAAAAGACATTTCTCCAATGTCAAAGAAAATTAAAGAAGCCTTTGGTATAACTGACCCAAATGACAATAGAATTTTAGACATTTTATCGCAGTGGTATTTGCAGGCATATCAATCTAAAACTGATTTGCAAACACGGAGTTGTTTCATGGGTGGAAAAGTTAGTTTTGTGCAAAATAGTGGCAAATGGAAAGCATGGAGAACTGGAATTACAGGCGATGCTGTGACAGCAATTGGATATTGGTTAGGTGCTTACGATAAAGACACATTTGAAATTGATTATAGTCAAGTATATGAATATTTAGAACAGACGTTTCAACTTAAATTTTCTTAATAATTAAGAAATATTTAAATAGTATCAGAACAAATACATATGTATGGAAAAAACAGTTTATACTTGTGAAAAAGGTAAATGGGTTATCTCTCCCCATTCAGATTTATTTATTGAATTTGATGGTATCATTGATTCGGATTGTGAAAAATGTGAGTATCGCGATCGATTTGTATGTGAGCTTAAAAAAATTAAAACCGCACACATATGTGATTGTCATTGTGAATCAGGTTCTTCTTTGAGTTGCCATGATTTGTTGAATAAAAAAAATATATCCAAGGATTGTGACTTGGCTTATGAATCGAGATTAGAAAATTTACAAGCAAAAAGATGGTCTAATTCTGAAATTTTAACCATTTGTGATTGTAATTCTGGAACTGAAGCTTGGTTGAATTATCTTAATAAGTTTGGATATCGTAGATCGAAAAAAGCAGTTGTTAATAAATATAAACGTCTTTGTGACTACGATATGTCACGGTGTAGTTAAGTGAATTTATACTAACTTAATTTTTTTTTTTTAATTTTCAGTCTAATTGGTCAGATACTTATATATACTATTCGATCCAATATATAATGAGACAATTGACAGAGTTTACATTTGAATGAGATTGTTTTTGCGTAAATTACTTTGTAAAATTAATAACAAATGATAAATAAAATCTCACCTTATGGTATTGAATTTGGTTAATTTGTTTTATTATAATTTACGCTAGGCTAAAATATCCTTGGATGATTACTATTATTGTATTAATCATTTCGACTTGCCTGTAACTTTGTTACTTTGGTTTATCATTGCGTTTTAGATGCAATTCACCACCGGAAGCAACAACTGCGGCGGTCTCGTGGGTAACGGTGCCTACACATCGTCCGTCCTTTCCCCCTAAAAGGGGGAAAATTCTTTTATACGTTTAATGTATTGTAGGTTATTATAAAAACGTCAATATGTAAAAATATAAATAGTATTAAAGTCAAGTAATATTGATGACTGTTATTATTAATATCATTATCTGTGAGGTTTATTCTTGAGTCTCGCTTCATATAGACTTTTTTTAGACCAAAGTATGATTAAACATATTGCTGTTTACAATATTAAACCAATCATCAATGGGACCGAAAAGCAAAATGAATGGGCGAACGATAAACGTACAAAACTAATTAATCTTATCGAAAAACATTCGAGTGAACATACTGTTGAATTTTTAACAAAAATTAAAGAAAAAATAATTCATATTGAGGATTTTGCTTGGTGGTTATATTATAGTGGATTAAGCGACGCGGCGTTTGTTACATTTTTAATTCAACACATAGATGAAGTATCTAATGGCGAACAGATTTATTATTCGACTACGCCTATTAAACCTGTTAATTCGAGTGCCGTTACTACCATCTCTAATGATTCACTAGTGCCTATTCGAAATAATTCGAATTCAGTAATTTCTAAACCTTCAGACGTGATTCATGAATCTGTATCTAAATCACAGTCATTAGATTGTAATATGGAAACTGTAATTATTAATGATAATGACGCTGATTATTTATTTATTATTTGCAATCCTTCATTAAAAATAGAACATGTGTTAAATTCGTGTAAAGTGTGCA
Source organism: uncultured Gammaproteobacteria bacterium (assembly GCA_964593745.1). GTDB lineage: Bacteria > Patescibacteriota > Patescibacteriia > Patescibacteriales > Patescibacteriaceae > Patescibacterium. The sequence goes on from CAZQHN010000005.1 coordinate 16,695, forward strand.
ATGTTGATTATGTAAAAATAGAAAATGGGTATAAATGTGCAATAGCTAAATCAGATTTAGAAAGAAGTGCTTTTGTTAGCGCAATCATATGTCAATTGGTTGAGTTGTCTATTTGTGTAACAAAAGCAAAATCAAATTTGTCAGCACAGGTATTTGATATATATGTAACTATGGAAAATGATAAATTGATATGTTTTACTAAATCTCAATCAGCGTATAAAGAACTTAGTAGATTCGGATATCGTAAAATTCATATGGCTAATACAAATATCAATCAAATGATTGAAGTTTTTAACAATTATAAGAGTTTTATATCTGATGAGGCATATTCTTATTTGGAAAGAAATAAAGAATCGACTACTTAATGGTTGCAAATACTGTAAGTTGGGATGCCTTGAATTGGAAAAAAATTCATTATACTGTTGAAAAGCTACAAAGTAAACTAGCGAAGGCAACAAAAGATGAAGATTGGGAACGTGTAATGCGTCTTCAAAATTTAGTTTTTAATTCATATTATTGTAAATTAGTAGCAGTTAGACGGGTGACTGTTAAAAAGAGAAAACGAACCGCTGGTTTAGACGGAAAATTTTGGGACACGGATGCTGAAAAATATGAGGTAATTAATAAAATGGATTATCGATATTATAATCCATTACCATTTAAACGTATTTATGTGCAAAAAGATCACGATAAGACAAAATTAAGACCTTTATCTGTACCTGTTATTTACGATCGAGCTATGCAGGCATTATTCTTGATAGCACTAGACCCCGTTATAGAAACATTGGCAGATAAGCATGCTTATGGATTTAGATTGTATAGAAATTCGCAAGATGCCATTCGTGATATGTTATATAATTTTAATTTTACAAATGGTAATCAGTGGCTAATGAAAGCTGATATAAAAGAATGTTTTGATAATATTTCGCATGAATGGTTGATGAATAATTTAATTTTTGATAAACGATTATTACATTCTATTTTAACATGTGGTTATATATATCAAAATGAATTTCATGCGTTATCTGCTGGTATCCCACAAGGCGGTGTTTTATCTCCAGTGATTGTTAATTTTGCTTTAACTGGGTTTGAGAAAATTCTTCGTTGTAAATATCCAGATGCTAGAATGATTAGATATGTTGATGATTTTTTATTTTCAGCTCCTAATAAACAAATGTTAGATGAAATTTTAATTGATTTGTCTAACTTTTTAGCAATTAGAACATTGGCGTTATCTCCTACTAAAACCGAAATAAAACACATCACAGAAGGTATTAGCTTTATTGGATGGTTTATTAAAAAATCTGGTAATGAAATTGAACTTTCTCCTACGGATTTGTCGTTGTCTGAAGTATGGCTTAGAATTTTACATACAAAAGAACAATCTATACATTGGTCTCCTACAAAATTTGTTACAAAATTAAATTATATAATTCGTGGATGGGGAAATTACCACACATATGCATGTAAACCTCATCATTTTATTGATTTAGATATTTCAATTGAAGAAATGTTATGGGGTTGGTTGAAAACTAAATATCCAAAATTAACTGAAAAAGAATTAAGATATAAATTTTTTAATGATAATTCAAATGGAGATAGAAATTATAATTTTAATGGTATTAAATTAGAAAAAGTGGCAGATATAAGATTGAAAACGGCAGATAGACTTAGTTTGGATAAAAACCCATATGTAGATCGATTATATTTCAAAGAGCGGCGAAAGAGCTATAATGCGCGTTTATTGACCTATTTCAATTAATATTTTTTTAAGTAAAACGTATGTTTACGGAGAGGCATAGGTTTAAATATATGGATGTTTTACTTTATACCTATGAAAAGTATAAAGACCATGTTAGTTATTGATTTTAATGTATTACATCTAACTAATTTTTACAAATTTGTAGGTGTTGAGTTATGATTAAGCTTGATTTGATTGGAAAAAAAATAGGCATTGTTTTGCTTTGTTTGATTGCATTAAGCGCGCTGATTTTACCAGTGAGCGCCGCTGGAACAGGTGAAGTTGATAATCCGTTTATTGTCACAAATCCTACTGAATTGCAGTCGATACAGAATAATTTAACAGCTTATTATGTATTAGGGAATGACATTGATTTAACCGGTGTCACATGGACTCCTATTGCTACAGGGGGTCAATTTCTTGGCGAATTAAATGGTGCTGGACATACAATTAGTAATTTAAATCTGAATTTATCATTAAATACGAGTGTAGGTTTATTTAGTGTTGCGAGTTCTGGCGCGTCTTTTAAAAATATAACGATTGATTCATTTACTGTCGTTGGTGAAAACAACGTCGGTGCATTGGTTGGTTACATTAAAATGGCTGAAGCTACACATGATTGGTGTGTTATTGATAATGTTGATGTGACGAATTCGAATGTGCGCGCTAACACATCGTATGCGGGCAGTATATATGGATTTGGTCAAACCTATGCACATGTGAGAATGAATGATTGTGATGTAAGTGATGGAAAAGTCACCACCGGAAGCACCTACTGCGGCGGTCTCGTGGGTGCCGGTGCCTACACATCGTCCGTCCTTGAAATGACTGAATGCACTGCTGTGAGAATGAGCGTAACCACCGGAAGCTACTCCTGCGGCGGTCTCGTGGGTAACGGTGCCCACACATCGTCCGTCCTGAATGTGACTGATTGTATTGTGCGCGATAGCGTGATTACCACCGGAAGCTACCACTGCGGCGGTCTCGTGGGTAACGGTGCCTACACATCGTCCGTCCTGAATTTGAATGGAAATGAAGTTGAAAATTGTGTGATTACCACCGGAAGCCCCAACTGCGGCGGTCTCGTGGGTAACGGTGCCCACACATCGTCCGTCCTGAATGTGAATGACTGTGAAGTGAATGAATGCACTGTAGTTGCTACAACGAGTTCCGCGGGCGGTATTGTTGGTGAAACTTACCAGAGTACTTCTAGTATTACTAATAGTTTTGTTACTGATACGACGGTGTTAGCTGGAAGTGGGAAAGCTGGCGGTGTTGGTGGTAACTTAGATGCGGTAAATGCTACGGTTTCTACATGTAATGTAGCAAATGTAAATGTTAAAGGTGCAACTACGTATACGTTTGCCGAAGTTTTTGACGCTGGCTCTTGTGTTTCGTCTGATATTACGAATGTCGCTGGTCGTAAACTTTTCGCTCAGGATTTGTCAGTTTTCATTTCGACTGTAACGAATATCGAAACCTTTACCCTTCAACGACAGGGTGCCGTTGTAAGAACTGATGGTTCTGGTTTCGTTGATACCTCATTAGGTTATGTGTGGAGTTGGGGAGATGGTTCTACCGGTGTTGATTTTACTGATACTCCGACACATAGTTATAGTGCCGCAGGAGATTATACTACCAGTGTTACCATCACTAATACTGGGGATTTAGTTGGATCAAGCAAGTCTGTATCATTTACCTTGCTCGGCCCTACTGCAACCATTACCTCTCCCTCCCCCACTACCAAACTTTTAACTGGAGAAACGTATACCTTTACCGCTACTACTGCGAATGGGGTTAGTTATCTGTGGAATTTCGGGGATGGGACTACTGCCGCTACTGAAAGTGCAACTCATGCGTACAGTGCATCCGGTGATTATAACATTAGCCTGACTGTTACAAACCCGTACGGTAGTTATACCACCTATCTTAATTCGCAATCTTTAGCATCTACGTTTAGTTACACAGTTGAAGATGTCACTATGCCGGCAACCGCGGCAATTTTCATTTTAGCGTTAATTCCGTTGTCTTTAGCTGGTATTTTAGTGTTTACTATTATTAACGGCAACATGGACACTAGAACTATTGCGTTAGAAATATTAACTATCGGCACTGTGTTTATTGTGTTAGTTTTGGTTATTGTGTTAGCTGGTACTGTGGATGACAGTGTGATGAATGTGTTTGAAGTGATAAAAGGCTTCAAATAATTTTTTTTAATGCACTTGTATATTACTAGTGCTATTTTTTTTAATAGATAAGTTTTATATTGTTTTATGTCAAATACTATAGTATGTTAGTTTACGATTTCGAAGTCTTTAAGTTTGACTGGATGGTTGTGTTTTATAATACAGAAACGCAGTGTCTTGCTCATGTCATAAATGATGTCGAATTGCTTCGTTCTGTATATAATTATTATAAAAATGAAATTTTTATTGGGTTTAATAGTCGTAATTACGATGTTCCTATTTTCCAGTGCATTTTGTGTGGACAAAATCCATACGATTTAACACAACATATTATTGCTGACGATAAAAAATGGTTTGAATATGAGGGTAGTGAACAATTTAAAGAATATCCGATTAATAATTATGATGTTTTTTTAGGGTTAATTGATAATGGTTTAAAGACCTTAGAAGCATATATGGGTATGCAAATTGAAGAAAGCTCGGTTGCATTTGATATAGATAGACCACTTACGGATGATGAATTAGCAAACACGTTGTTTTATTGTGAATCAGATGTATTGGCTACGTATCAAGTATTTTTACAACGATATGAGATTTTTCAATCTTATGTTGGTTTGTTGCAAGAATATAGATTGGATAATCATTATTTGAATAAAACCCGCGCACAATTATCTGCAATTGTATTAAAAGCACAAAAACGACCTGTTTCCGACGATGAATTTGACATTACGTTTGTGCCTACCTTAAATATGGGCAAATATCAATCTGTATTAGATTGGTTTAAGCATTCAAAAAATAAAAACTATGAATCTTCGCAATTTGTAAAAATCGCAGGTGTTTTTCACAAAGTGGCATGGGGAGGGTTGCATAGTTTTATTGGTGATTATAAAATGAACGCATCTGGTGCTAAATTTACATTAAAACCGATTGATGTAACCGGAAACATAATTAATGCGGATGTAGCTTCGTATTATCCTAATCTGATAAAACGATATAATTTTATGTCGCGCGCTGTTCCAAATCCAGATATCTACAATGATGTGATAGCTAAACGAATTAAATACAAAAAAGATCAAAATCCTATCGCTGACAGTTTGAAGATTGTATTGAATTCAACATATGGTGCTATGAAAGATAAGTTTTCTCCAATGTATGATCCTTTAATGGCAAATAACGTTTGTGTGAATGGTCAGTTATTGCTTATTGATTTGATTGATAAAATTGAAGATTATTGTGAGATTTTAAATTCAAATACGGATGGTATCATAGTTTTAGTAAAAGATGTTTCGTTTGAACCAATTATTCGTGAAAAATGTAATGAATGGAGTAAACGAACTGGTATGGAATTGGAATTAGATAATTATTCCAGGCTTGTACAGCGTGATGTCAATAGTTATTTAGCATTTGGTGTAGACGGGTCTATTAAATCTAAGGGGGCTTTGAAAGAATTACATGCGCTTGATAATAATCTTGCTATTATAAACAAAGCAATAAAAGCATATTTCATATCAGGTGTTCATCCCAGAATTACTATTCTGGAAAATAATAATTTACTAGATTATATGGCAGTAGTGAAATTAAAAGGAAAATATAAGCAATTATTACACATGCGAGATGGTAAATTGAATCTTATTCGGGGTAAATATGCGCGTGTATTTGCATCAACTGATACATCCGATGGTATAATTGGTCGTGGTTTTTTAAACAAACTTGCTGTATCGCAAACCAGTTTATTTGAATTTGTAGAAGGTGAAAATGAACCCTCCTGGAAATTTTATAAATTTGCAAATACTCCGGATCATGTGTATATAGATAACAGTTGCATTAAAGACAAACCAATACCTGCTATATTAAATAAACAGTGGTATATTGATTTTGTATGTGCAAAACTGAAAAATGAATGGAATGTCGATTTGTCTATTTCTTAACCAAATCTTTTTTATAGTAGTATGTCCTATAATTAATTGTATGATAATTGTTAGAATTTTTTATGATGGAACAAAGGATATTTGTTCGGATTGTAAACATTTAGATTTAATTGCTTCCGTGTCCAAGAAAAATAACTATTGGTTGTTTTTTTCGCAAAAAATGAATTCATTTGACGTAATTGGGATGACATCCTTATTGGAATCGATGGATGACGATGTTTATGTAGTTTATATTAAAGAAACGCAGGTTGTTAATGATAAATTCGACATAGCTCGTATTGATATTGAATTAATTGGAACTGAAATTGAAATGATTAAGATTCGTAATACGTTATTTACTGTGCTTCCGATTGTAAGGTGGGAAGCTTCTACTAACGCTGGTTATGTCTGGAATGTCTCAATGTATTGTGGCATTAGTAGATATAAAGACATGGTATTTTTACCAAAAGGAATATTGAAAAAATATGAAGAATTAATTGATGGGTTTAAAGTGAAGGATATCATTACATACGATTAGATTTTAAGTAGTATGAAAATAAAAGTTGGAATTTTTGTATTTGAGACAGATAAAACAAGAATGTTTTTACCTGTTTCCACAAACGATTCGTTCAAAATTGGAAATTTAAATTGCGGAGGTTTATCTAACGTTTTAAATCAGGAATTAATGGTGTGGACAGATACAGAAAAATCAGATATTCTCAGTTTAATATCTGATACACCAAGTGATATTAAATACGTTGCTTTAGGTGAAATTCTTGTTTCACCTATGTGTTCCCCTACTCGCTATTATTATATCATGATAATGAAAAATGAAAAAAGTGGGAAAGAATATCTTGAAATTCAACCTTGTGTGCAAATTGTTCCGAAACTACAAACCAAATCACCTAAGGCAAAAGTTGCGTGTGCAAAGCGTAGTAAAAAGCGAATTAGCAAACTCAAGCCTGAAGCTGTCGTAGTTCAAAATTCATTAGAATATATATTAAAACAAATTGATTTGAGAATAGATGCAACAAAATGTTGGAAAAAAGAATCAATAAAATATAAAAGAAAAAATTAACGTTTTTTCCCGGTCCATTTTCCTGCAAATTGCCCTTTTCTTCCGTTTTTGGTGGTATACTGTCTGGCGGCATATGCTTTATTTGTTGTTGAATTACAAACTTTTTTCATATGCTATTTGTTTTATTTTTCAGTATATTTAAATATATGCTTTGTTTAAAACCAGTCTATTTGGAACCTCGCTAAGGTATAAATAGATAGGAATGCTATATTATAATGCAATGACTTCAAATACTGTTATAGAAAGCGTGCTTTCGGCACGTTATTATCATGGAAATGAAAAAAATTGGTCAGATGTCTGTAAGCGCGTATCTGATTTTGTGGCTAATAACGACGAAGAACGAATTTCGTTTTATGAATTGATGAAAGAGTGTGATTTCATTCCAAATTCACCGACTTTGTTTAATGCGGGTCTTCCTAACGGACAGTTGTCAGCTTGTTTTGTGTTGCCTGTGCATGACTCTCTTTCGTGTATATTTGATACCTTAAAACAATGTGCTTTGATTTTTAAATCGGGCGGGGGAGTTGGAATGTCATTTGGTGAGATTCGTCCGAAAAATTCAGCGGTTGGTGATAGTAATGGTGTAGCGTCTGGAGCAGTGAGCTTTATGCGCGTTTATGATTCAGCAATTGAAGCCATAAAAGCTGGTGGTAAACGAAGGGGTGCGGCCATGGGTGTCCTGCCCTGTGATCATGGTGACATTATGGAATTTATCGAATGTAAATCCAAAGAAGGTGTAATTAAAAACTTCAATCTCTCCGTTATGATAACTAAAGCGTTTATGGATAAGGTTAAGTGTAAACAATGGGGTGATATCGTGACATATACAACACTGGATGATGGGACAAAGCGCGCGGTTACTGTTGGTGAAGTCTGGCGTGGGATAGTAGAAGGATCACATCGAAATGGTGAACCTGCCGTATTATTTGACGATAACATTAACAACGCAAACGCATTAAAACAGCTTGGTAAAATTGTAAGCACGAATCCTTGTGTTACCTATGAAACCGAAATTCTGACTGATATTGGATACGTAAAAATCGGAGATGTTATCGATAAACACGTTAACGTATGGAATGGTGAATCGTGGAGCGATGTTGTACCTTTCTTTGTCGCACACAATCAGCAGATTTACAATGTAACCTTTTCAAATGGTTCTGTTGTCAGATGTACGGCCGACCACAAGTGGTTTACTATAAAAGGTAAAAAGACTACAAATGAACTTAACATAGGAGATAAACTTGAAAAATGTGATTATCCTATCGTTAAAGGTGAACGAGAGTTGGAAGATGCTTATACATATGGATTTTTCTGTGGAGATGGTGCGGAATTAAAAGTTGAATCTATCATACTTTCAAATAAAGAAGATGTGTATTGTTTAACTGAACCAATTCATCATAGATTTATTGCAAATGGTGTTCCTACGTCCAATTGTGGGGAACAGTTGTTATTACCTTTTGAAAGTTGTAATTTAGGTTCGATTAATCTTTCGCATTATGTGCAAGGCGACGATATTGACTATACTCGATTAGCTAAAGATACACGTATCTGTACAAAGTTTTTAAATAATGTTCTAGATAAAAACATGTTTCCTATCTCCGAATTAAAACAAATGAACGATAAAACACGTAAAATTGGGTTAGGTATCATGGGTTATCACGATATGTTATTGAAATTACATATTGCTTATGATTCAGATGAAGCTCTTAGTGTACTTACGAAAGTGTTACGAGTCTTATTTGATTCAGCAAAAGATGAATCCCATAAGCTTGCGTTAAAATATGGTGTGTTTCCGGCATTCGACGATTCAGAATGGGATATCCCCATGCGAAACGGAGCTTTGACTTGTATTGCTCCAACGGGATCCATTTCGCTTCTTGCAAACTGTTCATCTGGTATTGAGCCGGTTTTCAACTGGGTATATCAGCGTAATAATACTGTTGGAAAATCGTTCCTTATGGTTCATCCGTTGTTTGATGCGGATTTAAAGACGATGTGTAACGGCGATACTGAGTTATATGATGAAATTATCAATCTTGTATTTCATGATGGAACATTACAAAATATATCGATGATTCCTGATAGAGTAAAAGCTGTATATAAATGTGCGCTCGATATTAGTCCTGAATGGCATTTGAAAACATTGGCATGCGCGCAAAAGATTGTAGATGCTTCAATTTCGAAAACCATTAATTTACCACACCATACGACTAAATCTCAAGTCGAAAAAATTTTAATTGATGCGCACGATATGGGGTGTAAAGGTGTCACTGTATACAGAACCGGTTCCAGAAAAGATGTTGTCATGTCATCGTCAACAACTTCTGAATCTGGATTTATTGAAATGATTAAGGATGGTAACGTATATGTTAAATGTCCGGAATGCGGGCATTTAACTCTTGGACACGGGGGATGTAATGTTTGTGAATCTTGTGGATTTACAAAATGTTCATAATCTTTTTTTTTTTTTATTTTTAATTTCAAATAGTAACATTTATATAATATTGAATGTAATTGTATAGTATATGTCTGATTTAACTAGAGATACGACAACCAATGTATTTTTACATTTGATTAACTCTTTGCCTATTAATGAAACTTGTTATGTTAAATCATTTAAAGTTGATGATTTATGTCACGAATATATCAAAAATAATATTTCTAACAACTTCAAATCTATTTCTAGTAAATGTAAGACACGTGATGAGTGGAACCTTATGTTACATGATTGTACAGAATATTTCATAAGTGATAAAACTTTTATCATGAATTGTTGGGTTCCTTTATTAGATTATTATTTCAAAGATATCACTTCGTGCCCTTTAATTTTAACTTTACCAAAATCGATTGATTTAGTTGAGTTTATGAAAAAATATTGGTGGTGGGAAGTTTTAGATTTGAGTTCTGTTACTGTTGAAATTATATATAAAATAGAATTGGCTATTTTGCATAGTTTAATGGTAAAGAATGGGGATTTTAAATATTTAATTGGTATTTGGGTGCAGGAGGCGATGTTAGCGAATCTTATTTGATTAAATATAAATAAAAAAAAAAAAGAAAAAATAATTTTTTACCAAATTCTCTCGTAATTATAAGTTCCACGTTCTGCTGGAGTTGCTATATTTTTATGTCTAACTAACATGATTTTTGCTTCTGG
>CAZQHN010000005.1:26863-32428 GCA_964593745.1 uncultured Gammaproteobacteria bacterium
GTTCTGCTGGAGTTGCTATATTTTTATGTCTAACTAACATGATTTTTGCTTCTGGGTGTAGTGATTTTAAATATAAATTAAGGTTATTACCTACAGATCCACCAGGCTCCCAATTACCGTTGTATTTTTCAAAAACTGACCACGAATATTCAATTTTTTTCGTTTTTGGCTGTGCCACTTTTCTTGTTTTTTGAGTCTTAGGTTTTGTTACCATGCTCTAATATATACTTTACGTATATTTAAATGTAATTGATGAAAAAAAGAAAAAAGTTAAAGTTTATTCATCCAACTTTTTGTTGCACCCTTTTGGTTTTGATAATGATTATTACATTCTCCGTATTTTTTTTCACATGGATACGCATCTTCGATCATCAGTTGTGCAATTTTCATTCCTTCTGTTAATTTTACAGGATGAGCCATGTTATATAATTCTAATGTTATCTGACCTTCGAATCCTGTATCTATCATTCCTGCAAATTCAATTGGTAATCCTAATCTGGCGATGGACGACTTGCCTACAACCTTGCCAACAGCACGATATGGAATTTTGACGACTTCTTTTGATGACGCTAAGGTGAATGTACCTTTGGGTAATACATAGGGTAATTTTTGTTCAATCCAACCTGTTTCCGTGGCTATTTGAATTGTGTAGTCAAGTGTTAGTTCGTAACTATTTGGTTGGACGTTTTCGCTTGAAAAGGGTGTTATGATTAATTCATTAAATTTATAAAACTGTCTATCTGACCATATCATACTTCGAATTGCTCCTTTGTTCCTTTTTTCATCCATCTGACATGTGAACTTGATTTTCTATCGAATTTTTCAAATTCATCTGATTTGCTTATCAGTTTGCCTATTTTTTGTGAGGTTATACCAGTATCATAATCCATTGCATCTAACCCTGCTTTATTTCTTGGGTATCCTAATTCCATAGCTACGTCCATTACACCAAATGGATTCGTTGTCTCACTAATTTTTGTAAGTAACTTAAAAATGTCTTTTTTATTTAATTGTGCAACCATCGTCTTATATATTGGTTTCGGTTACTATATTAATTTATCTACTATTTTAGTAATGAGTCGAGTCTGTATTCTGAGTGATGCATAGTTTTATACATATGGAAAAATAATAAGTTTATATATGACTAGTAAATCATTACCTGAAATACAAAGACATTTAGAAGATGTCTGGTTTATGAACACAAAACAAGGCAAACATGTTGAAAATCCAATTAAAACTTCTGCGACTGAAGAATTACGAATTGTGTTTAGAAATCTTCAAGAGTGGTAACAGGTTACTTTTATTTTTAATTGATGGAACCCGTATAGTTGATACAAACTATTATATATTTCTGGCGCGCATTAATATATAATGATCGATATATTGAAATATACAAAATTATTAAAAATCATAGGTAAAAAGCCCGAAGAGTGGGTGGTTATATCGTCGTTACAAGGAGACGTTGTGCGAACGTATAAAGGTAATGCTCCTGATACTGTGACTGAAGATGGGAAAACATTAGTGAAATTAATGAATCATGCCGATGTTTTTATCGGGAATGTTTTGTTTCCACAACCGTTTTATTTAGCTGAACTATTAAATGCTATGACCAATCCTTATAATTTGAATATAGCTATTGATCGGGATTATTTATATGTATTAAAAATAGGAACTTCGTATGAAATCGATTATATTTGTTCCCTATATGATTCTATAAACAAAGCAATCAAGGAAGATTGGCGGTTCAAGGTTATTCGATATAATTTGTCTTTACGCGATTATATTACAAATGTCAATAATGCTGTTGTAACACAATTGTGTAAAAAATTAGGATGGTATTATCATCGGCAATTACATGGTTTTTATAAAAATCCTATGTTGTCGGTTGTTATCCCTCCGCGCGAATTGCCGAGTTTTATTTTTCAGTCTGAAGAAGGTTGGGTTTATGCGAAAAAACATATTGAACGATGGAAAACGTTAATTTCCTTATACCCTGAATTGCGGAAATTTAATTTCGATGTTACTGCGGATGATTATATTCCGTTGCTGAGTCGACGAAAAATAAATTTAGATGCTGTTTAATTTTACAATACGTATTCGTATGTTAAATTAAATCGAACAAGCTTTTTTATACTTATGCCGCTAATATAATAGTGGTGTTATAATGAATTTACGTGAAATGAAAAACACATTACAGCAACCTCCACGAATCTTGATTTTTGGAGTGACGGGGACTGGTAAAAGCACGTTTGCTACATCGGCTCCTGATCCATTTTATATTGATATCGAAAAGACATTGGTGATTTTAGGAAAGGGTGATATACCGCACATTTCGGGAATTAAAGAAACAAATGGTAATATTCGAAATTTAAAATATGAAGATATCGTTGACATATTAGAACACATTTTAAGTTCAGATTATGGATTTAAAACGTTGGTTATAGATTCAATAGATGGTTTAGACGATATTGTTGTTGAATATACACTTCGTAAAAACAAATGGGATAAAATGGACTGGTCTTCCTATGGAGCTAAGTATGATGCGAAAACGGCAAATTGGAATGTTCTTTTCAATTTATTAGATTTGATTTGGTCACAAAAGAATATGTGTATTCTATGTATTGGTCATTCGAAAATTAAGATGATGAATGAGCCTAACTTACCAACTTATAACGCATATATGTTAAATTTAGACGATAAACAATTGATTTATATTTCTAAAAATTTCGATGTAGTATCGTTTGTTGATATTAAAAAATTTGCTAGTCAAGATGGAAATAAAGTACAAACTAGTACAACTGAAGAACGTGTAATGCATTTGCATCCCCATCCTGCTTATTTATCGGCGAAAACCCGCTATAAAGCCATGCCTGCCACGCTTCCACTTGATTGGAATGTTTTCGTAAAGTATTTAAGTAATTAGAACCAAGTATTATAGGAGAATAGATTATGGCAATCGTAATGTTCGACACAACACAAGAACCTGATAAGTCTCTTGCCAAAACTGTACCAATTGGAGAATATACAGCTATGCTGGTTTCAAGCGATGTGAAAGTTTCACAGAAAAATCCAGAAAATCAGTATGCAAACATGAAATGGGAAATCGTTTCTGGTGAACATGCTGGCGTTTGTTTGTATTTCATGTTACATTATTGGAACGTGAATCCAAAAACAAAAGCTTGGGCTAAAAAATATCTGCGTGAAATGTGCGATGCTGTTGGGTTTGTTGGATTACTGCGTGACATATCTGAATTGCATTCTAAACTGTTTAACCTCCATGTTACGATAGAAACATCTGAAAAATATGGAGATCAAAACAAAATTATTGGATGGAGTAAAGTTAAATCTTCAGTGGAAACACCTGTTGCTACCTCAATGACGTCTACTACTCCTACTGTTGACCCACTTCAGAATATGTGGGGCAAATCCGGTCAGTAATCTGACCGAGTTTCTTTTTTATTATGAATTCTATAACGGAACGAATCTATCAAAGTTATATTGATAGATATGGATTGAGTTGGCTTCGTCCTCATTTAGGCGCATCCCAACTTGGATTGCCTTGCCCTCGTGCTTTATGGTTACATTTGCATCATGCTATGATTCCTAAGTCCTCAATGGACGGGCGAATTTTACGTTTATTTCAAAGTGGAAATGTACAAGAACCGCGTATACTTGAAGATTTAAAAAATATAGGTGTGACTATTCTAGATACGCAAACACATTTTGTTGAACCGGATTGTCCTATTATTTCAGGATCGTGCGATGGAATAGCGGTTGGCTTTCCTGAATATCCAGATGAACCGGTTTTATTGGAATTTAAAACGTCTAACACCAAAGGATTTAAAAAGATAGTTGAAACAGGTATTAAATTAGAAAAACCAGTTCATTATATTCAGATGAATGTATATATGCATTGGGCTAATTTGAAAGTTGGGTTATATGTTGTTGTTTGTAAAGAAACCGATGAGATTTATACTGAATGGGTGAATTATGAAAAGGAAGTTGCGATTTTAGCACTTGATCGTGCAAAAGCAATTGTGCGTTCTAATCAAATCCCACCTAAAATTGTAGGAAAACATGGGTCTTCTGAAAATACAAAAGAGTGTATGTTTTGTGATTATAAAGAATTGTGTTATCACAACAGTATCCCAGTGGTGAATTGTAGAACCTGTTTACATTGTGAATGTGTAAATGATAAGTTTGAGTGTGCTCGATATTCAGAAGATTTTGATGATATGTGTATTCAAACGTCATGTAAATATCATGTTTTTAATCCGTATATTTTAAATTGGGATATTGCCGATATTGATGTGGAAAATGAGCACATTATTTGGAAATCTCCGTATGGAGGTATTTATGATTCTTCGCTGTTACAATCTAGTGATTTTGAACAGAAATATCAGAAGGAGAAAGAGGCGTATCTAGATGTGATTCAATTACATTGAGATTTGCTTCTTGTTGTTTATCTGATTCAATTATATCGATAGTTCTTTGTGTTAAATGATATAATTTAACTTTGTAGGTTGTATCATTCGGAGTAACTATCGTAACATTTTGTTTGTGTCCATTTATTCCAATGACATTGACTATATATCCATTATTTTTTAGTTTACTTATATCCGTATGGGATAATCCCACTTGTTTAGAATAAAAACTATTATCTTTAACTTGTTCGTAAATTTGGATAACCTTAGGATAAATTGATGATCGTCTTAATCTTGTGAATGACATGGTGTATATAAATATATCGAAATGCTAATTAATAAAGACATTTTAATTTTATAAATCAAAAGTCTTAAATATCTTTATTAAGACATACAAACATATATATATACCAATGAAATCTCAAGATGATACTTTAAAAAAGTTAAAGAATGTTCATGATACAATGTGTCGCAGAGGTGATATAAATGTATGTAATTCATGGAAGTCGTTTGAACCATTTTACAAATGGGTGTCTGCTCAAGGATATGAAGAGGGCGCGCGCATAGTAAGAATCGATAAGACTAAAGGTTTCTCTCCGACTAACACAAAAGTAGTAAAATTAAAATATGCAAATAATATGTCATGTCAGTTACGTAAATTGGTTGGTGTTGATTCAAAAAGAATTAAAATTAAGATTCTTTGAGTTGATTGTTATATAAAGATAAAAAATCATTCCATTTTAGACATACCATTATGTCTTTTCTTGATTGTTTAAATATCAACAGAGGTGTCAAGTTTTCTTCTGTTGCATTTATTACCGTTTGTTCCCACCATGTCGGAATTGACAACTTTTCTTGTGATTTACATTCGATTGCATATGGAAAATTTATTCGCGCGTTTTCACTTAATAAAATATCACATCCTTTTGCTCCCATGGATGTTGACCTTACTTCGTTTTCGGTTAAGTTAAATGTAGTAATGATATCGTCGCGTATTTTTTGCTGAAGATGTCTTCCTTTTGCTTTTCGTGATTGAGGTGTATTAGCTGTCATCTATGTTTATATACTGTGTTTTTATTTGTATTAAATGTTGGCATAACGTTTAAATATATTGAGTGGGTATTCATTAGTATGATATCGG
>CAZQHN010000005.1:32528-32914 GCA_964593745.1 uncultured Gammaproteobacteria bacterium
AATGTTGGCATAACGTTTAAATATATTGAGTGGGTATTCATTAGTATGATATCGGTTTAAGATTTTTGGTGAAAAGAAATTACGAGGAACGAACGTTTTCTTTGAAATTAAATAATTAAATTTTTATTTGTTTCTTTTTAATATTGCATTAGGTTTAAATATACCGATGTCAAATGTCTGAGTATGAAATGTAAAGGTGTTAATTTAAATGACTGACTATGCCTCTAATTGGAGAAATTCTCCAGAAGGCGAACGTATCAGTTTGGGGACTGCAACCGATGCAGATAAAGCTGTTGCTGTTGATGCGGGTGCTGACCCGGTAAATGTCGGTTTACCGCCTACAAATGACGGAATTAATCCCGATTTTGTCAATTACAGTGGAGAAG
>CAZQHN010000005.1:33014-52394 GCA_964593745.1 uncultured Gammaproteobacteria bacterium
ATGATGGTGGTTACACTCCTCCTTCTCCAGTTTCGTCTGTTCCTGATAAATATTCCCCTGCTCCTTCAACAAATGTTGATCCGGTTACTGGTGGAATATATAGTCCTACTTACGAGCCTCCGACTTCTGTAAATGACGGAATTAATCCCGATTTTGTCAATTACAGTGGAGAAGATGATGGTGGTTACACTCCTCCTTCTCCAGTTTCGTCTGTTCCTGATAAATATTCTGGCGTTCCATCTTCTGGTGTGACTACTCCAGAGGGTGGTAGAACCTCTCCCACGAGTTTTATACAACCTGTGAGTAAATATATTGATGTGGTCGATCCACAATCTTCAGTGAGTAACGATTATGCTGATTTACCTATTGTTAATAAACAACTAGCTACTAACACCTTTCTGACAACGCAAAAAAACACGATTAAACCTGTAGGTGGGTCTGTCACTGATTTTGTGGTTGGTAAGAATGGAAATTCGTTTTTTAATACTCCTTCGAAGGAAACAGCACCCGTATATACGGGCGAAACTAACTGGGCGCATAAGAATACTGGTTCTAAATACGATTCTGACCCTGCATTGCGGAAAATATCCAGTCAACAAATTGTTGATTTAGTGCAAGAAGATCGTGCAGGTTTATATTTCCCAACTAGTTTAGAGGAAGCGCGTAATATACTAGGTGATTTCGATTTAACCTTTAGCGATACGACAACCCCATTTTATAATGATAAAGGTGAATACATGGGAATTTTAGGCGAAAGCGCGTTTCCTTATGCGGTTGTAGTTTCCGAAATTGCCGGAGAAAAACCATTACTGTATTTTAATACTGGCGGTGCGAAAGGTGGCAACAAATATATCGATTATACAGGTAAAACCTCATGGATTGACACACCATCGGCAAAAACCATGTCTGACCAAGGTACAATAAACGATTATATTTTAACCTCAACATCTAGAAATTTGGATAAATCCGAATTAACTAAAGATTTATCACGAAAAGGCATAAATGAAAGTTGGTATGATGGTGTAATTGGTAGTGCGTTCGATGCTGAAAACATTGGTCTTGGTTTTAGCGAAGCCTTAGATGAAAGTGGAAACGTCGATTCGAATCGTATGCTTGAAGCATTTGGCACTGACGATATATCAAAAGTCATATTTGGAAAACCAACATTAGATTTAGAAACTGAACGATTAATCGACATTGAAGCAAATAAACCTCGTGATAATGTCGAATATCTGACTGCCGCGCAAAAAGCAGAACTAAAAGATAAATGGAGTAACCCCGGATATCAATTTTACGACGAAAATGTTCAATTTGTTGAATATTATAATCCTTCTACTGGTCAATACGAAACCAGACCCCTTAATCTGCAAAATCAGAACCAGATTAGAGGGTATTTGGGCGAAGATGCAATACCTTATGGAATTGCCCATGATTACGACGAAAGCGGCAATTTATTAAAAGATACTTATCTATTTTCGACAGGAAAAGACGCTGATCGTATCGCAAAATCAAAAGGCAAAAATATCTATACAAATGTCCCGACCAAATACGGACAAACGGATAGTTTAGGTTTTACCATGACTGACCGTGAATTAGATTCATTTGATATAAGCAAATCATTGGGACTTGATTATGACACAACAACGCCAGAACAACGTAAAAACGAACTATTACGCGGTTATTACGACCCTCAGTTCTTGATTGTTGATTCTTCGGGTAAAACATTTGTCGGCGATAATTTAGATGTGATGCGTATAGAAAGTGATAAAGAGAAATTTGAAACGGCTAAGTCGGATGCGTATACTTCTCGTATAGATTCCATGTTAACTGGTCGCTCATATGTTTCTGATGTAGAACGTCAAAAAGATGTTGAAAAAGCAAAAGCTATTATAGCCGGTGCTAATCCATATGATATAGGCTTTTTTACACCGGCCACTCAATCTGACACAATTTTAAATAATCCAGTAGAACTAATATCTACTATCTTTGGATTTGGTTTAGCGGCTAAAGGGTTGGGAGTAGTTGGTAAAGTTGGTGGCACTGAAGATATTTGGATATCTACTGGAGGTAAAGTTATGTCAGAAGGCAAAATTTTATCGAGTGCTCCTAAACTAACTTTGGGTGGCGCGGTAAGTGGTTTAGATTATGGTGTAATGAGTGGGTTGGATGCTACAAAAATATTAGGTTTGGGTAGTGCGGGCGCAGTTGCATATATGGCCGATAATTATATACGAGATGCAAATAAACCTGTTTTTGGTAAAGATGGATTATCTGATAATAAAGTTGACAATGAAATTCCAATTCAAAATAATTTCTATGATTTCACTCAACAACCTGAAATTTCATCAACTAACGAATATCCTATTATTAATCAAGAAATTTCGACTCAAGGAGATATAATTAATTTACCTTCTGATATAAAATCATCTCAATATAATAATATATTTGAAGAAATAATATCTTCAACAGATACTAATATTTATAAAAATGAAATCGATACATCTATTAAAAAACCTATAAATCCATATGGCACCAATTTGGATACCGCTATTGTTATGCCTATAGATTATTCAATTAGTCGAAACCAAAATCAGCAAAGTTTTGATTCTACTAAGAATAGAAATAGAGATATTTATCCTAATTATCCTGGATTTGAGCCCTATGATCTAGTTAGTAGTGAAGTTTATCAATTATCGCGTGAAAATATAAAAAATAAAAACAAATATGATATTACAGATGAGGAATCTCGGGTTTTAATGTCGATATTTGATGAAAAAGAAAAAACGAAGCAAAAAATGAAAAAAGATACGTCTAATTTTAACGATGAACTTTTTGATTTTAATTTAATTTTATCTGATATTAATGTTGGAAATAAAATTGAAGAAAGAAATTTATTTTATCCAGAAGCCATTGCTATACCTAAAAATAAAATAGGAAGTGATATGTTTTATAATTCTCCTATTTCTGTTCCTTCGAGTAAACCTACTGATATTTTTATGGGTTTAAGTAAAGATAAATCTTTATTTGATACTGATATAAAACCTCAATATACTCCTAATATTACTCCTAAATTTGAAGATTTATCGTTACCATCATCTTTATCGTCTGAATTTACTTTATTTTATCCGATAAGTAATGCTATTTCTCAATCGGCTTCGAAAATTCAAGATTCTAGCCTTTCGTTGTCTAGTAGTATTTCTTCTGCAATCTCTAGTAGTATATCTTCGGCTTTTGCTCCAGATATATCCGCTTCTATATTTTCGGATATGCCTTTATCGACAGAATCACATGATTATCCTAAGCAAGTTCAACAACAAAAACAACAAATGAAAAGTGAAAATCAACTTCGATTTGAAGATTCGTTTACTCAGAGAAATGAATTTGAGAACCAATTTAAACGAAATATAAAGAACGTTAAAAAAGATAAAAGAGATGATGAAGAAAAAAAGCGTAGACGTAAAAAAATAAGTGATGAAAATGGTGTAATAAGTTATAACAGATATTTGATTTATCATCCCGAAATAGCAACACCTGAACAATTCAGTGGATTTGGAGAGGTTTCGCCGATTAAAGGTAAAAGCAGATATTTAAACACAGAAGTTCTCAGCTGGGGCGGCGGATCAACTGTTAAAAAAGAATCTAAATCAGATAAAAATGCAAAAACAATAATGAAAATGATGGATGCTTTGAATTTTAATGTTTTACCTGTAGCAATGAGTGGAAGAAAATCAAAAGTTCATTCTATATCGAAAAAAGTAAATACTAATAAACTTAATAAAAAGAAATTGAGTGCTAAAATTTAGAATCCAGATAATTTTTTATTTTTTTTTTTTTTAATTATTATATAATCATTATAGTTTATTTTATATTTATAATTTTACAAACATTTATAAGTATTCTCATCCCATATATAAGAATACATGCATACTTCTGTGAATAAACCTCCTCTTTTTGTCACTCATCCTAATTTAGTAACGGAATGGGACTATAGTAAAAATAATGCATTGGGTGTATACCCTGATCAAATAACATATGGAAGTGCTAAGAAAGTCTGGTGGATTTGTAAATACGGTCACGAATGGCACGCTTCTATTAATAATAGAACAAATAAATCTCAACCTCAAGGCTGTCCAGTTTGTTCAGGGCATCAAGTTTTAGTTGGTTTTAACGATTTAGCTACTTTGAATCCTAAACTTGCATCGGAATGGCATCCGACCAAGAACGGCCACCTAAAACCATCCAATGTAACCGTGAGTAGTAACAAAAAAGTCTGGTGGATATGCGCACATGGTCATGAATGGCAAGCTACTGTTAATAGTAGAACAAGTTTGCAATGCGGATGTCCTATTTGTGCTGGTAAAAAGGTCTTAGTTGGATTTAACGATTTAGCAACTGTGAATTCTACAGTTGCTTCAGACTGGCATCCAACTAAGAACGGCAATCTAAAAGCGTCGGATGTAACAGTGAGTAGTGGTAAAAAAGTCTGGTGGCTTTGTAAACATGGTCATGAATGGCAATCTAGTATTAATCATAGAACAAATAAATCTCAGCCTCGTGGTTGTCCAGTTTGCGCTAGATTAGCAACAACGTCTTATCCTGAATCTATTGTGTCCTATTACATGCAATCTTTGGGCATAAACTGTGTTTTACAAGCAAGTAACGTTTCGATTCCTCGGTTGGAAAATATGAGTGTAGATTTGTATCTTCCTGCTTATAACTTAGCTATTGAATACGACGGTTCCTTTTACCACCCTGAAGGTGTTGAACGTAAATCACGTGATTACAAAAAGGATGCGGCATTAGCCTCGTCTAGCGTTAACTTAATACGTATTCGTGATGATGCCAAGATGAAGAAACCTTTCACTTGCTCTCATTTGAAACATTATGTTTCATATCGGTATTCTTGTAAAAATCAGGAGTATGAAAATCTTCAATTTGTGATTCAAGATATTATTAGGAATCAGTTACATCTGCCTAACGAAGTTGATTTCGATTTGGTTCGTGACAACGATAAAATTAATAAAATCAAAGATTGTATGAACCGTTCGGTGAATGTGGATATGTGTAAAGAGGTCTGAGATTCGATTCTGCAATTTGAATTTTATTCAGATATACAAACCTTTATTATCTATCTATTTCTTGTAACCAGTGAATAGTATCAAAAGTCAGTTCTATTTGATGTTGCTTTCCTGTTTTACATCATAATATATTTTATATTATGTTTAATGGCAAGATTATCTTTAATTGTATATTTTATAAAAAATAAAAAAGAAGAGGGATGTTATTTTATTTTTTCCTTATTCATCATACGGATGTTGTTTTGGTGGTACAAATAGGTCGTTCGGTTGTTGCTTCATTAATTGACCGTGCTACATTTTGTGAAGAGACATAGTAGTTATACGCATCATATAAGGGAATTTTATTTTTTATAGAAAATGGAACATACATAATCCAAGGACATTCGATTTGGTCGAATGTTCCGTAATATCCCATTAGATTAATGTATTTATCTAAATTATTATGCTTTTGTTGCATCTTTTCTGTTACGGCGAGTAGAGCTTTTACATCATCCAATGCGTTGTGTGAATTTTGTACATTTTCAATGTTGAAAAATTGAATGGCATTTGTTAATTTGTGTGGGGAGGGTGCAATGTCGTGATATGCGGTGCATGGATCCAGAAAATCGACTTGGTAATTGTAATGTAAATTCGCGCGCGCAAATTCGTTGGTGATAAAGGAAATATCGAACGCGGCATTGTATGCGCACATTAACGTTTTTGGTGATTCAAACATCGCTTTATGAAATTTAGACATTACTTCTGTTGCATTTTTACCATGAAGTCTTAAAAATTCTCGTGTAATCCCAGTTATTTCTTCTGCTTTTGACTCATAGGATTGATTTTCGTTAATTTTGATGTAATCATCGAAATATTGAATTGGTTTGTTTTTTTCTACAACTGCATATGCTAATTCTGTAATACAGTTTGTTTTGTAACTTAATCCCGTTGTTTCGGTGTCAAAATAGATAATTCTGTCGTATTTATCTTCAAACATACAATTATATATGTGTGTTGATAGTATATAAATATAATTAGAGTGGTTTTAGAAAAACCAATTCTAATTTAGCATCATCTTCGAAGGTGTTTTTAAATCTTTGTTTTAATGTGACTTTTAGTGGTTTATTCACGGATTTGGCGTCTCGACCTACCCATAACGATGTTTCCCAAAACCATGGCGCGATTTCGTCATATCTCAAATGACGAATGTCTTCAATGATACATTCATCTATTTTATATCCATTTGGGGTTGGATGCTTCACTTTAATTTTTTCACCTTTACGTTTTTCCAATGATATGGGTGTGATATATACATTTGTTTCGTTATCATTCCATTTGTTATCTATCAGGGGAAATGTCAATATTGATAAATCATTTAAAGTTTTCATAATCAGTATGTGTTTCCCTTATATTTAAAACTAATGTTGTGTTGTGAACTTACATATCTTTATTTAGTATTTAAACATATATGTAACCGATGAATTTATCAACATTCCGCAAACGTCATCGTGATTTCGATGAAGATCAAGGTACTGCGATTGGTGCTTTGTGGCAACAAATGGAACGCTTTGGGGTTTTTACAACCAATGAAATCATCAACGAACCGTTAGTGTATCCCTATTTAGTCGTTTGTTATGGATACAAATGTAAAAAAGGAGAAGCTTGTTTAACTGAAAAAGAATTTAAATCCTATGGCAAAAAGTTAGTCAAAAATCGTTTACCGAACGAAATTAGGTTTAAAATTGAAGATGACATTAAATTGTTAGGTGATGATTTGATAAACCAATATCGAGAAGCCGTTCGTCAGTTAAAAGAAGAAGGAGAATATCAAAAAACAGAGGTAAATTAAATGGAAAATGATTATATTATTTGTCAAAGCGGTATTGCAATGAGAGTAAAAGATATTGTTGCAATTGTTCCAAAAAAAGAAACGATTACGGGTGACACAGAGACGGATTTCTGGGAGTTGCACGCATGTATGTCAAACGGTCATGTTTTATTGATGACACGACACATACCGGGTAGTGAGCTACAGAATGCAGTTGTTAGTAGTGCCTACGCGGTAAAACAAACGAATGATAGTTATCCGGATGTAGATACGGAATGCGAAGAAACATATGATATAGATGAAGATGACGAAAGTGTAGATAATGATTTGTTTGTATCCGCAACTCCATCATTTTTAGAACCAAATCAGACTCGCCCCAGAGTGTTTGCTGAATCTGAATAATTTTTTCTTTTTTATATAAAAATAGTTAATTTGGATCCATTGCCGAAATTATCACATAAATCAGAATTCCACCAATAAAGAACATAACCGGAATATAACTAAAGACCGTTTCAAAAATCGCATATGTTCCCGCGTGTTCTGGCACTAATTGCGATGCAAAATTTAGAATAATGTTCCAAAATGGAGAAATAAACACGTAAGCGAGTCCAAAAACCACTAAACTAATTATTACAACTATAAAGGTGAAGCTTCCACGAGACACGCTATCTCACCCTATTTTTATATTCATACATAGTAATATAAATGCTGTGCTTATATTTAATTCTTATTACATATTTTATCTAATAACATTTATAAGTAATAAAATCAAATATATAATATCAATATGAAATCCATAAACAATAAGCGATATTTATCAGAAACTCATCCTAATTTAGTAACGGAATGGGACTATAATAAAAATAATATGTTGGGTATCTACCCTGATAAAATAAGATATGGTAGTCATAGAAAAGTCTGGTGGATTTGCCAATATGGTCATGAATGGCAAGCTTCTATTGCTCATAGAACAGATAAATCTCAGCCTCGTGGCTGTCCCGTTTGTGCTGGTCAAAAGGTTTTAGCTGGATTTAACGATTTAGTTACTTTAAATCCGAAACTTGCATTGGAATGGCATCCGACCAAGAACGGCGATCTAAAACCGTCTGATGTAACACAAGGGACTAACAGAAAGGTCTGGTGGCTATGTGAGCATGGTCATGAATGGCAATCTACTATTGCAAATAGGACAAATCGGCAGAGTGGCTGTCCCGTTTGTGCTGGTCAAAAGGTTTTAGCTGGATTTAATGATTTGGCAACTGTAAATCCGAAACTTGCATTGGAATGGCATCCGACCAAGAACGGCGATCTAAAACCGTCTGATGTAACACAAGGGACTAACAGAAAGGTCTGGTGGCTATGTGAGCATGGTCATGAATGGCAATCTACTATTGCAAATAGGACAAATCGGCAGAGTGGCTGTCCCGTTTGTGCTGGTCAAAAGGTTTTAGCTGGATTTAATGATTTGGCAACTGTAAATCCGAAACTTGCATTGGAATGGCATCCGACCAAGAACGGCGATCTAAACCCAACCCAAGTCACTGTCAGTAGCCAGAAAAAAGTTTGGTGGATGTGTAAACATGGTCATGAATGGCAATCTACTATTGCAAATAGGACAAATCTGCAAAATGGCTGTCCCGTTTGTGCTGGTCAAAAGGTTTTAGCTGGATTTAATGATTTGGCAACTGTAAATCCGAAACTTGCATTGGAATGGCATCCGACCAAGAACGGCGATCTAAACCCAACCCAAGTCACTGTCAGTAGCCAGAAAAAAGTTTGGTGGATGTGTAAACACGGTCATGAATGGCAATCTACTATTGCAAATAGGACAAACACGTGTCATCAGACTGGTTGTCCCGTTTGCGCAAGATTAGCAACTACGTCTTATCCTGAATCTATTGTGTCCTATTACATGCAATCTTTGGGCATAAACTGTGTTTTACAAGCAAGTAACGTTTCGATTCCTCGGTTGGAAAATATGAGTGTAGATTTGTATCTTCCTGCTTATAACTTAGCTATTGAATATGATGGTGCTTTTTACCATCCGGAAGGTGTGGAACGTAACCAACGTGATTATAAAAAAGATGCGGCATTGATGTTATCAGGTATTAAATTAATACGTATTCGGGACGATGATAAGATGAAGAAACCTTTCACTTGCGCTCGATTGAAACATTATGTTTCATATCGGTATTCTTGTAAAAATCAGGATTATGAAAATCTTCAATTTGTGATTCAAGATATTATTACTAATCAATTAAAAATGGATATTAAATTAGATTTCAATTTAATCCGTGATAAAAATAAAATTATAGAAATTAAGGATGCTCTGAATTTTGTAAATCAGAAGCTGTAACTTTGATTTCATAATGATTTTCGTGCATAAGTGATACACTTTCTTGAGTATTCATCCTAATGGTTGTTTTTAATTCTTCTAAATCACTTAATATTTTTAGGATAACACTATGCATATTTAAATCTAAAGATGCATTTAATTGTTCGATTAACGTTTCCTTCTTAGCATAAAACATTGCATGGCAAAGATAGTATGGTGCTAAGAAATATTTTCCGTCTGGACAATTTTGATTTGATAAAACTGGGTTTTCGTTTATCATTGTTTCTAATTTAATTAGAAATACAGTATTTATCTTTAATTCTGTATCTAAATCTTCAGTTATCTTGTTTAATGTTTCCTGTTTATATTCAGATTGTAATAAACATTTCATATAATTAAGTTTCGATTCTTTAGTTGGCATATCGATTACCATGTTTACATATTTGATTTAATTCTATATAATTGTTTGTTTGTTTAGAGTTTATTTTTTATAAAATAAAATCGATTCGGGTTTGCTAGTATTTTCATATGGGCATAAAACCGAAACTATTATAAGCAATCAATACAAATAAGTAAGTATGTCATTCGATAAAGAAGACACAGAAAACCCAGACAGAACTAAAAAAATCATCCTCGGTGTTGCCGCTGGATGTATGGTTCTGTCTATTGTATTGGCCGTGCTCATATATGGAGGGTTTATCTAATTAGATAAACTCTCCGCATCAGGATTGTAAATTCGAGGATGTTCGCATCCTCACCCCTGCAAGGGTTGACTTTTTTGAATTTGATTTGGTAACCTATAACACAAAGACGCCTAATTAGTATTTGTGATATTGTAAATGTTATGATTGTGTTACTGGGGAAGGTTGGTAATATTTATCTCACAACAGCATTAGGTTTAAATGTATGTATGTCACATAGATACTTACTATGGATGCATCCAACCTACTTAAAACTTGGCTAACTGCAATAATTTTATTTGTTATATACCTGTTGGTTTACTTAGTATGTGACTCGCAAATCATGATATGGTCACGTATTTTATCAGAAATGGTACCAAAATTCGATAATCTAAATGATTTTATCATGAACATATGGGTATTTAGTCCATTCATCGTATGCAGTCTGATTGTGGGGTGGGCCGTATTTGCGTCAATGTCCTCTGAATTTGATTCAGATTTCGGGGAATTTAATACCGGTAGAGGTGGATTTTAAATGAAAAAACTCATTTTTATATTAAGTTTGTTGATATTGAGTTTGTTTATTATGCCAGTTGCGGCAGATGAGGGATTTGTGGCATATGATTATCCGACGATTAGTCCGCCAACGTTGGTTGTGCCTACTGACATTCCGATTTACGAGCCATGGAATGATACTAATATGGCATGGTTTACTGTAGATGGATTATTTGATCCAGTCATGTTTTTAAAGAGTAGTGTAAGCCCGTACACTGATATTTTAGGCGCGTATTTTTATCTGATACTATACACCTGTTTCTGTATTTTGGTTTACTTCCGGAGTCGCGGACTTGAACTATTGGTCGTAAGTATTGGAGTGACCTTTGGTGTTTGGGTCGTCTGGATGCCGCCAGATACCGTTTATTTATTCTTGGTTTGTGTGGCGATTGGTATAACCGCCCTATTCTTTAGATTATTTAATAAACGATAATTTTTCTTTTTTTTTACATGCTTAGTTTTAAATATATGGATAATCAATTCATATTTATAATGTATGAAATAAAGAGTAATAAAACGTTTGGGTTCTTATTATTAGTATGTTTTATTGTCGGAATGGCATTCGTTGCTCCAGTTTCGGCATTAACGCATATCACAGATGCCCCTGGATTACAAAATATGAATTTGAATTTGGCTGAAGATTATGTTTTGGATAACGATATCGATTTAAGTGGTGTTACATGGACACCTATAGGTGATATATCTCATCGATTTACGGGGTCATTGAATGGAAATAATTATACTATTTCAAATTTGTATGTAAGTCCAGTCGCTTATCGTGGTTTATTTGGTTTTTCTGACTCTGCTACTATCCATAATATTATTTTAGAAAATGCGACTGTTGGGAACACAAGTACGAGTCAGTTTGCTGGAATTTTATGTGGATATTCTGAAACTGATATCATTGAAAATTGTAAAATTTATAATTCTACTGTCTCTGGATCAACAGATATTGGTGGTTTGATAGGTCATGCCGCGGGAACTCAGATTGATGGTTGTTATGTAAATGCTACAGTTATGGCATATCAAAGTCATGGTGGTGGAATCGTTGGAGGTATGGGTGGTTTTAACGATAACGAACCTGTATTTATTTCAAATTGTGTATTTAATGGAAATGTAGGGATGAATTATGGTGTTGGTGGCATGATAGGGCGGGTATTAGGAGGCACTAATGCACCTGTTATTATTTTAAATTCGTATGTTTTAGGGGAGATAACAGGATATCAGGATGTTGGGGGATTTGTGGGAATTACGTATGGCAATTTACGAATTCAAAACTCAGTATGTTTAGTCGAAAGTATAGATGCTCTATTGGATTGCAATAGATTGTTTGGAGATGCGGTGTTTGGCGCTCCTCAGATTATTAATTCATACGCATGGAAAGATATGCAAGCTCCTATTACCGGATGGTCTTCTTCTACTTTTACAACCACGAGTTATAATGGTGCTAATGTTACATCTATTGATATTTTGGGAAATAAACCATTTTTTGAAACTATATTATCGTGGGATATAGGTGATATCGGCGATTCTACCTCTATATGGACAATTGATGATTTGAGCCATAATACGTTTCCTTTACCTTCAAGCTATTATTTGCCATTATTAAGCGGGATGTCACCTACTATTCCCTCCTATTTGGTTTATACACCTAATTTTACTTGTAGTGACTATGTAAC
Organism: uncultured Gammaproteobacteria bacterium; assembly: GCA_964593745.1. Classification (GTDB taxonomy): domain Bacteria; phylum Patescibacteriota; class Patescibacteriia; order Patescibacteriales; family Patescibacteriaceae; genus Patescibacterium. Next base: position 45,149 of record CAZQHN010000005.1, read on the forward strand.
ACCTTGTAATGTAGTTGCTTATAATACAAATGGATATAGTGTGACATGGCAAAAATCATCATGGAATCCGAGTTCTCCGACTACGTATGTATGGACGGATGCTGGATATACTGGTTCTTCTGCTACAATTGATATTAATAGTGGAATTTCTGCTATTAGAATGAAATTGAAAAATTCTCAGACCGGTGTCGTTTCTTATTCCCCACACATTAAACCAATTTATGGATCGTATTTGCCTACATTATTGCAAACCGAGCAAATTACACTTAATACATATGCAACTCAACGCTATAATCCAGTTCAACAATATGAGTTAAGCGCTTCGGTATTAGATATAAAATACGTAAGTAGTAGCGATGCCTATATGGTATCTGGCAATACTCCTTATCATATAAATGCAAAAACAAGTGTCATAACTCCGATTTCAAATCATGTAAGAAACACAGCTGTTCTATGTGCAATTGATGAATCGGGTATTGTAATTTATGATATTGACAAAGTAATTTCATATTATTCGTATGCAACTGGAAACAGACAAACGATAGGGGTTGTGGATGGCATAACGTCTATTACGTTAGGAAAAGCATATAGCCCCGAAGTTAATATAATTACATATACAACTGCTGTAGATACATATTATCATCGTATCGATACAGGAGTTACCTATTCATCTACGATATCTAGTGTATATAATAGTATAGTTGGTAATCCGTATAACAAAATGTTTGTGAGCTGGAATAATGTAAATCCTTCGAATGTAACTATAAGTTATTTAAATGCAGGTGTTGTAATCGAAAATTCAACAAATCAATTAAATTTAACTGCCGGTACAACCATTCAATCAATCCAATCCATTGATGATACTAATAATTTTATCATTCGAACTACGGATAAAATTTTTGTTGTTGAAGTAATAAACGGTTCGTTTAATTTAATTTCGACTTCGGCGAGCGAGGTTCCTGCATTTAGTGAAGTGCGCGCTGACCAACAATTAGAATATATGGGTCTTAACGAAACATCTGTCTATTTTGTTGATGATACTGGTAATTTATCGACGTATTTTACTGGTATCGCGCAACTAAACACGCTCGCACTTTCGGCGGAAAGTGGTGTTTGGTCAGCATTTGGCGGTAATGATATGCGATTAACTGTATTAGGTCGTGCTTCACCTACTACATGGAATGTATCTGATATAATATATTTTTCAGCTTCAATAAATAAAGTTGCATTATCTACTGGAGGATATTATTTAACAGTTGTATCCGATGGGTCGTTGTATTTATTATCTCAAGCGACACCCGATAGTTCGGATACAATTTTGACAACTAAATATTATTTGCAAGTATATTTAATGGATGGTAATCAATATCTCGGAAACACACGTTTCACAGTGGGTATTGGTGAAACGGCACCTACAACATATACAACAGACGCAAGCGGTTCATATGTGGTTGAGGTTGTTCCATCTCGTAAATATACTATCGCATTTTATGATGGTAGCAAATCTACCACATATATAGCAAATAACTTTGCGTTGCAACATTTAATTTTAAGTAAACCCTCAGGTACCCCATTTGCACCTGGCTTAACATCTAACGTATCGTTAGATTATCGATTAGTTCATATGTCATATTTTGACAGTGATGGCAGGAATAATTTAGTTACCTTTACTATTTGGAATGCAACAACTATATTACAAACGTATTCAAGTGTAACAAATGATGTATCTTATATATATGATGCTACTGAAAGTGATGATTCGTATTTAGCTGTCGTTTTGCACGTATCAAATCCGGACAGTGGTTATACTTATGATAAATCCTATACAGTTTGGTTAAAAAAATATGCCGATCCGACAAATCAAACAGGTTTAATTTTACCTGGTGCAAAAAAACCTTTAATTCCTGCGCCGTTTTGGTCAGATGTGGGGTTGCCAGTCAAGCTAGACGGTGAGTTAATACAATTAATAATATGTGGCATATTGATGGTTATAGCTGGTCTATTTGGTGCTCAGCATTCACCCAAAGGGGCTTTGTTGGTTGCGGGAATAGCGGTAATCTTTACTGTATTAGGTCTGCTCGTTATTGACCCCATTTGGGTAGCGATGATGGTAGTTATTGGTATTTTAACCTTATTCTCGTATGCGCGCGATTACGATTAATCTTTCTTTTTTATAATTACTTTTTTATATACCCACTGTGAATACATAATTACTATGAAGATGTATGATATAGTAATGTGGTTAATTATTTTCAATGGTGTATTAGGATTACTTGGTACAGTTGATCCATTTAATATAAACGATAATCCAACTATTCAAAAATTGCCATCTGCAGATGCGGAATTAGAGGATAAATTAACTAATATAATGGCATTGATTGAACATCCAGACGAAACATTTGGAATATTTAGTGTTCTTTGGACTTGGTTAAATATTGGAGGACAAATGTTTATATGGATAATTTCGTTTGCGTTATTATCAGTGACTTATTTGCCGTCATTATTATTATTATTAGGTGTTCCACCTGCTTTAGTTGGTTTGATAAGTGTAATTACACTCGTTGTAACAGCAATTGGTATTTGGCAACTAATAAGTGGAAAATGGATTCCGTTTGGAAAATAAAAAAAGAATATTATTTTTTTACAAATTTTTTCAGTTCGTCCGCATCATCAACATAATAAATATGGGGAATTAACGAAATATGTGTATATTTACCTAAGGGTACACCTACTTTTTCAGCTATATACGACTGTAATCCAACTAACGCATACATGTTTTGTCCTGCCGCCAATAACATATCGTTACTGCGGAACACAGCTGTAATATCAAGTTTTTTATCTCTAATCGTGCATTGAATCAATTGTAAACATGGACAATCGTTCATTGTTTCGTCTGTTTCTGGATTCCATGTAATAGCAATCGCGCGTCTGGATTCAGGTTCAGAAATCAATTTTGGAATAATATATTCATCTATCTGGTTTACGATATTTCGATATGCAAACAATCTGGAATGATAATCATATTCGAAATTTACATTTTTATCGTATCCATATACGAGTTTTTGCATATATTCTTCAGCAAAATCACTAGTTAATGCTGATTTTTCACTCACCATAGGATAGTCCCATGGTGTTGTTGTTGTTAAACAAATGGGTTCGGATTCAAGTGTTTTTTTACCATCTTCGGTAATGATTTCTTTGCCGTATTTACATACGTATTCGACTGCCAATTCATGAAGCTTCGCTAAACAATAGCTTTGAATAACTTTCATACTATATTCTTGAACTTACTAGCATATATATTTGGTGTTTCGTTATTTATGATCAATAATAAAGAAACATTTTTATATTTTATAAACCTATATATAACAATGAAAGATGACGATATTTGTTTTCTATGTTCCTATTGGTCTCCTGTTCACGATAGAGACCCAGAACGAATAGAACTATGTGAAAAACATAACATGTTTATGCGCGGGACCAGACACGCTTGCACCGATTTAAATAAAATAGATTGATATTTCGTTTCATTGTTTTGGTATTTCTGGAGAAACCAAATCTATTATTTTCCTACTGTTTGTAGCATCCTCTTCGTATTCGCGAATAAGTAATTGCATGTAATGTAATGCTTTTTGTAAATCATCCATACCATTCTTGTTCCGATATCTCCATAAATACTTTAATACATTAAATCTAAAAAATGCCTCATAATGCGTCATTTCAGCATCGTTAACACTCCATACCTTCATAACATCAAATGGCTGTAAACCTTCATTGTTATAATACGATGGTGTTTTTTCGTCGTATGTCATCTATATTAAATTAGGTTTATTATTATTTAAATATATCTATAAATATTATACGCATGTATTGTTGCCTATTAGTATCCATATATAATAATATAGTGATGCAAAATTTTAATTAAGTGAACTATCCGGTTAAACCAGCTAGTTCAAAGTTAGTTTATTTATGCGATAGATTTAAATATACTAAGTTACTATATAGTATATTAATGAAAACATCACTTGGTTTGTTTTTAACTCATAAAGAATTTGAAAAATTAAAGGTATATCTGTCTAAATCTAACAAATATAATCGCAAAACTAACCAATGTATAGATGCGGCAATCTTATCTTATTGTGCAAACATTTAAATATATAAATATCATCATATTAATGGTGATGGAATTAAAAATGGCAACTCGCAAGTTTAATGGAGAAACCTTACATTTAGTGGGAAACCCTGTTTCGACTAAAATCGAAGCTCAAAAAATTGCAAAAACATATCGTAAATTGGGATATTTAGCACGAGTGGTTGATCTTGATTATGCGTATGGTGTTTTTGTGAAAGAAAAACTATATAGAACCGACAAATTCGGTAATACAGTGCGTATTACGAAGTAAATTAGTATGATTGACCTCGATTGGGATTAAAATTTTCGGCATCAAATTAAATATATCGATTTAGTTTGATGCCTTAGACCGAAAACTATATAAGGTTTCGTGTCCTACTATAATATGCAGTAAAGTTCGCACTGATGCGACTTCTGCATTGGACGGCACTTGTTGTGCTGTCTGGGCGTGTTCCACGATTGGTTATTACCAATAGAAACATGCCGCCTTCCGAACTACTGGCTTTACGCCTCAGTTCTGCGGTTGGACTGGGCATTCGCATGCCCACGTGTGTCAGATTTCGAGTATTGTTCTGATATGCGAATGATTTGTGGATCGTGTATATGGTGCGTATCATATGCGTGATTCTAGTCGGGTGGAAGTGGTAAAACATACCGGCGTAAAATCGACTTATGTGCAACACGTAGTGAATTATGCTTTACATTTTGTGATGCTCTATTGTCATCGTATATAAATGTAAGAGTTGCACTTCGCGCGTGTGCGTGAGATGCGAGAATAAGGCAAAGCGTGCGGATCGCCGGGGGAAGTTGCACTTCGAGCGTGTGCGTGAGATGCGAGACCTCGTGATACCATCCATCTAGTTTTTGTTTTGTTGCACTTCGCGTGTGTGCGTGAGATGCGAGGATGTGACATTTATGGTGACATTTACCGTGACATTTACCGTGACATTTGTTGCACTTCTCGCGTGTGCGTGAGATGCGAGAGCAGAACAGGGTGATGCCATATGTTTAAATAGTTTGAAATCATATACTATTTATGATAAAAACATTCAAATTTGCATTATTTCCAACGGATGAGCAAAAATCTATTTTGTTAAATGCCATGTCTGTTCAGAAATCTATTTTGAACATAGCTTTGATTTACCATTTAACTAAACTTCAAAATGGAGAAAAAATTAAGCATTTTCTTAATTTGTCTCAAAATTGGGAAATAATTCGTGATGAATTTCCAGAATTACCAATAAATGAAGATTTGTCATTTGATTGTTATGGCAGTAGCGTTAAGGCTGGGCTGGGGACTGCCTTAGAAGGGTTAGCTAATGCATATGGGAAAAAATACAGAGAAGCTGTTCGTATAAATGTAAAACGAAACATTTTAAACACTCAACGGGATGAAAAACATCAATTACGAGAAAAGAAAATTCCGTGTATTCCTCAGCGAAAAAAAGATATTTTAAATTTTCATTACAGTGGTGGAACCGGATATGTTTTAGACGTTGAAAATAAAACATTAAATTTGCGTCTTTATTCTCAAAAATATGCTAAATTAAATGGAATTGACATGGTTGTGAAAATACCATTTGAATTTTTCGATGAATATCTTCTTGAAAATTTAATTAATTGCACTAAGAGTGGGGATTTAGTCATCAAAAATATTGAAAATTCGTGGATTGTGGATTTGCCGTTAACGTTTGATGATATTAAATCATCTGATAATCCGAAAATAATTATGGGAGTTGATTTGGGAATCCATAATCCCGCGGTTGCATGTATTGATTTTGGAAATGGAAACGTTGTTATGAAGTTTTTTGGAAATGGTAAACAAATGAAATATTTAAATCGTAAATACATAAAACATCAAATTGAACGCCAGCAGTGTAATGCTATAGAAGGTTGGCATAAAGCCGAAAACATGTATAAAACGATGGATCATACGTTAAGCAGACAGATAGTTGATTTTGCTATTATGAACCGTGTAGAGGAAATAAAATTGGAAAAACTCTCAGGAATGAGCGAGAAAAAAGAACATAAATTTGTGAAAAAACATATTCGTTCTGTTAGTAGACATAAGGCGCGCGCATTAAATTCATGGTCATTTTATCGATTAAAACAGTTTATCACATATAAAGCTCAAGAAGCTGGAATTTTGGTAACTGAAGTTGATCCAGCATTTACATCCCAAAAATGTCCAAAATGTAGAACCGTTTATAATTTCAGAAGGGATTCTGTGAATAGAACGTTAATTGAAACTTGCCCATCATGTGGCCATCGGATGCATCACGATGTAAAAGGTGCATATAACATCTGCCATTCCTATATTATTAAATTGCATAAAAATGACAATCCTGAAAAGGATTTCGTTGTAACAAGATGCAAAATTGCAGGTGATGAATTAGCTTTGTGTGCGGTCTTAAAAAATGGAAAAACCAAACCTATCTTTAACTGGGACGGACATACGTTAATTGGGTGGCAGTCAAAAATTAGTGGGGCAACATATGCCACAACCGATAAGATTATTATTCATGAGAACGAAGAGTTATATGCAATTTGGAATGATTTAACATGACACTTATTGAAAAGACGCAAGTTAAAGCACACTCAATATATCGTTCAGATATGAAAGTTCGAAATTTTGACTGCCATTTTACTGATAAGGATCTTGCTCGGCATTTAAATTATGATTGTAATAAGATAGTTTTTGTTCGGGGATGGTTTTATGGAAAAGTTGGAGATTACACTTATCTTGGAGATTGGTCTATAGGCGAATCCTATAAGTATGTGCTTACCGAGCAATACAGCATTAATATGTGTGCTTTACCCAGTTATAAATACCTTTACCAAGAGGTAGGTTTTAGAACTAAACGGGCGTTTGAGGATGAAATTCATCGTATTAATGGTTATCGTGCAAATCAATTATTAGTTATACATGTGTTGGAAATATTACCTTTTTCAAAACCATTACCTGTACGTCGTAGACTGTTACACAAGATATTGGGATATAACTATGAGTGAACTTGCGAGGTATAGATGTATCAATATTATAATTATTTAGAGGAACTATGAAACGATTTACAATTAAATTTACTGAAGAAAATTTGAATAAGCATCTTACCT
>CAZQHN010000005.1:52494-56559 GCA_964593745.1 uncultured Gammaproteobacteria bacterium
ATGAAACGATTTACAATTAAATTTACTGAAGAAAATTTGAATAAGCATCTTACCTATGACCCTAATATGATTACTACGCTTCGCGACGAATTAAAAGGTGATATCGGTGATGTTACGGTTGTAAAAAACGAAATTTATATGCTTATTAGCTATTATGAAGTATTGTTTGCGAAATTAATTACTGATGACTATGAGGTGTTATGGAAACTAGAAGGATTCGCATCTAAAGATGAATACCTCAATGAAATTAAGCGTATCTATGGTATTTCTGGCTATGAAAAACCAGATAAAAAGGCATATATTCATACCTTGTTGAAAATTGAACATAGAAACGCGCCGAAACAAATTCGAAATCCTGCAACTGGAGCAATGTATACGATTTGTTCTTGTTCTTCAGAAATACAAAACAACGAAGGTCTTACTGATGAAAGTAACTGATCAAAGTTGTTTAATTCAATCTTCGCATCCAGAACTTATATGTTCATCTACGTTTTGGGAACATCCATACGCAGAAGAAATTTATATGAAAGTTTTACGCGCGCTTCCCTATTTTCCTGAAATTACATTTCCTTTGAGATTAAATCGTCATGGCACGCGGGGGAGTCATCATGCAATTGCTTATGTGAATTTTAAAAGCAATCCTGGTGTGAATTTTAATATTCATTTTCGTTCGTCAATGAATACTATTTTTCATGAATTAGGGCATATATTACAACATTTTACTGATTTTGACATGCCTTATGGGGAAGAAGCGGCTAGTATTTATGCTTTATCGCGAATGCCAGATTCATTTATTGATAGTGAATGTATTCCGTATATTGGACTTGCGCCTCGCTGTAGGGTTGGGGATTATTGTAGACAAGCATTGGAATATAAAAAGACGCATCGAAATTACATCAAATGGTTGCGCGCACAACTATTGGCTGATTACGAAGATGGAGTTTGGCCAAAACATGATACATTTGATAGTCGGATTAAGTCTGAACAATCTGAAAAACATTACAAACAATTGACAGTATAACAATCCCTTCCGTACTTTGTCCCGCGTACTTCAAAGCACCATCATCCGTTTCGGGAAGGACTTACTTGTTATATATCATATGTTTTAGTAACATTTAAATGTTTGTATTAATTGCTTTTATGCCAGGCATAAGTTTATATATATAGAGTGCCCATTGTTTAGTGTATGAGACGTTATTTATGTGCATATATAGACGAAGGTTCTGGAATTAATTCATTTGTCGGTGTTGGATTGACCTATAAATCTGTATTAACTAATGCTAAAAAGAATTTAGGAGCGCGCACTTTGCAGGATTATTTAGATTCTGACCTTTTACATGTAACCGAATGTTCAAAAGCCGCATATGATTATTTACGTGACAATGATGGTTATTTAGGTATGTATGATCATTTTGCATTACAAATCGCTGACGCAGATGGTTTTATTGTGACAGAAGACGAATTGAATAAAATGAATGGTAGGAAAGTTAGGGTTAAAAAAATTAAAAAATCATCTAATATATCCAACAAATTATCTATTGGATTCAAAAGAATGATTTAATTTTTTTTTAACTTTAGGTGCATAACTATATATACCATAAATGCTAATAGTAGTATGAGCACCGAGTTATGAATTTAAAAGCAAACTCAACACTTAATGCAAAGATTAAGCGTTATGAAAAGGAAGGTTATCTTCTGTTTAAAACTGGAGTTGGTGAAAAAGCTATGAAAAATGCATGTTATAATTGTGAAGATTCTCAATTTAATGTGACTGTAACATACATCATTGGTGATAAAATTGGAAATGAATTTGAATGGGCCGTTATGTATATGCCTATTTTTTAACGAACTTGTTTAAAAACGGTAAGACAATTCGTTTACTTTTTTTTAATATTAAAAACATATAAGTTTAATGAAAAAGTATTGGCTATATTGTAAAAATATCCTTTTAATGCTGATAAACTATCAGACGCATCCTGTTTTTCGTGGTTATATATGAAATGCAACTTCACTTTTAAGGATATTTAGGTTCACTTCTAAGAGTGTTTAGGTTCACTTCTAAGGTTTCAATTCGTGCGCGTATATGAGATTTAAACGTTTGTATTAATTGAAGTCATGAAGTATCATACCTTTTTATATATAAAGGTTTAATAGTAAAGTGATTAAAAATGGCTATTAAAATTGAGATAATTCATTTGTATAAACATAATAGAAAAATTATTGGCTATGTTGTTAAATACGCTAATGATCATTACGAATTCCACACTGGGAAACCATCTGATGCATCGTATTTCAGTTGGAAATATTCAAACCTCACTGATGCGATGAAAACAGGAGATGAATATTTTCAAAATCATACTGACTTGAAATCGGTGTTATTTAAATAATTTTTTTATTTGTGCAAACGTATTCTAGTGGTAAGAAGCCTATTTTGAAGATAGGTTCTCATTTGAGATCAAAGGTTCGAATCCTTTCGTTTGCGTTAATTACCAAGGTATTATAAGGATATAGCGCAAATAATAAGTAATGACAAAATTATATATTTCTGATCTGCATTTGGGGCATGAACGTATTCTTGCTATCGATAAACGACCGGTTTCTACCGTGGAAGAAAACGAACGATTGATTAGTACAAATTGGAATAAAGCTGTATCAAAAAGTGACATTGTTTATATTTTGGGTGATTCGTCCTATTATGATTATCATCATACAGTGCGTATTTTTAACAAGCTAAACGGAAAAAAGGTGTTTTTACGAGGAAATCACGACAAATGGATGAACGAACCTGAAAACAGATGTAACCACATGAGATATCATGAATTTTTACGAGTAAATGATTATTTATTTGGTGAACCGGTGACGGTTGCATTGTGCCACTATCCAATGTGTGTTTGGGATAAACAATTCAATGGAGGATATCATTTGTATGGTCATATTCATATCAATAAACATCCGATTGTTAATTGTCCAGACATGCAACGTTCATTTAACGTGGGGTGTATGACTAAATTAATGAATTATACACCGCGCACTTTAGAAGATATTGTAATTCGGTCTCGGTCACAAGAATTTAAAAATGAAAATGGATGAGGTAAACGATTAAACAATTGAACACCCAATTACTATATATGATAGATATTTGGAGTTAATTTGTCTGCGCGTGAATGAAATGATTTAAATAAATCATTTCAAAGATATTTTAAATGCAAAACGAAGTAAACTATGAAAGCATACATTTAAATATAAAGACCACATAACATACTGTTATGAAATGTAAAAGTAAAATATTTTTAATTTTAATTGTCATGATGCTTTGTGCTTGTTTCATAGGCGGTGTTTCTGCGGCAGAAGTTGTAAAATACCCAATTGATATAACACCTATTAAAGAGTCTATTGGTACTACTGATGTAAGTAAAATGACAAAAGGTGACATTAGTAAGATGTTGATTGGAGTTACTAGATCGCAACTAGATGAAATCATTTCCGTTAAACCAAATATGAAGGACAAGGTTTTACTTATTGTTAGTTCTCCGGAATTAAAATCTAATGCTAAATTAGAAATGCAGAATGAGGTATTCGGCATGACTTCTGAATTATCAGATTATTTGAAATCTAAACCCATGAAAGATGTCGATTCTAAACCTACCGCAGATGATGCCCAAAAGGAAACCGAATGGAACGCATATTTGCTTAACTATGTCACTTATTACAAAGGGACTGGTGAATTTGGTGGACCCATCGTTTAATTTGACGATATAATTCACTTTACTTTTTTACATAATTATTTATAGTAATGTATCATACTATTATGTATGACATATCCTATTGAAATAAATTGGGAAAAAGATTTGATTGATAAACGCAATAAAATTTTCATCGAAAGCGCAATTTCATGGGAACAGCAAAATGTAGAATTAGGTATCAAAAGTAGTGACCTGTGGCGAACTAAATATTGTGGTGATTGTGTTCATCATAAACCTGCTATGTTAAAGAACAGTTATAGTTATACTTCTTGTGATATTACAGATGAATCTGTATGGTTTGGAATGAAATGTAATAAAGGTG
>CAZQHN010000006.1:0-41532 GCA_964593745.1 uncultured Gammaproteobacteria bacterium
CACGCGATTGATTTCTTCTGGTTCCTGAAACACAGCAAGGGCGAATGGGCTGGTCAGCCGTTCACGCTGGGAGCCTGGCAGCAGTTCGTGGTGTGGTGCCTGTTCGGATGGAAACGCGCGGATGGGCTGCGGCGGTTCCGGACCGCGTACGTCGAAGTGCCGCGAAAAAACGGGAAATCGAGCCTGGCGGCGGGGATCGCGTTGTACCTGCTGGCGGCTGACGGAGAGAGCGGCGCTGAGGTCTATTCGGCGGCGACGAAACGGGACCAGGCGAAAATATGCTGGTCGGAGGCGGTGCGGATGGTGCACGCCTCGCCGGCGCTGTCCAGCATGATCCACCACTGGCGGGCCAGTGACACGCTGAGTATAGAGGCAACCGCGTGCAAATACCAGCCACTCGGCGCGGACGGCGACAACATGGACGGCCTGAACGTGCATGGAGCGATCGTCGATGAGCTGCACGCGCACAAGACGCGTCAGGTCGTGGACGTGCTGGACACGGCCACCGCGGCCAGGCGCCAGCCGCTCATGTTCGAGATCACCACCGCGGGGACGGACCAGAACAGCGTCTGCTACGAGCATCACGACTACTCGCGGAAGATCCTCGAGGGGGCGATCGATGACGACACCTGGTTCACGTTCATCGCGGCGCTGGATGAAGACGACGACTGGCGGGACCCCAGGACCTGGGCGAAGGCGAACCCGAACCTCGGGGTGTCGGTGAAAGTTGACGATCTCCAGCGGAAGGCCGAGCGGGCAGAGAGATTGCCGGCAGCGCAGAACTCGTTCAGGAGGCTGCACCTGGATCAATGGACGCAGCAAAGCGACCGTTGGATCGATCTGGCGTTGTGGGACGAGAACGCGCATGTGGTCGAAGAGAAGCTGCTCGAGGGGCAGCCGAGTTTTGGAGGGCTGGACCTGTCGAGCGTGCAGGATATCACGGCATGGGTGATGGTGTTTCCATGGCCGAACGACCCGGACGAGCTGTCGATTGTCTGCCGGTTCTGGATTCCCGAGTCGAAGCTGAACGACGACAGCTACCGCTATACCGACCAGTATCGCGGCTGGGTGAACAGCGGGCACCTGCTGACGACGCCGGGCGATGCGATCGATTACCCGTTCATCAAGAAACAGATTCTGGACGACGCGAAACGGTTCAAACTGGCGGGTGTCAACGTCGACCGGCTGTTCCAGGGTTACCAGTTGTCCCAGGAGCTTGCGGACGAGGGCATGGAAATATTCGGGATGGGGCAGGGCTTCCTCTCAATGGCCGCGCCCATGAAGGAATTCGAGCGGCGGCTGGTGGCGAAGAAATTGCACCACGGCGGGCACCCGGTGCTGCGCTGGATGGCAGACAATGTGGCCGTGAAACAGGACCCGGCCGGCAACCTGAAACCGGACAAGGGGAGCTCGCAGGGAAAGATCGACGGAATCGTGGCGCTCGTGATGGCGATCGACCGGGCGATGCGGCACGAAGTCCCTAAGAAATCAGTATACGAAACGCGAGGGCTAATCCATGTTTGATGCTCTCAGAACCGCAATCAAAAAATCACTGGCGGGCGTGGTAGGTCTGAGCGGTGTCAATTACTGGCCGTACCATTCGTGGCGCACGCTCTCGTTGTACGACTCGATTTATCGCTCTTACGCGCAGTTGTACGAGCAACAGCCGAACGTGCGCACGTGCGTCGACTTCCTGGCGCGGAACGTGGCACAGCTCGGGCTGCACACCTTCAGGAGGGTGAGCGACACGGACCGGCAGCGGCTCACCGACCACCCACTCGCGCAGCTGATCGCGCGGCCCAATGCCTGGACGACCAGGTACCGGCTCATCGAGTCGCTGATGGCCGATCTGGGGATTTATTTCAACGCTTACTGGCTCAAATTCAGGCAGGACGGTCAGTTGTCGGCGATTTTGCGTATCCCTCCGGATATGGTGACGGTGACCGGCGGCATGGTGCCGACCGCGTACGAGATCACCCTGGGCGGGACGGTGCTGAAGCCACAGCCGGCGGACGTGGTGCATTTCCGTGGGTACAACCCGCTGAACTCGACGGTGGGCCTGTCGCCGCTGGAAACGCTGCGGCGGATACTGGCGGAAGAGCACGCGATGGGTGACTACAGGGAGAATTTCTGGAAAAACAGCGCGAGGATGGCGGGAGTGATCGAGCGTCCGTCGTCGGCGCCGGACTGGGGCCCGGACGCGCGCGAACGGTTTAAACTTGAATGGGAATCCCTGTACGCCGGCACGTCGAACTCGGGAAAGACCGCTGTGCTGGAAGAAGACATGAAGTGGAAGCAAATTTCGTTCACGGCGCAGGAGAGCGAGTATCTGAGCGGGCGGAAACTGACGCGTGAGGAGTGCGCCAGGGCGTACCACATTCCGCTGCCCATGGTGGGGATCCTCGACCATGCGACGTTTAGCAACATCTCCGAGCAGCACCAGAATCTGTACCAGGACTGTCTGAGCCCATGGCTGCGGATGATCGAGGAAGAGATCGCGCTGCAGCTCCTGCCGGACCTCGACGACTCGGCGGACGTGTACGTGGAGTTCAACCTTGCGGAGAAACTCGCGGGCGATTTCGCGGAGCAGACCAAGGCGCTGCAGGCGAGCGTGGGCAGGCCATGGATGACGGCGAACGAGGCGCGAGCCAGGTTGAACCTCCCGCGTATCGAAGGCAGCGGTGCTGACGAGCTCGTGACGCCTCTCAACGTCCTGGTGGGCGGGCAGGCGAGCCCGAACGATTCGGCGCCGACCAAGGCGATTGGTGATTCCGGATTGCGGCTTGCGGCATTAACGGCCAAGGGCGATCCGGAGACGAAGGCGGCGCCCGGGAAGCTGGACCCGACGCAGCCGGAGCTGCGAGAACGGTATGAGGGCCGGTGGCGCGGGATGCTGACGCGGCAGTTCGAGCGGCAGCGGAACGCGGTCATTCCCAGGATCGGCAAGGCAGAGCGGCCGGAGGACGTGTGGGACGCCGACCGGTGGAACAAGGAGCTGGGCGCAGATATTTTCGGCCTCAATTTCGCGACCGCGGTCGCCTGGGCGCGGCATGTTGCCGAGGAGCTGGAAAGCGAGTTCGACGAGGACGGGTTCGGCGATTTCCTGAGCGAGAACGCGCGGATTTCCGCGGAGAATGTCAACCGGACCACGCTGATGCAGATGAGCTCGGTGTGGGACGCGGAGGACCGGATTGCGGCGGTGAAGAACGTGTTCGCGATCGCGATGGCCTCGCGGGCGGCAGAGATCGCCGCGGCGAAGACCACGACTGCCTCGGTATACGGGTCGACGCAGGCAGCGCGACAGGGCGGACTGAGATCGAAGACGTGGCAGGTGAACAGCCAGAACCCGCGCGACGAGCACGCGGCGATGGACGGCGAAACGGTGGGGATCGGCGAGCTGTTCTCGAACGGCATGGCCTGGCCGGGGGACCCGGCGGGCGGCCCGGAGAATAACTCGAATTGCAGGTGCAGCTGTGTCTTCGGGAGATGACATGGCTCAGGGGGGTAGCGCGATGAATACTAAACAGTGCGGGCCGGTGACATTGAAGGCCGACGCGGAGAGCGGGGAGTTCAGGGCGGTCTTCTCGACGCTCAACGTGATTGACCACGACGGTGACGTGACCCTGCCGGGCGCATTCAGCGACGGCGAGGAGGTCCGGATCTCGTTCTGGGGCCACCGGTGGCAGGACCTGCCGGTTGGGAAGGGCGTGATCGCGTCGGACGAAAAAGAGGCATGGGTGGACGGCCAGTTCTTCCTGGACACGGAGGCCGGGCGCGAGACCTACCAGACGGTGAAGAACCTGGGCAGTCTGCAGGAGTGGAGCTACGGGTTCGACGTGCTCGATGATGCTTCGGGCGAATTCGAAGGTCAGAAGGTGCGATTCCTGAAATCGTTGAAAGTGGTCGAGGTCTCCCCGGTCATGATCGGGGCCGGCGTGAATACGCGCACCGAGGCGATCAAAGCGGGCGCACGTCATACGTCGAAGGAGTTCGAGGCGATCCAGCAGATACACGATCTGGCGATTCAGCTCGGGGCGAAATGCGCCGAGCCGGACGATAGCGGCGGCAGTGATGAAGCGGACGGCCAAGACGAGGCCCAATCGGGTAAGTCGAGGAGCCATGAGGCGAGCATCCTGGCGGCGCGACTGAATGTCGAGTTGTTGGAAGTATGAATTCAGGCGCAGGCGTCGCCTGCGCGATGCACAGACGGAGGTGCAATTGTGGGTAAGAGACAGGAATTGACGGAACGGTTGAAGGCAAAACTGACCACGGCCCGGGACATCGCCGCGAAGGCGGAGTCGGAGGAACGCGATTTCACGCCAGAGGAACGGGAGCAGGTTAAGGCCGCGATCAATGAAGCTGGCGAGCTGAAAGTCCAGCTGAAACAGATCGCGGATGACGACACGCTGCGGGCGGAGATCGCCTCCCTGGGAGATGGGATCGAGATGCGGGCCAGCCAGAGGGCTCCGGCAACGCCGCTGCAGCCAGTGAAGGGCATGACGCTGGGCGAGCAGTTCCTGGCGGACCAGAGTTACCAGGCGTGGCTGAACGCGGTCTCCCCGACAGGTAAGATCAACGACAAGAGCCGCGTGCAGAGCCCGGCGGTGCAGTTCAAATCGTTCTTCGAGACGAAGGACCTGATCACGGGATCTTCGGACGTATCGGCCGGCGCATTCGTGCAAACGGACTATACCGGCATTTACGGGCCGATCGGGCGGTACCCGCTGACGCTACGGCAGCTCATCAACGTGCGTCAGACCGAGTCAGACACGGTGGAGTTCGTGCGGCAGACGAAGCAGGTCACGGAGGCAGCTCCGACTCCCGAGGCGAACGTGAAGGAGTATACCGGCGCCACCGGTGAGATCGAGGGCAAGAAACCACAGGGTTCGATGTACTTTGAGAAGGTGACGGAGACGGTCAAGACGATCGCGGTGTGGGTCGGGGCGACCAAGCGGGCGCTGAGTGATGCAGCCCAGCTGCGCGGGATCATCGACCAGGAGCTGCGGGATGACCTGGCGGACGAGCTGGAGAGCCAGCTGCTCACCGGCGACGGCATCGGGGAGAACTTCACCGGACTGCCGAACCAGACGAGCACACTGCTCCAGGCGTTCAACACTGACATCCTGACCACGTGCCGGCAGGCCATCACGACACTCATGGTGACCGGGCGCGCAATCCCGACGGCGTGGCTGTTCCATCCAGCCGATTGGGAGACGGTGGAGCTGCTGCAGGACGGCAACAACCGGTTCTACGGGAACGGCCCGTTCAACCAGGGACCTCCGAGACTGTGGGGCGTCCCGGTAGCGCAGTCGTTCCACGTCGCTGAGGGCAGCGCCTGGCTTGCTGACTGGCGGAGGGCCGTGCTGTGGGACCGGCAACAGGCGACGTTGAGCGTGACGGATTCTCACGAGGATTACTTCGTGAGGAACATCGTGGCGTTCCTGGCGGAGATGAGGGCTGCGTTCGGGTTGATCCGGCCACAGGCGTTCATCAACGTGGCGTTGGCGTGACCTAGCGGGGCGGACACCGAGGTTCGCCCCTAACGGGTGGGGTTGGGCGATGCGGGTAAACATTCTATGCAGAAACTACAAAGACGATAGGGTCCTGCCGCGGATGGCGAGGTACCTGGCCGATGGGCTGGGCTGGCGCCTGACCGCATCGCCCGACCTGGATTGTGATGCGCTGTATCTGATGGGCTATTTCGAGGCGCAGCTGCTGAAGGGATGGCCGAAGGTGCCGGTGGTCAGCTATTTCACCCACCGGGAGGAAGTACCGATCGGTAACGGTAAGGCAAAGTTGTGGGACGCCGTCGCGAAGCAGGTCGATCTGCGGATCGCGATGTCAGCGATCTACGCGGGGCCGCTGTCGAAATTCGGCCCCACGGCACAACCTCCGCTGCCGGTCGAGGACATGTTCAAGCCAGTCGCCCGCGCGAGCAAACGGCGGCCGGTGGTCGGGCTGAGCGGGTACACGTACTCGAATAAACGCAAGGGCCAGGACATCGTTGACGCGCTGCTGAAATCGAAAGTGGCCGGCAAGGTGGACTGGCGGGCTAGCGGGCGCGGCTGGCCGATCCCGACGAAACGCTACTCGTGGAAAGAAATGCCGCAGTTCTACCAGGCGCTGGATGTCCTGGTGTGCCCGTCGCGGGTCGAAGGCGGCCCGTTGCCGGTGCTGGAAGCGCTGGCGTGCGGGGTGCCGGTGGTGGTGCCGGCCGGAGTGGGGATCATCGACGAGCTGCCGAACGTTCGGGGGATCTGGCGGTACCCGCGCGGTGACGCGGCGAAACTCATTGCGACGCTGGAGCGGGCCCTGGGCGCGAATGACGTGGACCGGCAGGCGCTGCGGGACGCGGTGAAGGCGCATACTGTCCATAATTTCGTGGCAGGACACGCGGAGGCCGTCGGGCGGTTGTTGAGCGGGCCGGATGCCGGGATCGCGGATGAAAACAAAGGCATTTCGGATTCCGGAGTGCGAATTGCTGAATTGAAACCGTCGATCAATGAGGTGGAGCCGGTGGAGATGAAGACAGGGTCGGCGCGGGGTATCTACGTGGTGGCGTTCGGGGACCCGGCGAGGGCGTGCGCGAAGAGGCTAATGGCGAGCATCAAAAAGCACATGCCGGATATGCCAGTGGCGTTGTGCGCGGCGGCGAAGATCGGGCTGGAAGACGTGTTGATCAAACAGCCTGATTCAGACGTAGGCGGCCGGCGGGCGAAACTGAAAGCCTACCAGCTGGCGCCGGCGGAGTGGAAAGCGGTGCTCTACCTGGACGCTGACACGGTGGTGACGGCGCCGATCTACTATTTCTTCGAGCTCATCGAAGACGGCTGGGAGTTCGTGATCTGCAAGGACCCGCACCTCATGGACACCATGCACGCGTTCAGGCGGAAGAACAACGACCGTGAGCTGGCGGGCACGCAACACGCTGTGAAGACGCTGCATGCCCTCCAATGGAACGGCGGGGTATGGGCCTTTGGGCGGAGCGGGCGCATCCAGGCGTTTTTCCGCAGATGGCAGACGGAGTGGGAGGTTCACGCTCAGCGCGACCAGGGTGCCCTGGTGCGGGCGATGTACGCGGAACCACTGAGGATCATGCTGCTGGGCAACCAGTGGAACACGTTCGACAAATACTGCAAGGGAATCACCACGGCAGGGCTGATGCACTATCCGGGTGATGCCCGGCGATGGAAAGGCATGATACCCGGCCGCATCGACGGACAGGCGGCCTGGGAGATGGTGAAGCGGTTCGAGAAGGAGCGGCGGCGCGCATGAAATGCGTGATCGTGTTGCAGAAACCTGACAAGGCGGCTGAGGGAAAGGGCCGGTCGCTGGGTTGCGAGGTGATTGTCGCGGACAGCTGGGACGTGCGCGGCGACGCGAGTCTGTTCATCGCGCCAGGCACGCAGGCGCCCTGGGACCTGATCTCGGCAGGATTCAATTTCATGGTCCGGTGGGACGCGGCGGCGCCGCTGTGGCGCTACGGGGTGACGGCTGCCGATCTGGGCAAGCCGGCCGAACAGCGAGCTACCGTTCGCGTTACGCGCGACCTGCGAATTCCGGTGTACGCGCCGGAGCTGCTGTTCGTGCAAAACAGCGATGATGGACGCGCGCTGGTCGCAACGTGGAGGCGCGAATGCGAGCAGGGCGACGAGCGGTTGGCGTTCGTGCGAGCCCTGTATATTGTGAAGCCACGGTTCTGCGCGCTGCCGCGGACGTGGCTGGCGGATGTTGCGCAGCGAGCGACTCAGGACGCGCGGATTGCCGCAATCCGGCAACGGGCGGGGCGTTCTGGGCAGCCCCTGGTCAACGTGCAGATCGGACCGAACCAGTTTGTGCGCTGCTACGCGGGCCAGGAGCAGGAGGTGCTGAGACGCATACAGAACATGCGGCACGGAAGGGGTAGCCAACGTGGCAAAGGCAAGCGATGATCTGATCATCCAGGGGGCGCAACGACGCAACTGGCGCGGGAAGATGGTCCTGGTGCGTTTAGGGCCACACACGTTCATGCGCATGCCAGAGGATGAGGCCCGGGCGCGCGGTTACACGCCGTTCGAGCCGGAGCAGAAGATGGCAGCAGCTCCGGAAGACAAGATGGTGGCGTTGGTGGAGAACAAGGGCCGGCGGCGGTCGAAAAAGACGGAATGAGGTGAGAAATGGGCTTCTGCTTGATCGCTGATGTAGAGCTGTTCCTTGGATATGATATCCCGGCAGCGAATCAGCCAGCCGTGCAGGCGGCGATCGATGGAGCCACGGCCGCGATTCGGGATTACTGCCACCAGTGGCTCTCTCAGGTTGCGAATGATGTGATCACGCTGGACGGGGGCGGCGGGACGCGGTTGTACCTGCCCGAACGCCCGGTGACGGCCGTCGCGCAGATCGCCGAGGACGGGGATGTCCTGACTGTTATCGATGATTATATTGTAGGACCGGCCGGGCAGGCCGTGGTGCACCGGGTCGGCAGTGGATGGGCCCGCGGCGTCCAGAATATCGAGGTGACGTATACACACGGTTACACAGTCATACCGAGCCCGATCGTGCACGTGTGCGCGCGCGCCGCGTCGCGGATCTATCAGGCCGGACTGAAAACAGCGGAGAACGAGGGCGTGCCCGGGGTGATAAGCAAGAGCCTCGGCGATTACAGTGTGACCTTCGGGTCTGAGCAGGGCGGCGGCGCGGGTGGAGAGTCACTGTTGGGCGCCAGCGCGGCACCGCCGTTACTGCGCTCTGAGGAGAGGCAACTGGCTCCTTTCCGGTTCGTCTCGGCGTATGGACGGGACCCGTGGATATAGGGGTGATGGCGTGGGTGTGTTCGAGTCGCTGCTGAACCATGATTACAGCGTATACCGGCGCATGAGACTCGCCGACCACCAGGGCGGCTGGCAGTTGTTGTACACGGACACCGGTCTGGTCAAGGGCCGGCTGCGGCCTGCTACGTCCCAGGAACGCGAGGTGGCCGCGCTGGAGGAGCGCCGCATCTCGCACGTGTTCTACTGTGACGCGGAGGAGGATATCGTGCGCGGAGACTCTTTGATCGGCGACGGGGTGGTCGTTAACGTGGTTGGCGTGCGGGAGCCCTCCCGGGCGGGGCATCATCTGGAGATCGATTGCCTGGAGCGGCAGGCTGAGAGCGTGGAGACGGGGAGCTGATGAAAGTCGCAATGTGTCTGGTGACGTGCGATCGCGCTGAGATGCTGGCGCGCACCGTGGCGAGCCTGGGGAGCGGTTTCGAGCTGATGGTCGTCGACAACGCGCCTCGCGGGACGTGGCCCTCCATAGGGTTCGCCAGAGCGGCGCAGCTGGCCTACGAGACCGGCGCCGACATCATCGCTCTCAGCCCGGACGATATGGAGTACCGGGCGGACTGGTTGGAAAGGCTGATCCGTTTTTGGAGCGATGCGCCGCGAGAAGTGGCCCTATTGGGGCATTGCTGGCTACCCGTATTTCCGCATTCGATACCGACAGGACATATCGAAGCAGGCGGGGTGGAGGCGCTCCTGAGGCCAGTGACGATTGCGGCGTGGAGTTTCCGGAGAGAGGATTATGAGCTGACGCGCATCACGCCGACGCGCAAGCTGTGGGAAAAGACGGTGTGCTGGCGGATTGCCGAGCACGGGCGGCAGGTGGCGGAGGCTGATCTCGCCGTGCACATCGGCCGGGATGAGTCGACGCTGGGGCACACCGCGGAATGGCTCGCCGGCAAGCCGGTGAACCCCTATGTGGAGAAATGGACAGCGAATGCCTGATATATTGAATCTGGGTGCAGGGAACAAACTGGTTGCCGGTGCGGTGCAGCACGATCTGACCAAGCACCGGCCGGACATCGATGTCGTCTGGGACCTGAATAATCTGCCCTGGCCGTGGGAGGGCAATTCATTCGATATGGTTGTGGCGTGCGCTGTATTCGAGCACCTGCGCAACAATCTGATCGAAACGGTCAATGAGTGCTGGCGGATCCTGCGGCCGGGGGGCGTGCTGTATATGAAGCTGCCCTACTGGCAGAGCGACAACGCATTCAGGGACCCGACGCATTACTGGCAGTTCTCTACGGGAACGTGCGATATTTTCGATCCAGAAACCCAGTATGGGCAGAGGTACTCATTCTACACTGAACGAAAGTGGAAGATTATTGCAGCGGCGCGATTGAACAAGGCGCGGACGTCATTCGCGTTGAAACTGCAGGTGAGGAAGGAATGACAAATTCGGATTTCGGATTGCGAATTGCGGAATTAACAGCAGGGCGGACGGGATGAATCGCGCCCCTGGGACGGTCAAATGGGATTAGAGTGGAATCAGCATCAATTCATGGCCAGGATCGGCGGGATTGTGGCAAACAATATGGAGCGGGCGTGCAATTTCGTAGCAGACGATGCTCGTGCCAGGGCACCTCGCCTGACGGGTCGGCTGATCGAGAACGTCGATATCCGGGTCGAGGTGATCGGCAGGTCGAACACGATCGAGGGCCGCGTGGGGGTGATCCGGAAGATCTTCTGGGCGTGGTTCCAGGAGGTGGGCACGTCGAAAATGGCGGCGAGACCGTTCCTGCGGCCGGCGGTATTCAACAACGCGGCGCGGCTCGTGCGAATGATAGAAGGGAAAGAGTGACCGGCGATGAGCGTGTTGACGGCGGCAGTGTACGACAGGATGGCGAACGACGCGACGTTGACGGCGCTGCTGGCGACGTACCAGGGCGAACCGGCGATATTCACGATCCAGCCGGTGCCGGGCGACGCGAGTATGCCGTATATCGTGACCACCGGCGAGATGAGCCAGGCGCCGTTCGACACAAAGGTCGACCGGGGACGACGGGCGTTCCGCGACGTGCGGTGCTACGCGACGGCGGACGGGACGGCGGTGACGATAGAGGAGATCGCTGAGCGGGTCAGGGCTTTGTTCCACCGATACAGCCTGACGGTGAGCGGCTTTGGGGTGGTGGTGGCGAATGTGGTGGGCCCTGTCGAGGCTGACGAGCAAGATGCGTATGGTCGCATACTGACTGTTGAGTTCATGTTGATGGAGGTGTAGTGATGGCAATGAATGGTGCGGATGTCCTGCTGTACGTGAATACGGGCACGGATCTGGCGCCGAATTACGATGTGATCGGCTCGCAGCGGGATTTCACGCTGAACGAAACGACGGCCGAGATCGACGTATCGTCGAAAGACCAGCGTGAGATGCGGGTGCTGCCGGGCCGGTACGGCTCGACGATCACGCTGGGGGCGCTGTACGTGCCTACCGATAATGCCTACCTGACGCTGCTGAGCGCGATGCGCAACGGCACGGCGATCACGGTTCGCATTTCGGAGGAGGGCGCCGACGTCGAGGAAGCGGACGCGATCGTGACGGCGCTGAACCGGGCCGGGCCCGACCAGGACGCGACGACGATCTCGGTGACGCTGCGGATCGACGGAGCTTGGACGACGCTGGGGACGTAACGGCATTTCGGATTGCGGAATGCGGATTGCTGCATTGGAGGGTCTATGGGAGCACGAGGTGAGGGCGTGATTCGCGTGTTTGAGCGCGAGGTGCGCGTGCTGTTCACGAACCGGGCGCTGGCCAGGGCGGAAATCGCGATGGGCCGGACCGTTCTGGAGTTGCTGCGCGAGGCGGGGTCGGGCGGCTTCGGCATGAACGACGTGGCGCAGCTGCTGCAGGTCGGATTGGAAGCCGCGGCGCGGGACGCCGGTGAGAAAACCGTTGTGACGCTCGACCAGGCGTTTGAGGTGATGGACGAGGCGGGCTATATCGAGACCATGCGGGTCGTGATTGAGGCGCTGTCGGCGGTGATGCAGTTCGGAGGTGAGCGCGGCGACCGCCCCCCGGTGTAGCGCGACCATGGGACTGGGACGAGCTGCTGCGAGACGCGCTGCGAGCCGGGGTGGGCCCGGTGGAGTTCTGGGACCTGACGCCGCGGGAGCTGTTTCTAGTGTTCGATGCGGAGGAGTGGCGGCAGACGCAGGGGAGGCGCAGGGACGCATGGCTGGCATGGCACACGGCCGCAATGACGCGCACGAAACGACTCCCGGGGCTGGCTGAGTTGCTGCCCGCTGAGGTTCCAAGGAAGAGCCCTGACGAGATGGCCCGCGAGCACGATGAGATCGTGGAGAGACTAATTGGCAGACGAGACGAAATTAGGCATCGCGACGATACCGATCCGGGCGACGCTGGACCAGCTGGACAAAGACCTGTCCGGCGCTAAGACCAAGGCCCAGAGCGGCGTCAACGAAATCAACTCTATTTTCGGCAAGATCGGGCTGGGGACGATCGCGGCCGGCGCCGCCGTGGCGGGGTTCACCAAATTCATGGGCGACGCCGTCGAGATGGCGCGCGAGGCAGAGAAGATCCAGGCGAACCTCAACGCGACGCTGGCCAGCACGAAGGGCGTCGCGGGACTCACGGCGGACGAAATCAACGACATGGCCGCGGCGTTGTCGCAGGTGACCGTCTACGAGGACGATGTCATCGTCGAGGCGCAGGCGATGATGCTGACGTTCACGCAGATCGGCAAGGAGATCTTCCCGCAGGCGACCGAAACGGCGCTGAACATGGCCGACAAGTTCGGCAGCCTCGATTCGGCAGTGCTGCAGCTGGGCAAGGCATTGAATGACCCGATCCTGGGCGTCACGGCGCTGCGGCGGGTCGGCATCCAGCTGACGGAAGCACAGGAAGAGCAGATCAAGTCGTTCGTGGAAAGCGGCGATATCATGTCGGCGCAGAAGGTGATCCTGGGCGAGCTGGAGACCCAGTTTGGCGGTCTGGCGCGGGCGATTGGGGAGACGTCCGAGGGCAAGTTGACGATCCTGCAGAACAACCTGGCGAATACGCAGGAGGCCATCGGGACGGGCCTGCTGCCGGTCATCGGCCAGCTCACTGACAAAGTTTCGGCGCTGTTATCGCCGCTGGTGTCGAGCAACGAGCAGCTGACGTCGCTGACGAGCATCGTCGCGGAGTTCGAGGCCACCCCCCTCCTGGCGGCGCTGGACAACGCCGTGTTCGTGATGAACCAGGTCAACGCGGTGACGTCGTGGTTCAACGACCTGCTAGGCAAGCTGCAAGAGCGGCTGGGGATCACGAGTGAGATGACGGAAGACATGGGGGCGCAGTTCAAGATGGTGATGCTGCCCATGACCTTGCTCACCCAGGGCCCGCTGGTGGCGATGAGAGACGTCATGGATACTATCGCGTACCTCATCGATAAGATCAATGGGTTCAGTCCTGGGCAGGTGCTGACTGACTTGCGCAACATTGGCGGCGCAATCGGGTTGCAGTTCGCCGACGGGGGCATTGTACCGGGTCCCATTGGGCAGCCGCAGCTGGCAGTGGTGCACGGTGGGGAGATGGTGATCCCGGCCGGCGATGTGATGGAGCTGACAACGAACCACTTCTACAACCTGACGACGCAGAGCAACGTGCCCTCCCAGGGAGTGGCGCAGGACTTCTACATGATGCGGGCGTTGGCGAGGGCATGAGATGAGCGGTAGGTGGTCGATCATCGTACCAGACGCGACGACGAACCTGATCACGAACCCGTCATTCGAGACGAATACCACGGGTTGGGCAGTCTCGGCCGGGGGGACTATCGCGCGCTCCGCGTTGTATTCGGTGTTCGGTCTGTATTCGCTAGCGGTGACGCTGGATGCGGATGCGAACGACGGCATCAATACGTCTTTCGCCGCGACGAATGGGGTTACATACACGTTCAGCATTTACGTGAAGGGCGTCAACGCGATTCCGTATCGGCTGGTCTTCGCTAACGCCGCCTGGACGCACGTGAGCGGCTATAGGGATTTCACGGGCGACGGCGAATGGCACAGATACGAGTTGACGTACAAGGCGGTTGCTACAGAGACTTTGTTTGTGTGGCTGGTGAAGAACAACAACGCATCGACGGGTACGTTCTACATCGATGCCGCGCAGGTTGAGGCAAAAGCGTACGCGACGACGTACTGTGACGGGAGCATAGACCCCCCCCGCGAGTTCTATTCGAGCGGCTGCGCGTGGTCCGGCGTTTCGCACGCGTCGACGTCGAGCCGGACTGCCACGTCGAGGGCCGGCGGGCTAGAGAAGAATCTCGAGGATGAGTACGGCTTCATCGAGATGGACGATGTGGGGACCGGCGCGCCAACGCTGAAGATCCTGACGACGCCGTACATCACGCTTGACGGGGACTTCTACGACAACACGCGCATCGAGGGCCGAGTGTTCACCATCCTCGGGGCGATCCACGGCAACAGCCTGGCTAACTACCAGTCGCTGCGCAACGAGCTGATAGACGCGCTCTTTGCGAACGCGGCGCGAGAGCCGGTGCTGATCCGGTACGACGGGGGTGAACGCAAGATCGAGATCGCTGCCCACTACGCGGCCGGGCTTGAGGGGGGCGAGTCTGTGAATTTCATCGAGAAGCTGGCACTCCGTTTTGTGGCTCCATACCCATACTGGAGGGAGGTCATTGAGTGAGCATCCTTCAGTCGTTCATTACGATGACGGTCTTCCTGCCGATTGTGGTGTGCGGTGTTGGGGTGCAGCCTGAGATGAATACGGTTGCGTTGCTCTCGGTGATCGAGTTGACGGACGTGAATCGGGCCATTCAGCGCAATAACGGAGTATGGCAGAAGATCAGTTCAGGGTTCAGTGTTGGAATGCCTGGTTCAATCGCTGTTGCCGCAATTGGGGTGAATCAAGCCAGCGGCCTGGTGTATTTTGGTGGTTCTTTCCTAGAAGCAGGAGGTGATACCGACTGCAACAACATCGCCCAGTGGGACGGCGGCGTGTTATCGCCGCTGGGTCTAGGTCTGGATGGTGGGGTGCTGGCTGTCGAGGTCATGCCCAATGGTGAGGTTTATGTTGGTGGATCGTTCACCGATGTGACGGGTGGGCCAGGCGGCACGTATAGCTATATCGCGCGATGGGATGGCTCATCTTGGAACGCTGTCGGAGCCGGCCTTAATGGCATCGTGCAGGACATCAAGTTCAACCCACACGATGGTCTGTTGTACATCTGTGGTCAGTTTACTGACGTTGCGGGAGGACCCGGTGGAACGATGCCGTACATCTGTACGTGGGACGGATCGTCATTTGGGGCGCTGGGAGTGGGGCTTGGTGCTTCGGCGCTCGAGCTGGCGGTCGATCCAATCGGCGACGTTTACGTCTGCGGTATGTTCGATGATATCGCAGATGCCTCACTGTCGGCGGCCAAGCTGGCGAAGTGGGACATATCAGCCGCAGCGTGGACGCAGGTTGGCACGAAAGGCATGCCAGTCGCGCTGCACGGGCTGGCGGTCGGCCCAGATGGCACGCTCTTCGTGAGCGGCGATTTCAGCGAGATTGGAGGAGCCACAGCATTACGCATCGCGCAGTACAACGGGTCGTCCTGGTTGCCAATGGGTGGCGGCCTGTCGACCATGGCACGAAGCATCTACGTCGTAGCGCTTGATGAGATATACGTGGGTGGCGATTTTACCGCGATTGACGCGAGGATCGCGGATCAGGTAGCGATGTGGGACGGCAAGACGTGGAAGCACCTGGATATCAACCTGCCCGGCGCGGCTGTCGTTCTGGCTGTCAATCGGTTCAGGAGCGGAAACATCCTGTACTTCGGTTTTAACACCGCAGGGACAGCAACCACGTCGGGCGACGCCGACCTGCTCTCAGCCGTGGTGACGAACGAGGGTGCGACCACCTACCCACGGATCGTGATCGCGAGAGCTGGAGGGACAAGCGCAACTATTGAAGGCATACGCAACCTGACGACTGGCGAATCCATCATCATGGACTACGCTCTACAGGACGGAGAGAGGATCACGATTGACCTGATGGGCGCGCGAAAGGTGATCACCAGTTCAGCGTTTGGGAACGTCCTCGAAACGCTGAATGCGTTGGAGTCGAACTTTTCAACGTTTCACCTCGCGCGTGGAGACAACGTAATCAAGGCGTTTGTCCCAGGTGTCGGCAGTCCCACGATTACGGCCTACATACAGTGGGAGACGCAGTACATCTCGATCGACGGAGTGGCCCAATGAACATCACCGCGCTTAATACGACGCAGGACGTGACGGCCGCATACGGTGTGATGCGTGCCGAGGGCTTCTGGGCCGCGCTAGGGAGCGGTTTCAATGGGGTCGTGCTCTGTTCCGCAGTTGACGGCGCGGGTCGCGTTTGGTTCGGCGGTGATTTTACGACAGCGAATGGTGTCACGGTGAACCGCATCTGCTATTGGGACGGAACGACGTTTCAGGCGATCGGCGGGACTGGCACCGAGGGCACCGACGGGGCGGTGCGGGCGATTGTCGTCGACTCGAATGGTGAGGACATCATCTTCACTGGCGACTTCACGAGCGTGGGTGGTTCGGCAATCAATCGAATCGCCAAGTACGATTTCAGCGCAGGAACGCTCTCGGCCTACGGTTCGGGACTTAACGGCAGCGGCTATTCCCTCCTGATAGCGCGATCTGGCGTGCTCTACGTCGGTGGGGCCTTTACCACGGCCAACGGCGTTACAGTGAACCGCATCGCATGGTGGACAGGTTCGACGTTTGGGACCATGCTTGAAGGTGGTGTAGTCGGCATGAACGGCACGGTTCGCGCGCTGGCAGAGAGTATCGGTGGTTACATTATTGTGGGCGGCGATTTTACGACTGGTGGTGATGATACCGTCAATTACATCTGTTATTGGGTCGATGCGGCGCACGTTTACGCCATCGGTGATACGCCTGGGCTTAATGGTGGGGTCCGCGCTATCGTGGTCACGGCAGCTGATGAATGGTACATCGGCGGCACGTTCACGACGTGCGACGGGGAGACATGCAACTATATCGCGAAGTGCGACATGAACGGGTTTCGGGTGTTAAGCACGGGGTTGAACCAACCTGTCTACGCGCTGGCGTACAATGACCGTGATCGGCGCCTGTGGGTCGGTGGTGATTTTACCGCCATCGGCGCGAACACGTCCGCGGCGTATATCGCCACGTGGAGCGGAACGGCGTGGACGCATCTGGACATCGATCTACCCAGCGGGCTCACGGTATATGCCATCGCTTTCAGCGGCGAGAGAGTTTACATAGGCGGCGACGCAAGCGGCACGGCGACTGCGGCGGGCAAGACGGTGGTCAACAACCCTGGTACAGCCGGAGCGCCGCCTATCTTCACCGTTAAGCGGATCGGCGGGACCAGTGCGGTCGTAGAGCACTTCATTAACACGACGCACAACAAGCGCGTGACGCTTCGGTATGCGCTGGCTGACGGTGAATCAATTACCATCGACCTGTTGCGGCGCAAGGTAACGAGCGACGTCTACGGCAACGTGATCGGGTCGATCTACGCTGATTCGAACGACGCGACATGGTTGTTGGAGCCTGGGGATAACGACGTGGCGGTATACATCTCGACCGCCGGGTCGCCCACCGTGGAGGGATACGTGCGGTTCGAGAGCGTTTACAGGTCGATCGATGGAGTGGCGGCATAATGGCGACACGATACGAAGTCTACCTGTGTCGGGACACGGGAGAGCGATTATTTCTGATCTCGGAATATTTCGAGTTACAGTACCAGATTGTCCAACATGAAGCGGGGTACTGTCATATCGTTGTGCCGGGAACGTTTGACCCGAGCTATCTGAGGCCCGACAACAAAATTGCGATTTGGCGGCAACCAGACGGCGGAACGCTGGCGCTTGAGGATGTGTACCTGATACGGTACGTTCGTCGTTACGCGACGTCGGACGGCGCGCACCGATATGAACTGATTGGCGCGAACGGAAACTCGATACTGGTGGACCGTGCTCCCAAAGCCAATCCATCGCCGAATTATTACGTCGGATTTCCAGTGGAAGATCACGCCGACGATGCGATGAAAGCGATCGTCAAGGAGAACATCCAATATAACGACAGCAAGCCTTACATACCGAGCGCGTATTTCGGCGTAGCGGCAGACGCGCACAAAGGTGTATCGTTCAAGAAGTACATTAAAGCGAGAAGCATAGCCGATGAGGTTACATCCTGGGCGGCCGTTTCCTCGAATCGCGGCGTGACAATACTGTGGCACGTGGTGGCTCTCTCTGAGGCGAAATACGAGTTCAGAACGTATGTAAACCAGATAGGACAGGACAGGTCGTGGCCCGGAGGCTACAATCCGATTCTGGTCACCGAAGAGAATGGCACCATGGGTGAGGCCGATCACGTGTGGGACGCAATCGAATCGAGAGCCGTGATATATGCGGTGGGTGGTGCAGATGGCGAGCGGTTGTTCAATGGCGAATGGTTTCCAGCATATGCGTCCAGATCGTGTTATGACAGGGCAGTCGGAGCGTATAACACCCTGAGTGTGTATTCTCATAGAATCGGTATCTTAGATTGCGGCGGTGAGCTCGTGTACGATGTGTTAGGAGAGGAGGCTCTGGATGAATTAGAGGCACGGCGGCCGATAGAGACGTTCACGTTCAAGTTGAAGGAGTCTCAAACTCAGCGTTATGGCCGCGACTGGCGATTCGGAGACGCCATTACTGCGTACTACGAAAAGTATTTCACGTGCAGGATTAGAGCCGTGACGGTGACCAAGTCGAGCGCAGGCGAGCCCGAGGAGATTCAAGTGGACATGGACATCGTGCCAGTAAAGGACATAGTCGAGGAATGAGCGACGTAATTTCGGCAGTGAAGCGGTTGGAAATGCGTGTCGATCGCCGCATGTCCATGCCAAGTGGCGAGCCGCAGGACGGGTGGCTTCGTGCCGGCGCGAATACGTGGACGTACGCCAGCGCGACGACGTTTACCGTCACGGGTGACGTTACGGGTCGTTATGAGCCTGGCATGTTTGTCAAGTGGACGCAGGATTCCACGGTAAAGTTCGGTTGTATCGTTTCGGCAAGTTATAGCTCGCCGAACACGACGGTGACGATTAGCGGTGACGCGATAACCAACGAGGAGATCAGCGACGCATTCCTCAGCCGTATGCTCACGCCTTACGGTGCGAACCTCGAAGATTTCGACGCGGACCAGTTCGGAAGCGGCGGAGCAGGGAACGGTCAAATGCTCAGGGCAGATGGTGCGGGGGGCGCGGAGTGGAGCGCAAACGCGCAGATCTATACCGACGCTGGCGGCGGGTCTACGACCAGCACGAGCTATACGGCTACGGATATTGCGGTCACTGTCGCGGTCGAGGATGGTGAGATTAGGAACGTGCTGATAGCCGCGTCTGGGGCGGCGTGTTCAAACAAAGCGACAGTAATGAACGTCTACTTCGAGCTGTATAACGGGAGCTCGTCGCCTACTGAGGTGTTCGTGAACGTGCATGAGTCGAATGACTATTTTTACGCCTGGGCAATCAATTATGCCGTGCAGATTATAGATACGACCACGTTCACGATCAGGGTCAAGAAGGGATGGAGCGATGGCGCGACGATCTCGTATAACGGCCGTATCAGCGCAATCGCTTGCCTGTAGAGGGTGCGGAGAATGAACGATCTCAAGTTCGAGGTAAAGGGATTCTGGATGGCCGATGAAGTCGCGCTGTTGGCAGGAGTCGCAGGACTGGAATGCACCACAGGTGACGGGTACGTGATCGTGCATCCACGGCCGCGCGCGTTGACTGAAGCCGAGGTCAAAACGTTGCAGGCGGGTCTGAAGGGCATTGCCAAACCATCCCAGCAAGAGCGCATCGAGCAAGTGGATGCGGCGGCGAAGGTTGATCGTGAGGCGCGCAGTGCCGCGATTGCGGCGTTTCGGGAGAAGGCGGCTGTGGGCAAGACTTCCATGAATGACCTTACAGAAGCGATATTGCTTTGTTTGGAGGGTGAAGTGCGCGATGGCAAATAAAATCTACACGGGTGATGTCACCGCGCCGCGACTACAGACTAGCGTGATTGAGAGGAGTCGGCCATGCTCAGAAAAAACGTAGCGGGGCAGGAGGTGCATTTCAGCCTGTTCAAAAGCGGTGCGAGAATCGCCAACCCGACAATTGCCGAAACAGATTTCAAGGTCGACATCGACGGCGGCGGGCAGGCAAACGTCGCCACGCCGCCGACGAGTGACGGTGCCGGGCTGGTGAAGTGGCTGCCGTCGCAGGCTGAGACGAACGGCACGTACATCACACTTCTTGCGAACGACGCGGCAGGCGACGAGTGGGAACCCGCGACATTCGAGTTCGATACACGTCTCGCCGATATCATCGCAGCGGAGCTGGCGACCTACGATGCGCCGACAAAGACCGAGCTAGACTCGGGTCTAGCAGCGCGACAGTCGGGCAAGTATTGACGGCAGACGGATCAGGCGGCGCGTCATGGGTATGATGGAGGAGTCCTGATGGCAAACAAAATCTACGTCGGTGACATCAAGGTCGTGTTTCGAGTCTCAACCGGCATTGACTTGACCACGGCGACGAAACGCACATTGAACGTCAGACAACCGTCTGGAGCCGCCGTGTCGTGGACGGCGACGGTCTACGGAGATGCGGAAGACGGCGTGCTGACGTACACGTCCGGCGCGGGCGATTTCCCGGCGGCGGGGGTGTACGCGTTGCAGGCCTACGTGGAGTTGGGCGCGGCTGGTATCGACGGCAAATTCTACGGTGAGACGGTGAATTTCGTCGTCTACGATGCGTACAAGTAGGAGGCGACATGGCTGAACTTGTGAAAGAGCCGATTGTGGTGAAGCCAGTTATCACGGAGCGGGTCATTATCAAAACCGCAGACGCAGACGTGGTGATAGACTACAACGCCGTAGCACGAAAAGCCAGTGTGGTGAGTCTCAGCGAGGCCGAAAAGGAATTGAAAGAGGCGCAGGAAAGGCTCGATAAACTGCCAACAGGCCCAACGGATGATGAGCTTTTGGCATGGGCGAGGGAGAATTATCCCATGATGGACTACTCACGAGAACGGGCTGAGTTGGAGCGGGTAATCGCGGAGTGCAAGTCAGTGCTGAGTAGGGTGGGATAACATGGCTGTTATTGTGTCTGACAGCGCGAATCCCGCGTATGATGGTGGATTAGCAACGGTCAACGGATTCTATCGCGCAGAAGCATACAATATGGGCATGATGCACGGCACGACCCTTGCCCTGACATCCGCGCGAACCATCCCCGTGACGTTTGCGAATGCTGGAAATTGTCGGGGCATTGTGTTGGCTATTTTATCAGAGGCAGTTACACAGACCAAATCCATCACCGTCACGTTGCAGGAAAATACCGGCTCGTGGGTAGATCGCGCAACGGTAACGCTAACCCCTGCTGAAATATTATTCGCGTCAGATACGTACCATCGCGGCTTCTGGATTGTTCCGTTTGAGGGCGGCACATTCCCATACGCAGTGACAACTGACGCTAATACGTGGAGATTCGTCATATCCTCCGCGACAGGAACAACATTCAGGCTAATGACATCTGACGGGACGAATCCGTTCTATGTCGCATGGTTCGATAATGCGGTGTCCCACTCAGATGGTGACGCGATGATCGTGAAGGACCCAGTAACAGTAGACAAAACAGCGGAGTTCACAGGCATATTAGGCACCGGCGCGACCACATTGCCCACAGCGATTGCGATATGCAGATCAGAAACGCCAGACGTAGACAATGTTTGCGGCTTGGTGTGGCAGAATCCCGCTGCCGCTCCATATACAATGACGGTGACGGATGGTTATATGCTGGTTAGCCAGCACGGTGGGTTCCGAGTTGGAACAGCCACCCACCCGATAAAGGCCGCAAATCCAGCATCAATCAATTTTACATTGTCTACGTCTGGAATTCGCAATAATGAAATCTCTGGCATGCACAATTGGTATGGTCGATGGAGCCTGTTTTTTTACGGTGACCATCCCGCGGTTATGAATACCACATTGGCCAGCAACGCAAGCAATGGGCAGAAAACAATTACAACCACCGATGCAACTGGTTGGTCAGCGGGAGACCGAATTGGCATCGGTCGATTTGCGCGAACAGTTACGACATCAAAGACGTTCGTGATTGACACAATCTCAGACAAAACAATCACGCTGACCGAAAACATCGATTATGCCAGGGCGGCAGGTGGACAGGTGGTTATGTTGGACGGCAGCGAATTTGGCATAAAGCTGCAAAATGCCACGACTACTCCGCAGTTGTATTTGTATGATATAGATACCAACTTTGTTCTCAGCGGCGTTAGTGGCCGCCACGTGTACATGACGTTTCTTGACCACACGTATTCCCGTCCGGCATTGGACGTATCAGCTAATGTTCTCTCCGGTGGGCCACTCATAGAACACTCAGCGCTGTACGTAGATGGCGCGTCGTTAAGCTACGGAATGAACGGCAGAATATCAGAGCTTGGTCTGGTGATAGAAGCAGTCAACTTCTTTGGTCACGTCGGCGTTGGGCCGCTCGGGGCGCTCACATACAGCAATTACACATCAGGCGTGTTGAAAATGCACAACTGCCGCTGTCTCGACCTGCATCACGGTTCAAGTGGCTATTTAGGGTATTTGTATAACGCAGACGCAAAGTTACAACTGGACATCCAGAATAACATTTTCGAGAATGCACGCTCGCAAGGAGCCATATCAATCGGCGGCATCAACACGATTTTCAAGAACAACACATTTTGGGGCATGTATGGCAATTATGGTGCGGTATACATACACACTCTATTGAACCCAGTGGATATAAGCGGAAACTCTATCGATAATTGTGATTGGGGATTAGAAATCGGGCCATATCCATCGGTAAACGCGTTGCTGTCTGGATTCATCTTCGGCCCGACTATTGCCAATACAACCGATATCCTGCTGCAACCATACGCCTATATTGATATGCAGTTAGTAAATGCAGCGGGGATACTGACACTAAGTCTGTCCAACATATCAGCTTCAATGAATGGCAGCAAGCTGTCATTTTCAACATACAACGGCACGGCAAACGACCACAGAAATTATCTGAAATACGGTAACATCGTCTCCACAGGCAGCGGACTAACAGACACAACAGTTCACACAGTAGGCACCGGCAAATTCGCGATTCGGTTCGAATCGAGCAGCAGCACGAATCGGCTCGAATGGTCGTTCAAAACACCGACTGGCAACATAGCTACCAAAACCATGACGGTTGCAGTCTGGTGCAAAATCAACAACGCTACATACTATGCAGGAACACATCAGAAGCCCAGACTTACAATCGACTATGACAACGGGACCGAGGTCTACGCAGAAGCAGTGGCAGGCACTGATTGGCAACTGCTGTCCGTGACGTTCGCGCCGACCACGGCATACGGGCAGATCACCGTCACGCTTTCGACCATGACAGACGCGACTGGCTCAGATGCGTATGTCTATTTTGACGATATGGCCGTGCTGTATCCGGCTGGCTATAAGCTAGATTTGGGCGGCATGGATTTGTGGGCCGATGCGCTACCCATTACTCCTCCGATTGCGACTGTGCTCAGTGCTGGTGACGTGTGGAATCTGCCTGCGAGCGGTCTGACGGGGACTGGGACAATCGGCCAGATTCTCAACGCTCTGGTCACCGGGCAGTATCACTTCGACAAAACGGGCGGTATTGAGACAATCAAAGATAGCGATGGCAATACTGTAGCCACGTTCACCGTAACGGATACGGCAACAGAGGTCACGAAGACATGACCTATGACGGCGTAGCACGAGCGACGCACGGACACGTCACAGCGGAATCATGGTACCCTGCCCCAACCGCGCCAAGCGACCTGACCGCGACGGCAGTCTCGCAGACAGCGATTGACTTGGCGTGGACGGACAACAGCGATGACGAGACGGGCTTCCGTATTGAACGCAGTCCCAACGGAACAACGCTCTGGGCGCACATCGCTACTGCCGACGCGGATGAGGCGAGCTACTCAGACGCCAACCTCAGCTGCGGTACGGAGTACTACTATCGCGTCTGCGCGGTGAATGATAATGGCAACTCTGATTACACCGACGTTGCCAGTGACAGCACCGACGCATGCACCGTGCCACAGGTCATCGTAGAATTGGAGAGTCCGATACCATGACAATTCTAGCGGAATTGACATCGGCTATCACGACGCTGATATCGCTGGTCTCCGGCATCGCGACAACGCTGACGCTGGAGTCTGAGATCGCGACAATGATGGAGTTGACGAGTACGGTGACGACTGTGGTCACACTGGAGAGCGTGGTGCCATGACGAAGGCCGCGCGAGGAGGCTGATGGATACGATATTGTTAGCGCAGATCATACAGGGCGAGGCTGGCGGCATGGGGCCTATTGGCATGATGGCCGTCGCCATGAGTCTCAGTTGCCGTATCTGGCAACACCACCACGACAATGAGCGCATAGCGCGGGAGTGGTACGGCAGAGCGGAACCTGGCCCGGAGGCGCTCATGCTGGCACGTCTTGTTGAGTCTAACAGATTGCCGAAGAACGATTACTATTTCTGCATGGGTGAGGGGCCGGACGTGCGGCGCTTTGGCTGGGCCGACGGCGATGTCATGGTACACGCGAACGGACACGGATTGCACCTATACAAAGAATGGCCAAAGGTGAAGGATGAATCTACAGGACTTCCCGGTACCAACGAATAGAAGCAAACGCGGCATGCACTGGAGCGCTTCGTGCTATCCCGAAGAGGCTCACTGGCGCGAACGCCTGGCGATCTGTCGCGAGATGGGCATCGGCTGGATTAAGTTTGTCGATGACGGCGGCGCGTCCGGCATGAACGTCTACCGCGCCTGCTGGCACGAGTTCGGCATCATACCAGTGATCCGCTTCTATATCGGAACCCCGGGAAACTGTGGGCCGCGCGAGGAAGACGCCATTCGCAGAATCGCCGACGCGCTGGGATTCCGCACGTATTTCGAGCTGTGCAACGAGCCGGACCTACCCATCGAGTGGGGCTACGAGCAGCCAAGGGACTGGCTCTACCGCGCCGTCAACGCTTATGTGCAATACGCGCCGAAGGTGTTGGAAGCGGGCGGGCTGCCGGGAACATTCGCGCTGGCTTCGGGCGCTTTCGGACAGATGCGGATCGACGAACACGGGAACGAGATACCGCCGACGAAGGTCAACTTCCTGAAGCTCATTCACGACAAGAACCCGAACATACTGGGCGCCGGCGGCTGGGTGTCGATGCACAACTACCACATCAACCACCCCATTGACTACCCCTATGACGATGTGAACCAGACGGGCAAGACGCTAACCATAGAGGAGTACAACGCCGCGCCGCCGTGGGCATGGGACAACCGGCCGATGGAAGCAATCAACATCCAACGCGCCAGAGATAAGAACCCCGGCGACACCATCTGGGACGATGACACATGCTTCAACGCCTACATGGTGTTTCAGGCGCATCTGCAAGAACTGGGCCTGACGGAAGTGCCGCTCATCACCACCGAAGGCGGGCCGACGATGACGCGCGGCGACGATGGTCGCTACTGCAAGACGCACCACACCCTCCACGCCGATCTCGTTGAACAAACATACCGCGCCCTGGGGACGGTGCCGAACTACTTCGCCTACTGCCATTGGTTGCTCTACAACACAACCGGCGGATGGGGAACCGATTGCTGGCTGGGCGGTACGGAGAATCATACGCTAACGCTGGCGCGGATGAAAGACAACGCCGTCGGCGCGTGGGGTGAAGTGCTGACATTTGACGGCACAACGCCGGAACCAGTACCAGAGCCGATACCAGAACCAGAGCCGCCAGAAGAGGAGGAGCCTTTGCCAGAACCAGAAGTCGTGAATGACGCAGCGCAGTATGGTGTTGTCGTCGTACCAGCACCGGTGGATCCCGGTGAGACCTACTGGAAGATCACGCGCATTCACCACCTGACCGGCGCGGAGAACAACGGCAACCACAACCTGTTCGTCAACGTCCTGCGCGATGGGCAGCCAGCGCGTGACGCGATTGCGCTGGCGTTTTGGGGAGACGACAACGAAGTACAGATCCCGCTTGAGAAACCGTATCCAGCGGAACCAATGGGCAATATCCCGTTGTGGAAGGGCCAGGTCGTTGAGGCGATGGTCGACGACGACGAATTCGAATCAGACCTCGTGCAGAACATCCACACCGCGCACCCCGACGAGCCGCCGGGCAACACGCTCTACCATCACAGCTTCCTTGTGGAATGGCAGCTCGTGACGAAAGCGGGCGACGTTGAGCCGGAGCCGCCGCCGATACCCGATGACCCCACGGAGCAGGACATTCGGAACGCCGCGTGGAATCTCGCCTACCCCGCCTGGGGCGTCGCGCTGAACCCGACTGCCGCTTTGCAGGCGTACGCCAGGGCGAACGGCATGGGCTGCCCCGTCACGGACGAGTTCGACGCTGGGCCGTACCGCGTCCAGGGATTCGCGCTGGGCATCGTCTACTGCGAAGTCGGAGACTGGGGCAACATCGTCGCCATTTTATGGTGAGATGTCCTGAGTGCGGAACGACGGTGCGGTGTCCCGCCTGTAACAGCTACCTGTGCCCCAGTTGTGGAGCAGAATTGAATCCCAACACTGTTGAAGCTCCTGACACATGCAGCACTACGTTGGAGCCTGACCAGTGGATCAGGAGAAGCGATGAGGTACATTGAGCGTCGCCTGGATGTCACCAGTCGCAGTGAGTGGATCTGCATCTATCCGCTGTTTGACACACACATCGGAACAATACACTGCCGCGAGGATATGCTGAAGCGAATCATTAGCGAAATCGCTGCCGACAAAAATCGGTATTGGCTTGCTGGCGGGGATATGTGCGAGTTCATTAACCGCAGCGATCCCCGCCACAAAGAATCAGACCTCGCCCCATGGGTTCACGGCAAGGACGATTTGGCCAGGGAGCAGATTCGGCACTTCCTAGAGCTCTTCGCGCCAATCGCCCACAAGTGCATTGGTGTGCTGAGTGGCAACCACGAGGCGCAGATATTCCGGCACACTGAGCGTAACGTATACGGCAATATCCTCGAAGCACTGAAGGACATGGGCGGCATCAGGACCCAGCTGGGGGTTGGCTACGGCGGCTTCATCGTGCTACGCGTCAACAGGTCTGGACATACCTCCACGCTAATCATTTTTGCGGAGCATGGATTCGGCGGTGGTCGGCTCAAGGGTGCGGATGTCCTGAACGAGCAGCGAGTCTTTTCCTACTATGACTGCGACCTATACCTGACGGGACATCGCCATAAGTGCAACCTCATACCCCACACCAGGGTACAGGTGTCGAACGGTCGGGTCGAGAAGTTTACCAAGTACGCCGCTACCGTCGGCTCGTTCCGAGACCGCACGGTGGACATTAGCGAAGACGACCCTGGCGGATACGAAGACCTGAAGGCGTATCCACCAGGGGATCTGGCCGGGGTGAAAATATGGTTCAGCCCGTCGACAAACGAAATGCGCGGCGAAGTCTACTCGTATTAACGAAATGACGGTGAAAGTATAATTTGCACCGAGCGAATAGAACATAGCTATAATCGCAGCGCTCACGTGCCACGAGCACGAGGAGCATCCGGCCCCGTCTGTGACGCAGGCGGGGCTTGCCTAAACGATAATTAGCCCCGGACTAATTAAACATAGTGATAATTACGACATAGGAGGAGATAGTAGAGAAATACGTTATAGCATTTATGTTTGGGGCCGTGTGGTTAACTATGACCGGGATACAAACCAAACTGCTTATCAAGACTAGGACAGAGTGGTTTCTGTTTGGCTGGGCAGGGGCAACGAGCCTGCTGTGGTGCTATCTAGTGCGCCATGTAGTCATATCGCCAGAAGTGATACCAGCTTATGCGCTCGGCACAGCAATTGGCGCTATTATGGCGCGTCGGGTTGGCTCACTGTTTGAGTAACTCGACTTAACGCACAGCTCAACACGAAAGCCCCTGCGACACAGGGGCTTTTCTATTTCTATCGAAAAGTCGTTGATTTTTTGCAAGGATATTAAGGTTTGACCCCTTTACACAATTGAATATCTATGCTATAATCATAGTATAGAATAGAGAGGGTAAACAAATGAGAATCAGCAACGAAGACTTCAAAATGGTACAGGAGATAGCAGGCAGAGACATCACTACAATAGAAGTGGTTGACGTCCTGAATCTTGAAATCAACAGGCTAGGATGGAAGGTTGGCGGCGAACTGGTAACAGCGCCAGATGGGAACTCGTACTACATACCAGCGACCGAGGGTTATGTGAAGCAGCTAATTTCCACAATACAACATGACAGATGGTTGCGGCGCATGGGGTGGCTAGCATGACACGCGGAGGCAAACGAGAGGGGGCGGGCAGACCGCCCCTGTACGGCGAGAACCTGAAAGCCGTGACGGTGTGGCTGACGCAGGAACAGATCGAATATTTCAAGCCGTTTGGAGACATATCAACAACAGTTAGGGAGGGCATGATGAGCAGGATCGGCAGACTACGGAAAATCGAGGAGCTGTTGGGCGCGGTCGGGTCGCCGGAGGCGGCGCGGATCATGGATGAGTATTTGCCAGACGCAGACTGGAACCAGCTCCAGTGGGACGACGCGCTGAAGTTGACTAACCAGCGGCTGTATCATCCTGGGTATGTTCCAGACAGCGAACTGGAATTGCGGCGGTATCAGGTGCTGTGCCGGCCCGACAGCGGCGCATTGCTGACCGTCCTGCATCTGTTGGAGCAGAACGACCCGCTGGGCTTCGACGACGACGGCAACGAAGTTATCGAGATCACCACACGACGCGATATCGAGTCTCGTCTGAACGAGAGCAGCGGCGTAGTCAAATATTGGCAAATCGGCTAACCACAACCGCCCCACACTTACACAAGCCGGTCCACGAGGCCGGCTTTTTTATTGTTCAAACAGCGCGTCGATCTGCGCGGCGGCGTGGGCCTGCATGTTGGCCACGACGTGGGAGTAGGTATCCATGGTGAGCTCGATGGAGGCGTGGCCGAGGCGCTCCTGCACGACCTTGGGGTGCACGCCCCGGGTGAGCATGATGGTCGCGGCGGTGTGGCGCAGGTCGTGAAAACGGAGCGGCGGCAAACCGACGGCAAGGGTCAGGGTGCGGAAGGTGTGCCCGGCGTTGTCGGGGTCGCAGGGCGTGCCTTTCGGCGTGGTGAAGATGAGGCCGCTGTCCTGCCAGGCATCGCCGGCAAAGAGCCGCTCGCGCTGCTGGGTCTCGCGGCGTTCGCGCAGGGCGGCCAGGTCGACCCGCGCCAGGGTGACGGAGCGGCGGCCGCGGGCTGTCTTGGGCTCGCTGAGTGTCAGTCCGGCGCCGGGCACGCGCTGGAGCTGGCGCTGGACGCTGAGCCGATCGCCGTCGAGGTCGCTCCATTTCAACCCGAGGAGCTCGCCGCGGCGCAGGCCGGTGGTGATGGCCAGGTGGTAGAGCGCGTAGAGCCGATGGTCGCGGATCGCGGCCAGGAATGCCTGGGCCTGCTCGACAGTCCAGACGCGCATCTCGGCGCGCTGCGCCTTCGGCTTGTCCACGGCGGCGGCGGGGTTGCGGGGAACGAGCGTCCACTTCAGCGCCTGGTTCAGCGCGCGGTGCAGGACGGCGTGGGTGAGCCGCACGGTGCGGGCGCCGATGCCGCGCTCCATGTGTCCATAGCCCTCTGTGGTCAGACCCAGCCTGGCCGCTACTTCACCCTGGGACAGGTCAGCCGCTTTCCGCGCTCTGCGTAATTTCTTTCCGATCTCTCCAGTCATACTTCCTCCCTGTAATATATTATCTCACATTTTTTAAGGTTTGAGCTATTGACTTCTTACGATTTGTAGGGTATAATATAGTCAGGTTGTAAGACCGTTTTTGTTTATACCTGAATCTGACGGAGAGTAGGGACGGCCATGTCAATGAGTAAGATTGGACAGCAGATCAAGACAATCAGGACCCTGCGGGGGATGAGCCAGATAGAGCTCGGCCGGGCAGTGGGCGTGAGTCACGCCACGATCTCGTATATCGAGAGCGGAACGATGGTGCCGAACGGCGAGCTCGTAGGCAAGATCAAAGCGGCGCTGGCGTGGCCGTCGGATGTCGCGGTGGATGCAGCGTTCGCGTTGTTGGCGGAATAGGAGAGCGTGATGACTGATCTTATCGAGCGGGTTATCTGGGCGGCGATGACGGGCCTGGCGTTCGCGCTGGGCGTGATGCTGGTCATGGCAATCGCGGGGAGGTGACACCGCCGAATTCGGCATGACAAATTGATGCGGCACCTCGACCGGCGTCTCCGGTCGAGCAGGCGGGATAATGCGCGCACGTCTCACAGTCCGAACATCCTCCCAAAACGCGCCATTGTCCCGCCCGCTGGACTGGAGACATACGATGAAAGAATCACAAACCACAATGCTATTTGAGACGTCACTGTTCCTCATCGGCGGGACACGCTGCTATCTGGCCAAGACTCGAGAGCTTGTGCGCCTTTTGCCCGATGAGGACCGCGCGGTGGCGGCGCTCATCGACAAGAACATGCTCGACGCGATGCGCCAGGTGGGACGTGCACAGCGCGCCGTCTGCGAGTTCTCTCGCGCCGTCGGATACCGGCACATCCGGCGAGATGCAAAACAGGCGTCTTGTGCTCGGTAGTGCGCTGTGCGCGCTGCTGGGTGTGATCGCAATACTGTTTATTGACTGTGTATTTATGAGGAAGGAGTGAGTATGGGCAGTGAGGTGAAAGTCCGCACCGTGACGTTCGGACGAAAAATGCCGGTCGAGCGGCACGGCAACGCCGAGTTCATCCTGACAGCCGAGGTGAACGCGGATCAGACGGTTGAAGACGTAATGGCGAGTTTACGGAAGATTGTTAGGAATCAGCTCGAGACCATCAAGTCGGAGGATGGCGAGCCACAGTACAACGAGGAGGGCTACAGACAATGATAGACCAGGACGTATGGGACAGTGTAGACAACGCGGAATTAGCGCCGAGTACGTATTTCGGCAAAGTGAACTTCGACATCTTCTATTGCGTGCTTCGCAAGGGCGAGGGCGCCATACTTTTCGATCCCACTGTGCACAAGCCGGAAGACCGTCGCACGCAGATCAAAATCATGATCACCCCACTCACGACGTCTAGGGCACAATACCTGACGGAGCGCCGGGCTCTCGCGGAGAGCGCCGATTGGGTGAAAGTCACGCTGGCGTCGATCAAGTCACTCGGGCTGAGTAGCGCGCGAGAGCTCGAAAACAAATGGGTGCACTACGTGATGGAGCCCACTGGCCGCACGTACACGAACAAGGACGGCATCGAGAAGTCGAATACCATGCCGAAGTTCCTGGCGGTGTACGACTCGGAAGAGGCCGCGGAAGCGGCGCGCGCGGCACGGTACAACAAGGAGGAAGACACGCCGAGTACGGATACCGCGCCGACGAATGGAGAGCGCGACGTAGCGTTAAAGTTCTTGCCGGGACTCGTCCAGATCGCGGGCAAGGACAAGGCAAAGGTCGCCGGCATTCTCGCATCGCAGCCGTTGGTCAACAAGTATTTCACCGTCGATTCGCCCGAAGTCGCGGAATTGCTGAGGTAAGCATGGAGAGACGCGAATCATACATCACAGACGTGGACAACCTGGATGCAGCAACGGAAATGGT
The DNA here is from genome assembly GCA_964593745.1 of uncultured Gammaproteobacteria bacterium. Classification (GTDB taxonomy): domain Bacteria; phylum Patescibacteriota; class Patescibacteriia; order Patescibacteriales; family Patescibacteriaceae; genus Patescibacterium. Next base: position 31,506 of record CAZQHN010000006.1, read on the forward strand.
CAAGACGTATGTGCCCGAAGCGGCGGGCCTGCCGTTCATCGTCGCGTTGAAGACCGCAATGGAGCGCGACCTCGTCGCGGCTGACGCGCTGCTAGAGGACTGCATACAAACCGCGGAGCTCTAACAACAAAAAGGTCTCTGTGGGTCGCCTCACCGCGGCTCACAGAGACGCTCTATCTCACAGGACAGTATACCATGAGCGAAATCGAACTGCAAGAACGCGGCAAAGAATGGTATCAGGGCTACACGTCAGGACACCCTGACGTCGCGGGGAGCTTCCGGCGCAAGTACGGTTACCCACCGCGCAAGATCATTCTGACCGGCTCGTGCATTCTCGCCGGGCCCATCGAGGAGTGCCATGAAGAGCATACTGATTGACTCGCGCGAACCGGACTGGGTACAGAAATTGACTTTCGGCGGCACGCCGGTCGCCGTCACCATGCTGCCCGCGGGCGACGTCTGGGTCGCGTGCGACGACGACGCAATGGTGTGCGTGGAACGCAAGACGCCCGACGACTTCCTGAACTCGCTGCGCGACGACAGGATTTTCCACCAGTGCGCCGCCCTGAGGGAGCAAAGCGCCTGGGCATACGTACTCATCACCGGCCCATTTCTGCGCGGCTCAGACGGAAAGGTTATTACGGGCCGCATAACGGGATGGGACTGGAGCTCGGTGCAGGGATCGCTCCTGACGATTCAAGAAATGGGCGTTGGCGTAATCCATGCGGCGAGCGATCACGATCTGGAGGCGTCGATCACGCGGCTTGCCAACCGCAGGCGCGACGTGGTGCGCGTGCCGCCGCAGCGCGTGTCGCATCTACTCAGCGACTCGGAGAGTATTATCGCGTCGCTGCCAGGCATCGGGGTGGACCGGCTAGATACGATCAACGCGGCATTTCCGCTCAACGAGTGCGCGTACATGGCATTGTGCGCGCTCACAGATTACGACCCAGACGGCTGGGATATGCCCGGCATCGGCGAAGGCATTACGAGGCGCATTCGTAAAGCATTGGGCTTACCACAAGGCGTATTCTTATCACCCATGAGAAGGGAATCTACGAACAATGAGCAGCAACAACGAGTTGATGATTCAAGAGCGGCATGAAATAACGCCGTCCACGTGGGGCATGATTCAGGCAATGGCCCCGGCGATGCACGCCAGTCGGTTCTTCGGCGTCGCCAACCCGGAGCAGGCAATGGCGATTATGATTAAGGGCCACGAGCTTGGTCTTGGCCTGGCGACCTCGTTTGAATTCATCAAGAGCATTCAGGGCAAGCCCGCGCTCGTTCCAATGGGCGCGCTGGCTTTGATTCAAGGCTCGCCTCTATGTGCTGGCCTCAGGATCGAAGACATCAAAGACGACAAGAACAACCCACAGGCTTGTCGCGTGTGGATGAAGCGCACCAACGGCTTCGAGTATACTGTCGAATTCTCAATGGACGACGCCAAGCGCGCGGGACTCGTGAAACCGGACGGCGCGTGGACGACGTACCCGGCGAATATGCTGCGATGGCGAGCAGTCGGTTTCTGCGCGGACGTTGTCTTTCCTGATGTGCTTGGTGGGCTGAAACGCGCTGACGAATACGGCGCGGACATCACGCCGAACGGCGACGTGATCGAGGGATCATTCACCGAAATCGTTAGCGCCTCGCGGCAAACGGCGACGCTGCAGGCGCTTCTCAACACGCACGGCGCTGACGCGGTGCTAGCCGCGAATGGCGGCTCGATTCCAGCCACAAGTGAGGACGTGGAGCGCGTCGCTGAGAAGTTGAATGGAGACTCTCATGGAGCTTGAACACCTCTCATACTCGTCGATCAGCACGTGGCTTATGTGTCCGCGGAGCTGGCAGTACCGGTACATCGACAAAGTGCAAGTGCCGACGGCGACGGCACTGGTATTCGGTTCGGCGATACACGACGCGATCGAGACGCGTCTCCGCGACAGATCGCTGCCGATGATCGAGCAGTGGTCTGACAAGTGGACCAGTCAGATCGAGAAGAATGCCGGCATCGCCTGGGGAAACGAGACGCCTGAAAGCCTGCACAACGAGGGCGTGCGGTTGTTAACGTCGCCCGAGGTGATCGCGGCCGTCGACAAGATCGCTCCGGAGCAGGGCGAGACCGGCGCGCGCATCGAGCAGCGCATCGAGCTAAGAGTGCCCGATGTGCCAGTGCCGATTATCGGCTTCATCGACGTGATGTGCGACGACGGCGTGCCGCTAGACGTCAAGACGAGCTCTAAAACGTGGGGCGCTGACAAAGCACGCTCGGAGACGCAGCCGCTATTTTACCTCGCCGCATTAATGCAGGCCGGTGACCACCGGCACGAGCTGAGATTCCGGCACCTCGTGATCGTCAAAACGAAGACGCCACAAGTCCAGTTTATCGAGTCGAAGTTCACTTTCGGCAACGTCTTCTGGCTGCTCGAAATGGTACGCACGGTGTGGCTCGCCATTGAGGGGGGACACTTCCCCTGCAATCCGACAGGGTGGAAATGCAGCGAGACGTGGTGCGAATACTGGCAGTTATGCCGTGGCAAGGAGGTGTGACGTGGCACACGCTGAATTGAGACGTGAGGGCGGTTCACTGCTTTTCCTGAGCGACTACGACGCGGCGATGGTCAATGCGCTCAAGGCGAACGTTCCGCCGGACAAAAGACGGTGGGACAAAGCTAACAAGGCGTGGGTTGTCGATCCAATGTACGGCGCGAGCCTTGTCAAGCTGGCGAAGGACTATCTCAACGTCAACGTGCAAATGCCGCTCATCCTGAACTCTAACGCACCAACGACGCGCCTGCTGAAAGTCGAGTACCTGGGCCGCACGAAGGAACGGTACAGCGGCGAGTTGACGGCTTTCGGCTGGGTCGACGGCGACTGGAACGTCGTATTCCCTGAGCGTGTCCTACTAAAATGGTTCGACGCGGATGCGCCCTCGCGCAAGGCAAACTCGTTGTACGGCGCGCTTGCCGTGCCGCAATCAGCGCTGGTCGAGGAGATCAAATCCGCATACCGCCGCATGGCGCGCCAGTGGCACCCCGACGTGTGCCAGGAGCCAGACGCGAAAGAGCGGTTTATCGAAATCCAACACGCATATGAGGTGCTATCCAATGAGCTCACTCGCCGCAAGTACGACGCGGGACTGACGCTGGAGCGCACGCTCAAAGCGGCGTCTAAGCCTGCTGACGTGAGCGGTTACCGCGCGCCGTTGTTGTGCGGTTATATCCTGTGCATGGGCGCCGAATCGCTGGGCCGGTTCGTCGTATCAGACATCAAGGCATGGCAGGACATCGTCGACGAACAGGGTCGGGTGATGGTATCGAGCTGGCCGATGGGCGCAGATAAGTTTGTGGCGAGGTGGATATGAATACGCAAATCGTACCGGGGAGTCTCAGTGACATCGCGACGAAGAGCAATACGTCGATCGCGGAAAGTTTCATGAGCGCCGACGTGATCATACTCGTCGACGTTTCGGGCAGCATGGGCGCACGTGACGCCGCGGCTGGGCAGCAGCGGTACTCCGTGGCGTGTGACGAATTGGCGCGATTGCAGCGGGCCCTCCCTGGGAAGGTTGCTGTTGTCGCCTTCTCGGATCGCGCCCACTTCGCGCCGGGCGGTGTGCCGCCGTTCGAGTCTGGCGGTACGGATCTCGCCGGCGCGCTGCGGTTCGTGCAAGTCGCCGACGGTCTTGTGAAGTTCGTCGTGATCTCTGACGGACAGCCCAACGACGAAAGGGCGGCGCTCGACGTGGCGCGCCAGTTCAAGAGCCGCATCGACGTGGTTTTTGTGGGCCCGGAGGATGACTACGCGGGCGGGCAACGGTTTCTCGAGAGACTGACCGCGGCATCTGGCGGCACGTTTATCACCTCGGACCGGGCCCACGAGCTCGCGACGAAAGTGGAACGCTTATTACTAAGTGCGTGAGTCACGTCCCCTGCGCCGTTCGCGACCGAAGCGGTCATAGAAGCACCACAACCACCGCAGGCCACTTACAGGCTAGGCGGCGGAGCAGGGGATGAACTCACAAGCAGGACTTGTGGGTTGAGGAGGAGTGATGGCACACAATAAAGTATCATGTGAAGACCACCACTGGCAGCGCGTGTGGCGTGGCAATACCTTGTCTGGCTACTGGATAGAGAGGTGCCAGAGGTGCGGTATAGAGAGATTCGTGGAGCCAGAGGACGATTACCACACCACTATCGAAAATACGATAGTGAATCAAACCGGCAGAGAGCGTTTCGCTGAACTGGAAGCCGAACGTGACGCGCTCCGCGCCGAACTCGCCGAACTTCAGATATACAGAGATTGCGTGAGTCGTGCGTGTAGACGTTATTCAGCACTAGACGAAACCGGCAATTTGGTAATTCCAGATGGAGCCGAGGCGTTGGTAATGTTGTTCCGTGAGCGTGACTCCCTCCGCGTCGAACTGCTAGAGGCCAAACGGGCGATAGATATGCAAGCTAATACGTTGCGGCGTTATGGCATAACTGCAGACGACGTATTGGCGACGCATAGAATGGATGACGTTACTTATCGGCTACTAACCGGTCTAGAGAAATTGTCTGTGAGGAGTGCCGAAGGAGGAGTGATGAGCGCCCAGGTATTTCAGCATGGCTTGTTTGACCAACCGTGGGACGAGAAACGGGCCAGGGTGATGGCCGCGCTCGATTCGATGCCAGATCGCAGCCGGCTGGTGAATATCGCCAAGCAGGCCGATGTCAGCTACTACGAGGCGCACACGATCATTCGCGACTTTGTCGCCGAGGGGCTGTTGGAGTGGGATCACGAGAACTACAGTTGGCTGGCTGTCAGGAAGGCCCAGACGTGACGACTATTGCCAGGGCGATCGAGCTCACCAACGACGGCTACAAGTCGCAGCATGAACGCTGGTTCGTCCGATTCGGGCAGTACGCGCTGGAATCGCATTTCGGCTGCGCGGTGGTGCGCTTCGAATACGAGCCCTGCTCGTGGCGCACCGCCGTGAGGAAGACGTGCTGATCGCCACAGAAGACGTCAACGGCAGACACATTACGATCGAATGGCTGATTGATGAGATTGAGATGAAGCGCGGAGTGCTGTTTTAGAACGTCGACACGGGGAATAATATGCCAAGCATGCCCTTGTTAATCACCGCAGACATGCGGGACAGACTCAGGAAAGCAGGCCACACGGACAGAGAAATTGACAAGATGAGACCAATCTACGCCTGGGCGCGACTTGGCAGCCTGCCAAACGGGCTCATGCAAGAGATCGCGCGCCAGTACGTGGCGCTGGGGCTGTCGGTGATCCCACTACGCGCGCGCGACAAGCGCCCAGCCCGTGCGTGGGAAGAGTTCCAGAAGCGCGTCGTGACTGATCCAGAGATCGCCTCGTGGCAGTGGCCTAATATCGGCATCGTGACCGGCGCAGTAAGCGGCGTGATCGTGCTGGACGTGGACAGCGCAGACGGAGAAGCGGAGCTCACGCGAAACGGAGTGCCAGAGACGCCCTGCGCGAAGACCTCCAACGGCCGGCACCTCTATTTCAAGCACCCCGGCGGGACGGTATCTAATTTCGTCAAACGCCTGCCGGGGCTCGACTTGCGCGGCGATGGCGGCTATGTCGTCGCGCCACCGAGCACACACCCGAGCGGAGCCGTCTACTCGTGGCTCGTTTCGCCGGAAGATATGCCCTTCGCGGATTCTCCGCAATGGCTGATCGATCTCATCGAAGAGGGCAACGATCTGCTGGACTATATCAGCAAGACGGATCGACTGCCGCCACCCGAACGCGTCAGCTACGGCCAGGCCGCTCTTGCCAGCGAGATCTCCGCACTCATCCAGTCTCCCAATGGCAGGCGCAACGATCAACTCAACCGGGCAGCGTACAATTTGGGACAACTCGTCGCGTCTGGTGATCTCAACCAGAACGACGTGGAGCGGCACCTTTACGATTCTGCGCTATCAATTGGCCTCGTGCAAGACCCAGCATGCGGGATCGACGGCATCTGGAAGACAATCAAGTCCGGGCTGGGCGCGGGTATGAAGAAGCCACGACAAGTCAAGGTGCTGCCAAAAGTAGCGCCCAACGCGATACCGACGTTCCTGCTCACGGAAGATGCCTCGGACGAGGGCAACGCGCAGTGCGTCTATCACATCTACGGCAGCATGTTTCTGTATAGCGACGCGCTGGGTTGGCTGCAGTGGCGCGGCACGCACTGGCAGACTGAGAACGCCGAGCTCTCACTAGACCGACGCATTGTGGAGGTGCTGCAGGCCCGACGTAACGAAGCGGTGAAGTTCTCTCGCGAACAGGTCATCAACGCGAGCCGCCCCAGCGCGCGGCACGTCGCTGACACGAAGAAGAATCTCATGAGCCTGGTGACCGCCACGGCAAGCGAATTCGACGCCGATCCGAATATGCTCAATTGCATCAACGGCGTGATCGATTTGCGCACAGGCATGCTCATGCCGCACGTCTCGAGCCAACGGTTCACCTATTGTGTGCCAGTGGAGTATGACCCCGGAGCAGACTGGACGATGTGGGAAAACTTCCTATACGACGTGTCCGGACAGAATCAAGAGATTCTCTCGTACCTTCAAATGGCAATCGGCTACTCACTCACCGGGCACACGTCCGAGGAGTGTCTTTTTTATCTCCACGGGCCGACACGCGCCGGAAAGGGCACGTTCACGGAGACGCTGCTCGAGTTGCTGCCCAAGCCGCTCAGCGTCGAGGCCGATTTCAACACGTTCACTCGCCAGCGTGACGACGCGAACAACTTCGACCTCGCGCCGCTCAAGCCCGCACGGATGGTATTCGCGTCTGAGTCCAACAAGTACCAGGCGCTCAACAGCGGCAAGGTAAAGGCACTTACCGGCGGCAATGAGGTCTACTGCGCGTTCAAGCACAAGACGCATTTCTCGTACCGGCCGCAGTACAAGGTGTGGCTCGTGTCGAATCATCCTGTGAACGCTGACGTGGACGACGACGCGATCTGGTACCGTGTGCGGGTGATCGAGTTCCCGAAGTCGTTCGCGGGCCAGGAGGATAAGGCGCTCAAGGCGCGCATGAAGGCGCATGACAATCTTCGTGCCGTTCTGGCCTGGGCAGTCGTCGGCGCGGCGAGGTGGTTCTCATCGCCGACAGGGCTCGTAACGCCAAAGAGCGTCGACGCGTTCACGCACCAGCACAGGACGAGCCTGGACTTCGTCCAGGCATGGATCGATGAGTGCTGCGACGTCTCGCCAGCATTCTGGGTGCTGAATGATGAGCTGTACAAGTCATATTCCGAATGGTGCAGGGAGAACGGCGTCGAGGCGAAACAGATGCGCGGACTCTCTATGTCTCTCAACAATAAGTGTATCCTTACCGGCCAGCAGAAATGGATCTCCGGCAAGAATCGTAAATGCGTCATCGGGCTGCAGTTGAAGCCCTAACGAAATCCTAACGCTAACGCAACTAACGGTAATATGTGGGAAGTCCCTAGAACAGCACTTTATAGGGCTATATAGCAAATTAGCGTTAGTAGCGTTAGCGTTAGGAATAGGAGGATTAAAAATGGGTGGTCACACACAAAAAATAACCGTTTCTGATCAATTCCTATGGGAGCATCGCGCGTTGACCGTCTCCGAAATGGCGCGTGAGCTGGGCGTCTCCGACAATGGGTTGCGTAACGTGATTCGCAGACAAAAACCACCACGGTGGAGGACGCACACCGGCGCACTGGCGATCCCTCCTGACTGGCTGGAAGAGCAGGCGAAGACGCGCTCGTTGTACTCTGTTGCGACTGAGCTCATGATTGGCTCGCGGCAATTGGCGACATACGCGCGCGAGCATGGCGTCAAGTTCACCATCATGGCGCGCACACAGTACAAATCGAATTGCCCGTGTGAACACGAACTGCAATGCCTGGCACGCGCGCTACTCGGCTACGGTTGCCTGTGCGAGGTAGAAGAAGATGTGGCATGAGAAAGACTTATTTTGCACAGTATTGACATTACTAAACTGGTATGGTATAATTCATGTTGACAGATAGAGATGTCTGGCTCGTGATTCGCAGGGCGCTTTTCATGATCATACGAGCCCTTGACCGGCGCTTCGGAGTCTGTCGAAACAAATAGCATTGAGCCGCATACCAACTGGTACCCGCTCACACAGACTGAGCCGCACGTCTCTCGTAGACACCCGCTCAGCGTGGAGCGGGTTTTTCGTTTTTCTGGAGGTGGGCGTGGACGGTGTGAATACATTTCAACAACTACTGGCATACCTGGTTCTGGGCGGTGGGGCGGGCTATGTCGCGTTTTGGTTGACTGAGCGCCTAGCCTGGCCGGAGAACGCCGAGCCGCGGCGGTATGTGTCGTTCGTCGTCGCGGCAGCGATCGGCCTTCTCGCGTGGTTGGTGGAGATCGAGTTTGGGTTTGTCGCTTCGCCAGAGGGTGATTGGCACGCATGGATAAACAACGGTGTCACGGTCGCATTGGTGGTGATTCTCTCCGCGCAGGCAATCCACGGACGGGTCGTGCTGAGCCGGGAGGAATAGCCCATGGACCCGGTGACCGGCGCAACCCATACGATAGACCAGGCGGCGGCCCTGGGCCCCGAGGTGTTTTTGGCAGTGATTGTTATGCTATTCGCTGGACTGGTGATCTACCTGTTTTCCAGTGTGGTGTCGAATAACACGAAGGCGCTCGAAGCGCTCGCGCCGGTCGTTCATGGTGTCTGCAACGACCTGAATGACCATGATCGCAGGACGAGTGTGGCCGTCGATGAGATACACCAGATGAGACCGGTGATCGATCGAGTCGAGGCCAGGACGGTGGAGATAGACGGCAAGGTGACCAGGCTGTTGTGGAAGGGCGAGAAAGCCCCCCATGGGGAATCGAGCTGAACGTGGGTAGACGAATCATGCCCCCCTGCAGCGTGCCAGGATGTCATCGGCCGTCTGCCGGGCATGGGTTATGTGTCGAACACGAGCGCGAAAGAATAGCCCGCCTGGATGATAGCCGCCCTAATTCGACGCGGCGGGGGTACGATGCGGACTGGCGAATCGTGCGAGATGAGTTCATACGCGCCCACCCACGCTGCGCCGTATGCGGGAAGCCAGCGGCACACGTGCATCACATCGTACCATTGAGTCGAGGCGGAACGAATGAGTGGAATAATCTCGAATCGCGATGTCATTCGTGTCACAGCGCGGAGTGGTCGCGCTCGCATCGTTCTAGATCAGGGTAGGGCGTTGAAATCCCTGCCGGAAAACGGCCCGGAGACCGCGCGGGTAACCAGCCTCGCGTGAGAGCGAAATGCGAAATGGGGTCAAAATGGCGGGACGACCACCAAAACCGACACGGCTAAAGATCATAACGGGGAATCCTGGAGGGCGCCGGCTGCCGCAGGCCGAGCCACAACCACGGCCCGGCGCACCGAGCATGCCTCGGTGGCTGTCTCCGGACGCGCGGCGCGAGTGGCGATACATCGTGCGGGAGCTGAACGCGATGGGGCTCCTGGCGAAGACGGACCGAGCGCTGCTGGCGGCATACTGCGAGTGTGTGGCCGAGTATGTGGCGTGCGTTCGGGATGTACAGGAGAACGGACGCTACTATGAAACGAGCACGGGCTACAACGGGCCGCGGCCGGCGCTGACGCACTCGGTGAAGATTCTGGAGAAGCTGATGCAGTTGGCGGGGCGGTTCGGGCTGTCGCCGAGCGACCGGGCGAAACTGGCGGCGCCGCAGGTGCAGGAGTCGGATCCGTTCGCGGAGTTTCTGTCGCGGGGGCGGCGGACCGGCACCGATGGCGATGCGGAATGATACCGAGCTCACCGGACGCGGCGGCGGCTGAATGATGTCCAGGCATCCGGTAGCGGAGTACATGCACGGCGTGCTGGAGGGCGACATCCCGGCAGGGAAATTGCTCCGGCTGGCTGTAGAGCGGCAGAGACGCGACATGGACGAGGGCGGCCAGCGCGGGATGCGGTTCGACCGGCAGGCGGCCCAGCACGCGATTGATTTCTTCTGGTTCCTGAAACACAGCAAGGGCGAATGGGCTGGTC
>CAZQHN010000007.1:0-39231 GCA_964593745.1 uncultured Gammaproteobacteria bacterium
GCTTAGCATCCATCGTTTACGGCGTGGACTACTGGGGTATCTAATCCCATTCGCTACCCACGCTTTCGTACCTGAGCGTCAGAAATGTCCTAGCAAGCTGTTTTCACTTTTGGTGTTCCTGCTGATATTAACGGATTTAACCCCTACACCAGCAATTCCGCTTGCCTCTTCCAATCTCTAGTTTATCCATATCTCCTGCAGCCCCAAGGTTGAGCCTTAGGATTTAACAAGAGATGTTATAAACCGCCTACGTACGCTTTACGCCCAATAAATCCGGATAACGCTCGGGGTACTCGTATTACCGCTGCTGCTGGCACGAGTTTAGCAACCCCTTATTCATTTGGTACCGTCATAGTTCTTCCCAAATAAAAGCAGTTTACACTTCGAAAAGCTTCTTCCTGCACGCGATGTCGCTCCTTCAGCCTTTCGGCCATTGAGGAATATTCTTGACTGCAGCCTCCCGTAGGAGTCTGGGCAGTATCTCAGTCCCAGTGAGACGGGTCATGCTCTCACACCCGCTATCCGTCGTTGCCTTGGTGAGCCATTACCTCACCAACTAGCTGATAGAACATAGGCCTCTCTCGAAGCGAAAAAACTTTACGTGGGAATGACTTTTGTCCCCCCACGACCATCGAGTATTAGACCACCTTTCGGCGGCTTATTCTCGACTTCGAGGTAAGTTACCAATGCGTTACTCTCCCGTTTGCCACTCGTGTATTACTACACGCGTTCGACTTGCATGCCTTAGACACATCGCCAGCGTTCATCCTGAGCCAGGATCAAACTCTCAAAAAATATTTTTACCAGTTTTGTTCTGGAAAGAAGTCTGTCATAAAATGGCCAGCTTCTTTATTTTTTAGTCTACCGGGGAGGTAAACTTGAGTATCACCTGAATCGGCGCCTGTTAGCACAAAAACTTGTCCCGGACTTAATCCAGGATCAATTTTATTATTTTAATTCTTCATTGATTGTCTCCCGGTCCTAAATTAAATTTAGGAAAATCCGGGATATATTTATTATTTTCAAATTACATTTTCTTTCCTAACGCGAAAGAAAAAACAGGGACACAAACCCTCAGTTTATATCACTGTTTTTTCTTTGACGTGTTTTCAAATTGTCGCTAGATATTTGTTATAACCACTAGGCAAATACAAAACTATATTAGTAAACTAATTTTAATTTATTAGACAAAAAGTGTCAAGAGTTAAATATTTTAGGTAAAATTATTAAAATAAAGCTAATTTTAGCCAAAATTAAAACTGCTGACGATAAATCAAAGCGGCCTTTTCTGGTTCTATAAAATTAATTGTTAAACTAGAATCTAATTCTATCCCTGCCCAAACATGCATCCTCGGTTCAACTTTTACAAAAAAATGTTCTTTTAAGTTGGTGCTAGTGGCATGAAAAAAGAAATTATAATCAACACCTAAGGTCTGCAAAGTTTTTAAAATCTTTAATAAACTTTTAGCTAAAGAGGTTAATTCTTTGTCAGTTAAATCTAAAAAAGAAACTACCGGACGCTTAATCACCAACCAGGCTTCGTATTCATAAAAACTAGCATAAGGACAAAACACGGCTATTGTTTTGTCAGTAAAAATTTTACGTGGTGATTTAAGCTCTTGCTTAATTATGTCACCTAATAAAAATTTATGATTAGCTAACTGATAAGTTCTTGATTTTTCTTCTAACTCTACAATACGTGGCGGCATTAAAGCGGTGGCTAAAATTTGCGAATGGGCATGAATTAAAGAGGCACCGGCTCCCACTCCCTGATTTTTAAAACAAGTTACATAATTAATGTCCTTTTGTTTTAATAAAAACTTAGTACGTCGTTGATACATCTTAAATAAATTTTTAATTTGTTTAACCGTTAAGTCAGCTAATTGTAAATCCGGCTCTGGCGTTTCAATAATAACTTCGTGATAACCATAAGCTTTTTTATTAGTAGGCGTCACGGCTGGAAACTTATTCTTTAAGGAAATAATTTTTTCTTGACCATGGCCAAGCGTCGCTAAAATATTTTCTTTTTTAATTTTATCTTTGGTAAAGGGACTCACTGAAGAAACTTTAACCCCGGTTTCAATTAATTGACGCGGACGACTTTGTCGTTGGGGAGAAATAATAACATACCTACCTGATAAAAAATCTTGTCTAATTTCTGCTTTCATAAATTAGCGATTAAATTTAGCTTCTTCTAATTTAATACTTAATAATTTTGAAACTCCATCATCTTGCATAGTAATACCATACAAGACAACCGCCCTAGTCATGGAAGCGCGATTATGTGTAATCACAATAAACTGAGTTTTATGAGATAAATCATCTAAAATTTTAGCTAACCGCTCTGAGTTAGCTTCATCTAAGGCCGCGTCAACCTCATCCAAAACTACAAAAGGAGAAGGGTTAGCACTAATGATGGCGCAAATTAAAGCAATCGCAGTTAAAGCGCGTTCGCCGCCAGAGAGCATGGCAATAGATTTAATTTTTTTACCAGGTGGCGTGGCTTGAATTTCAATTCCAGCCAGTCCTGTCGCATTATATTTTTGTAAATATTTAATACGCTTTAATTTAACAGCTGAGGCTGATAAATTATTAACTTCGTCAATTTCCTGATTAACTTCTTCAGCAGCACTATCTACATTAAGCGTTGGATCATCAGCCATCACCTTAATAATTTTGGCGCTTCCGCCATTAAATAGAATTTTAAAATACTCTTCAAACTTTTGAGAAATAATTTTAAACTCTTTGTCAAAACGCTCTTTAATAGTGGCATCTAATTCTTCAATCACTTTTTCTAATGACTGACTAGTATCTAATAAATCAGTTACTTGATTAAGCAAAAAATCATGACGCTCTTTAGTGGTGACGTACTCATTTTCAATTTCTGGATCAATCCCACCAATTAACTCTAGTTGGCGCTTAAGTTGAATTATTTTATCCTGGACTAAAACGCGATCAATTATTTTATTTATTCTTTCATCACGTACTTCCTTTAAGCCGCCTAAATCCTGTCTAATTGAAACTTCTAAATCCTCTAACTTAGTTTCTTGGCGAGCAGCCTCAACGCGCGACTCGTTAAGCTGATTATTCAACTGATTAACTTCTTGTTGTAAAATTTGTAAATTATTTTGTAAATCAAATAATTTTTGACGCTCTTTTTCTTGTTCATCAGTAAAACGACTTAATCTAGTTCTTAATTTATTAATCTCATCATTAATTTTATTAGCTTCTTGTTCTAATTTAACTTGCTCAGCTGAACCAGCTACTGGCTGATTAGTCTTATTATTTTTAGGCCAAGCTAAATCGTGTAAGTCTGATAATTCTTTTTTAATCTCGGTTAAAGCTTGTTTGATCAACGCCACGTCATCTAATTGTTCAGCTTTAATTAATAAATCCAAAGATTTCTTTAATCGTTTTTGCAACTCTAAAGCAGTCGTTTTGTCTAAATAACTTTGCTCAGTTTCTAATTTTAATTCTAAGCGCGCAGTAATTTTTACCAACTCAGTTTGTAATTTTTCTTTTTGTGATTGTAAACCCGCTAATTCTTCTTGTAAACGATTAAATTCCTCACTAACACCGGCTTGTTTTTGTAGACTAGCTAACTCTTTAGTTAAATCAGCTATTTTTTTTTCTTTAAGTTGTTTAGTTTTTTCTGAAGCTAACAAGGTTTCATTGGCTTGCTTGAAACGATCATTAATTTCATGCCATACTGTACGAAAATAATCCAGCTGAAAACCTCTTAATTCACTTTCAATTTCACCTCGCTTTTTTAATTTATTAACCTGACGAGTCAAAGTAGAAAGACGTGGTTCAATTTCAGCTAACAACATTTCAGCTTGACCTAAATGTTCTAAGCTTAAACGTAATTTATTTAATGAATCATCGCGTTTAATTTGAAACTGCTTAACACCAGTCGCCTCATCAAAAAATTCTTTTCTTTCTGATAAAGAAGTGTTTAAAAATCCCTCCACTGTGCCTTGGCCAATCACGCTATAAGTTTTTTGCCCCACATTGGCTTTAGCTAATAAAATTTGAATATCTAATAAGCGAACTTTACTATTGTTAAGTAGATATTCGCTTTCACCATCACGATATAACCTTCTAGTTAAAACAAAATGATTAAGATCTAAAGGTGCCTGGTGATCTTCATTATTAAAATAAAGCGAAACTTCAGCCATACCTAGCTTACCTTTTTTATCTGAGCCAGAAAAAATAATATCTTCACTTTTTTTACCGCGCAGAGTTTTCATGCTTTGTTCGCCCAAAGCCCAACGGACTGAATCAGCCACATTTGATTTTCCAGAACCATTAGGCCCAACAATAGCCGTTAAACCACGGCGATTCCCACTAATAATACCTGGAAAAACAAGGCTGTTTTTATTAGCAAATGATTTAAAACCCTGAATTTCTAACTTTTCTAAATACATAACAAAAGGTGTTTTATAAAAAATAGGCACTAGTTCGTGCTAGCTAAATTATACCCCAATTTTTAAATAAAAAAAACACCTTATTACAAGCGTCCTAACTTTTCTCCGACAAAAAGGGGATCGCTTATATAAGGTGTTTGCTTTTTAATAAATTTTTTACCAAAATTTATAGTGGTTCTTTAAACCATGGGGTAAAACCCTAAACTATCCTATGATATGAATCTATTAAAAAGCGTCTAACTAAAACAATAACTAATTTTTCATTAATTGGAATATTAACAAACAAACTAATCATAAGTTAGACTTATTACAAAGAACAACTGGTCCTAAATTACGGTTAAAACTAACTTATCACAATCTCTTTTAGTTTGTCAAGACTAAAGATAGGTTAATCAATTTTTAGAAAAACCAAACTTTTTTGTTTTGTCATCATTACGTTTACCATCCTTATCTATTTTTTTAGTTAAAATATTATACTCTCTATCAGATAAATACTTAGCTCGCGAATAACCAAAATCTATTTCATCAAACTTTTTATTAATATCTTCACCAATCTCATCATGATTGGGTTGATAATTATTTTTTTGTTCAGACTCAATGTTTTTATATTCAACATCAGAAACATGGACATCATCAGCCGTAACATGTGCCACATTAATTTTCTTAACATTATCAGGTAATTGATCAAAATGATTTAAAAACTTATTAGTTTGAGACATATAATTAATAAACTTTAAATAAAGTTGTTTTAGTATAAAAATATTTTAAAACCTCAAGCCAGCTTTTGCCTTCATTAATCATTAATAAAGCACCACGCGCTGATAGGCCAACCCCGTGACCAAATAAATTTTTACCACTATCTTGCGGCACTGCCACACTGACTAGCCAAGGCATATTAGTTCCACCCCAAACTTCAGTATAGCTACGAGTTCGCCCATCAGAATTAGAAAAATAAGGTGTCACGACTGGTTTATTATTATAAGTCACAGCTACGCCACGAGTTAAATCAACGGCTGAACTAAGGCGTGGCATTCTTATTTCTGAATTATAACCACGATAGACTTGATCATAGTAAGCATCAATATGAAAATGATCAGCCGCATGTTTAGTTGAAGCATCAATTAAACCATACTCTACGCCCCGTAAATAATGATATAAAGCATAAGAGCGCGCCGCCGTCACCATAACTTTTTGAAATTCAACTGATGAAGCATTAGTGGTTTCAGCTAAACCTCGTAAATAATTTTCTAAAGGTAGCTCATTAATTAACCAAACTTTTTTAGCTGGCAAAGTATAACGCATTTCTATAATCCCGCGAAAACTATTATCCTGTAGCGATGAATTCCAGGCTGGATTATTTTTATAATCCAATAAAGTAAAAATACCCCGCTGATCACGTGAAATAAATCTTAAAGGCCAAAGACTGGTTTTAAACCAATCTTTATAAGTAACCGTATAACGCTGATTACTTTGATCATAATTAGCTAAGACTATGCTGCCGGCTGGTAAGCCAGAAAATATAATTTCCTGACCAGCATAAACATCAAATAAACTATTAGAACTAAGTCTCTGCGCTGCACTAGAATTAAATAAGCCCACACGAATAATTGGCTCACTGGGTAATAAATTTTTATTTATTACGCCACTAGGTGCTTCCTGGGAAGAATTGTTATTTAAATAAGGCTTATTCGAGGGCTCAATAATGGGAGCTAAAGGCGTAGCGACTACAGTATCGGATTTAACTTGATTTTGATTAGAGCTTATCGGTTGATTAATGACTGACTTTGGTTCATTAATAGTTACAAAAAAACGCACTAACGACCCGGTAATTGGTCGCTCTTGTCTAACTAACTGAAAATTTTCCTGGAATGTTCCAACTATATCAGTCGGAGCTTTAAGAGAAAAAGTTATTTCTATAGTTTGTCCTGGCTTAACATCTTTAGGTAATTTCACTAGCCGATAAAATTTTAGCCAGGCACTAGTTTCTAGTCGAGAAAAAGTTTTTAAATAAGGACCAGTCTCAAGATTAATCTCACTGGCCCGCCAAATATCTTTACCAGTATTTTTTAGTTTTATGGTTTTAGTAATATTCTGACCTGAAGTTAAAGTGATATATTCCGTATCTTTAGACGGAGAAGCTTTTAAGTCTAAACTAGCCGCTGACGCAGACTTAATTTTTAAACTCGCTAAAACACCAATACGAATTAAATGTTTAGCTGGCGCTTGATCAACTACTTGATAATCTTTATTTAAAGAATGATAAGCTAAATTTAATAAACCAGCGCAAGTAATAACAATAAAAAAAGCAATGGACAAACTAACCGCGAGCCCAGACCAGCTGAGCTCCTGCTCCATTGCTTTCTTTTTTACTATTTGATAGGACCGCCAAGTGATCGGATCAAACTGAATATCCTTGTGAAACATACTAAAATTTTTGTTTTTGTTTTTTTATTTTATATTGTTATAATATCATAAAAAACCATTAAAGTCAATGGTTTTGTATACAATTTGTGTACAGATAAAAATTTAAAAGTTAAAAGTTAAAAATAAAATTATTATAATTTTTGCTAAACAAAAAACGTTTTATTTAAAAACGTTTTTTAAAATTTTATTTTCTACTTTCAACTTTTACCTATTGTTTCTTTCCGCTCGCACAAATCGCCATAGCTAAAGCATCGGCCGCATCATCTGGCTTAGGAATTTCTTTTAAGTTTAAAAATAATTTAACCATACGTTGTACTTGCTGTTTACTAGCCGCACCATAAGATGAAACAGCTTGTTTAACCTGCGCTGGTGTATACTCAACAATTTTAGTTTTAGATTTTTCTGAAGCTAATAATAAAATACCGCGGGCCGCACCAACGGCAATCGCTGTGGTAACGTTGCGGCAAAAAAATAAATGTTCAATGGAAATTAAATCTGGTTTATATTTTTTTAAAATTTTAGTTGTAGCTTCAAATAATAAATTCAGTCTTTCTGGTAAAGGACTTTTGGCTGGGGTTTTAATTGAACCATAAGCTAAGCAAATTAATTTATTACCCTGTTCCTCAATGACCCCCCAACCAGTATCAGCTAAACCTGGATCAAAACCAATAATAATTTTTTTAGACCTCACCCCCTGCCCCTCTCCGCGTTTACGCGGAGAGGGGTGTGACATTTCTTTATTATTAGATGGTTTAAAACTCATAATATTTTTCTATTTTCCCCTCTTTACCCCAAGGGGGTAGAGAGGGGTTAGGGGTGAGTGAGGTTTATTGTTCCACGTTAGTAAAATAATCACTTACATCCTCATTATCTTCTAGGGCCTCTATGAATTGTTCAAATTTTTCTTTATCAACTTGAGTTAAAGTCTTTTTTTCCTTAGCCACATATTCAACTTCGGCTGATTCAATGTTTAAATTTTTATTACTTAGCCACTTTTTAAAATTCATTAAAGCTTCTGGTTTAGTATAAATTATAATGCCTTCAGTTTCATGTTTTAAATCATCTATTCCTAAATCAATTAATTCTAAAGCAAAATCATCCCACTTAAGCTGGCTTTCTTCCCAGGTGTTTTCCGCAATCAGAATAACGCCTTTATGTTCAAAATTCCATAAAGTAGCTCCTAGGGAACCGCCGTGTTTAGTTAAAAGATGTCTAATATTAGCCGCCGCTCGGTTACGATTATCAGTTAACACCCTGATAATAAATTGACTTTGCGCTGGACCAATCGCTTCATAAATTAATTCTTCAATTTGTACTCCGCCGCCCTCGCCTGTACCACGTTTAATAGCTCGTTCAATGTTATCTTTAGGCATATTAACACTTCGCGCTCGCTCAATCGCTTGAGCTAAGGCAAAATTTAAATTAGGGTCACTGCCTTTGCGCGCCGCAATTGAGATTAAATTACCGAGTTTAGTAAAAACAGCGCCGCGTTTAGCATCGACCACAGCTTTGGCTCGTTTAGTTGTCGCCCATTTAGAGTGTCCTGACATATTTATTTCCTACCTGCCGACAGGCAGGTTAATTTTCAACTTTTGACTGCTTCAGTATGCCACTAGTTTATATAAAAATCAAGAATAATTAATAAGATTTAATTTAATAAACTTTAGCCAACCAATAATCAACTGGTGCCCAATCATCAGTTAAAATTTTAGTGGCTTCATAGGGCACTTGTTCTTGTTTTAAAAAAATAGCCAACTCTTCATTATCTAATTTATTACTTGGCCAATTATTATTTTTTATGGCCACCAACATTATATTTTGTAAGGCCGCTGGATTCTTACCTAAAGGAAAAAGTTTAACTTGATTTTTAAAAACCATAGCGTAAGTTGCATATTCAGCTTTAATAAATTCTGAACCATCACCAGATAAAGAACCAATTAAATTAACCATTACTACTCCATCGGGCGATAAATTATCATAAATTTTTTCCACCATTTCTTTAGTAGCTAAATGAAAAGGTACGCTACCAGCATTATTAAACGCGTCTAATAAAATAACCTGATAAACGGTTTTATTATTATTTAAAAATAAGCGACCGTCTTGATGATGAATAATTAAACGCTCGTTAGTTTTTAAATTAAAATATTGCTGAGCTAATTTCGTGTACAGCGGATCTATTTCCGCTACCGTCATAGTGGCCTCGGGGTGCCTAACTAAAAAATCACGAGGGATTGAATAAGCTCCTCCGCCGATCATTAGGGCTTGTTTAATTGCGGGCGTAAAATAATCCGCTAAACGAAAAAATTTAGCATATAAAAAAACTAAATCATCAGCTTGATCAGTAAATTGCGCGGCCTGACCTAAGTGTGGCCCAGACATTAAACTAATAATGGGACGCTTAGTCACTTCATCTTGCCCCTTGGTAATGAATAAACGATTATAAAAACTTTCTTGATCAACTATCGTGTTTGATGAAGGATAAAACATAGTTGGTTGATAAAAAACAAACCAAGCCGTCACAAAAATAATTATTAAAACACTACTACGATAAGAAATAAAAAATAATAAACTTATCAAACCTAAAATTAAAGCTATGCTTATTAAAGTTTTAAAGCTACCTAAAAAGGGTATTAAAACAAACCCGCTAATAAAAGTTCCAGCAATACTCCCTAAAGTTGACCAAGCATAAAGCATGCCAGAAATTTTCCCAGCTTTATTTAAATCAACTAAAGCTAATTTTAAAACATAAGGCGTGATTAAACCAAAGATTAAACTAGGTAAGAAAAAAAGTACAAACGAACAAATTACAACTGCCCAAATAAATGATAAATTAGTAATTAACCAAGGAGCTAAAGTTTTTAAAGTTAAACTAAGCCAAATTAACAAAATAATCGATAAACTAGAACTTAAAATAATCATTCCCAATTTTTTATAACTTGGTTTAAAATCAGCTAACTGCCCGCCTAGCCAATAACCTAATGATAAGGAACCTAAAATTACGCCGATCAAAGCTGTCCAAGCAATTAAAGATGTGCCTAAAAACGGCGCTAATAAACGCGAACCAACTAGTTCAACAACCATAACGCTAGCCCCACCAATAAAAACTGTAATAATTAAAAATAATTTATTTAAATTTTGGAGATGAAATTGTTCCATAGAGTCACTAAACCAAAACTAAAAAAACAAAGAAAAATAACTAACATAACAACTTTGCGCCATAAAACTGGCTGAAAAACTTTAGGCAAAGCCGTACGATTAAGTAAAGCGACTAAAGCAATATGAACTATCATAGCTACGGCATTAATTACTGCCCCAGCCACAATTAAAGTGCGTGGTTCATAATTAAACAACAACATGATGATGCCGAAAACAATCTGCGCCCAAATAAAAATATAATAAATTTTACTCAAAGGCACTCTTTTCTCGCCTGAGTGATGAATCTTTTTCAAAGCTACATTCTCAGCCATAATACGAGAAGTTGAATCTAAAACCCCCAACTGCGTTTGTGTTAACAAAACACCAACGACAAACAATAAAGCTAACTTAGCCCAAGGACCAATCATAACTCCGATGTTAGTGGCTTGATGAAGTAAAAAAGAAATACCTTGAGTATTATTGGTTTGTCCAAAGGTTGTGCTGTAAGCTAAAACCATTAATAAGGCCATGGATAAAAAACCAAAGAACCAAAATACTAAAGCATGCTCAGCATTAACCCGGCGCCACCAAGCTTGAAAATGTTTAACATTCTTTTCATTCACTGTAAAAGCTTCGCCTTCTAATTTAAAAGATTCATCTAATTTACCACGTCTAAATAAGCCACTCATTTTATGCGCATAAGCTCCCATACCATAACCTTTTTCCTTAATATAAATAGATTGTGCTAAATTTAAATTACCGCCAGCTCCGGCATAAGCAAAAGCACCTAACAAAACCGCTAAACTAATGCCCGGGGGAATAAAACGATAGCCATCGCCTAAACCAATTAAACCAGCGCCTAGGGCCTGGATAGTTGGCCAATCAATTAACCAAAGTGCTAAAATCATAATAAAAGTGACACCAAATAAAATAATCCACTTAGTTAATTTTTCCATTAAAGAATAAACCGTGGTACTAAGACTTAAAAGTACGCCAATCAACAATAATAAAACCATAGCTAACCAACGAAAATTTACTAAACCAAAAATTGCACCTAAGGTTTGAGCGGCGGCGGCAATAATACCTGGCAAAGCCCAGCCTAGAAAAGTTGAAAGAATAAACCAGTAAGGTGCTAATTTGAATTTTTTGCTTAAACCAACAAAAACACTTTCCCCTTTAACTAAAGCATAACGCTCAATTTCCATGTTCATGAAAAACTGAAAAGTTAAGCCCACTAAGGCTCCCCAGACTAAACCCAAGCCATAATTAGCTGATAAATAAGGCCATAAAATTAATTCACCTGAGCCCAAGCCAAAAGCTAACATAATAAAACTAGGGCCAATCATCTTTTTAAGAGAGATTGGTCGAGGAAACTCCTTTATAACTGATTGTTTCATACAATAAAACTAATAATGATATAATAAAAGTATAACACAATAAATTTCAAATTCTAAATTCTAAATTTCAAAACAATTTTTAATGATATAATGTTTTAAACATTAAAAATTTAGTCATTATTTTGAAATTTAAAATTTGAAATTTAAAATTAAATTTATATGTCTTTTTTTCACGCTATTATTTTAGGTATTATTGAGGGCCTTACTGAATTTTTACCAATTTCCTCCACTGGCCACTTAATGATCATGAGCCAATTATTAAAACTTGAATTAACGCCGTTTGTGACTAGTTTTAATATTTATATCCAATTAGGCGCTATTTTGGCCGTGGTAGTTTTATATTTAAAAAAATTATTGATTAAATTTAAAAATGTTTTATTTGTTACTTCAGCTTTTTTGCCCACGGCTATAATTGGCTTACTGGTGTATCCGGTAGTTAAAAAAGTCTTATTAACTAATTTAACTGTCGTGGCCACGGCTTTAATGATTGGTGGTCTTGGTTTAATTATTTTTGAAAAATTTTACAAACTAGAAAAAAATAAAGAACTAACTACTATTAATTCTTTTTGGGTTGGAGTAGCACAAATGCTTGCGGTTATACCTGGCGTATCGCGTTCCGCCGCCACTATTATTGGCGGCATGCTATTAGGTATTAAACGAGAAAAAATTGTTGAATTTTCTTTTTTCTTAGCTATACCTACTATGCTGGCGGCGACTGGGCTTGATTTACTAAACAGTGGTTTTATTTTTACAGGTTTTGAATGGAAATTACTATTATTAGGTTTTACTAGTGCTTTTATAACCGCGCTTTTAGCGGTTAACTGGTTTATTTCTTATATTAAAAAACATAATTTTACTGGCTTTGGTTGGTATAGAATTATTATTGGTTTAGCGGTTTTATTAATAATTTTTCTAAAATAAAAACACTATCTGATGGGATACCTCCGTTTCCTTCTGAGATAGTGTTAAGACATATTGTTAACTGACAATGGCTTTAAAACTAAACGCCATTAAAATCAGGTGCACGTATCATGGACAGCCTCCTAGTTTATGTGTTTTAAAAAAATTAATTTAATTAGCTGTCACTAACAATTAAATTACAAAGAACTAAACAGCTATATTAGATTATAACTCCTCTCTTAATTATTAGTAAAGCACCTAGACTAAACCAAGAATTTGTGTTTAGATAAACTATTATAACCGTGCTAAACGGTTTTTTATATGGCAGACATTAGAAACATTGCAATCATTGCTCACGTTGACCACGGCAAAACAACGCTAGTGGATGCTTTGCTTAAACAATCTGATACCCATTTAAATAAAGATTTGGCTAATACTGAGTTAATCATGGACTCTAACGAGCTAGAACGTGAACGCGGTATTACGATTTTTTCTAAAAATGCTTCAGTAGTTTATCAAGGTGTTAAAATTAATATTATTGATACGCCGGGTCATGCTGACTTTGGCGGTGAAGTCGAACGTGTTTTAAAGATGGCCGACGGTTGCTTACTTTTAATTGACGCCAAAGAAGGACCGATGCCGCAAACACGCTTTGTTTTAAAAAAAGCCCTAGAGCTTGGTTTAAAAATTATTGTGGTCGTTAATAAAATTGATAAGCCCGGCGCCCGTATTGATTTTGCTTTAAACAAAACCTTTGATCTGTTTGTTGAACTCGGCGCCTCAGATGATTTAATTGATTTTCCAATTATTTACGCTAGCGCTAAACAAGGCTTAGCTAGTGAGAGTGATGATTTAAAAAACATGAAAAACATCACGCCTGTTTTTGAAGCTATTTTAAAATTTATCCCTAAACCACAGGGCGATCCTAATAAACCTTTACAGATGTTAGTTATGACAATTACTGGAGATAATTTTAAAGGTAGAATTGCCACTGGTAGAATTTATAATGGACAAATGAAAACCGGACAACAAATTGCTCGCCTTAAACATGACGGACAAATAACCACTCATCGCCTAACATCTTTAATGACCTATCAAGGCTTAGAAAGAATTGAAACTAAAATTGCTCAAGCAGGTGACATTATTGCTTTAGCTGGCATTGAAGACATTAATATTGGTGAAACCATTGCTGAACCAAACGCGCCTGAGGCTTTACCAATTTTAACCATTGAAGAACCAACAGTTAAAATGGTTTTTATGATTAATGATTCGCCCTTTGCTGGTCGCGAAGGTAAATTTACTACGTCTAGACAAATTAAAGAAAGATTAGAGCGCGAATTAGAAAATGACATGGCTTTACGCGTCGCTGATGAACCAACTGGCGGTTGGGTGGTGTCAGGTCGAGGTGAATTACATTTAGCAATTTTTATTGAACGCTTACGTCGCGAGGGTTATGAATTACAAGTTTCCCGTCCGCAAGTTATCACCCACGAAAAAGATGGTAAAACCTTAGTACCGTTTGAAGAAGTTTTTATTGAAGTGCCTGATGAATATTCTGGAGCAATTATTCAAAAATTAGGTGCTCGTCATGCTGAAATGAAAGACATGCGCAAAGAAGGACCACTGACTTTTTTACATTTTATTATGCCAACGCGCGGCTTGTTTGGCTATCGCACAGAATTTTTAACTGATACGCGCGGTTTGGGTATTATGAATACTAGTTTTTTTGCCTATCGCGAAGACAATGCGCCCTGGCCAGAACGGGAACGCGGTTCATTAGTAGCTTTTGAAAGTGGTTTAACTAATCTTTATGGTTTATTAAACGTACAAGATCGCGGCACCTTATTTTTTGGACCAGGTATTCCAGTTTATAAAGGACAAATTGTTGGCCAAAATGCTCGAGGGGAAGATATTGAAGTCAATGTTTGTAAAACCAAACAACTATCCAACATGCGCTCTAAAGGCGAAGGCGTAGCTGAGCATTTTAAAGCACCTAAAACCATGGACTTAGAGGAAAGCTTAGAATATATTGCCGACGATGAATTAGTTGAAGTGACACCATTAAATATACGATTAAGAAAAATAATTTTAGATAGAATTGAACAGCGGAAAAAAGAGTTGGGCATCAAATAGTCATTTCCTTTTCGCGCTCAAATACTAAATTTTCTAATTTAAATTCATAGGCTAGGGCGCGTTGATAGATAACTTCTTGAAAACCATTACCAAGATTATTGTGCACATTAAAGGCACATTTTATAATCCGTTGAGTAATATGTGACTTATAATAATTCATAAAAAAAAATAAAAACCCTCAAAGAGGGTTTTTATTATCTGTGTTAATCAATTTAATCTGTGTAATCTGCGATCAAGACGTTTTTTATTCTTCATCTTTAATATGTTCCTGCAACCACTCCCACATACTTAATAGCTGATCTTCAATAAACTCGTCATTATCATCATCGGTTAAATAACCTTTTTCATGATAATAATCAATCGTTTCAATAACAATCGATTTATAAGCCTCATAATCATAAGCAGCTTGCTCATGCATTTTAGTCTTCACTAATTCAAAAATTTCTTCAACAATTGGTTCCATATAAATAAGTTGAAAGTAAAAAGTTAAAAGTTGAAAGTAAAGTCTTGAAAATAATTTAACTTTCTACTTTTAACTTTATGCTTTTTATAAATCTTGTCAACTTTACAAATTTAATAATTCGTGATAATCTACTAAAACATTATTATTTATAACTATTATGCCCAATACACAATCAGCCAAAAAAGAATTGCGCAAAACTAAACGTCGCCAATTACGTAATGACTTACTAAAGGATGACTTAAATCTAATTCTTAAAAAAGTACGTAAAGCTATTACTAGTAACGATGAGGCCTTAGCTAAAGAAGCCTTAAAAGAAGCTTTAAAAAAATTAGATAAAGCAGCGCAAAAAGGTATTATTAAACATAATACCCGTGATAGAAAAAAATCTCGTTTACATAAAGCAGTAAATAAAATTAAAAAATAAAAAATCCCCGGTCATCTGACTGGGGATTTTTTAAATCTGAGTTAATAACGCTGGTAATAGTTTTTCTATTTCACCACGACCAGTTTTATGACGATAATCAATTTCTAACAAACGATTAATCATCGTTTTTAAATAATCAAAAGTAAAACGCCTAACTTGGTTAATATTTTTTTCTAAAACATACGGATGAAGACCAGTTAAACTAGCTAAATCTTTTTGACTAGCCCCCGAATCAAGCGCCTGACGAATGGAAGCTAAGGTTTTATATTGCCAAAGCAACATAGATAAAATATATTGCATATTAGCTCCATTTCTAATTTGCTCTTCTAATAATTTTAAAGCTAAATCACTTCGTCTACTAGCTAAGGCGTCAGTTAAAGCAAAAATTGTTTCTGTCATTGAATCAAAAGTTAACTCCTTAACATCATCTACTAAAATAATTGGCCTAGCTTCTTTAGCCTTAGCTTTTTTAAAAGCAATTAATTTAGCTATCTCATTAGCTAAGCGCCAAGTATCTGGTCCAACAATTGAAATTAAAAATTGAGCCGAAGCTAAAGGTAGATCGGCGTCGCCCGCTTTAGCCAACTCAACTAACATTTTATTAAGCTGAGCTGGCGTAGGTACGGCAAAAGATTGAACATAAGAATTTTTAACCAACCAATCAACTAACTTTTTCTCGTCTTTTAATAAAGCTTTAATTTTATCATCGGCGTCCAAACGATTAATGGTTTTTTTAGCGCCAACACCTTTTTCTACTAAAATCGGCTCATATAAAACTAAAATATTTTCATTCTTTTTTTCTTTTTTTAAAAATTCTTCTAATTCAATAATTAAATCTTTTTTTCTAGTAGAAAAAATATCCTCTACTACAATAAAACGCCTTTTAGAGAATAAAGATTGTGGACGATAAGCCTCAGCTAAATCTTCAATCTTTAACTTAGCGCCCTCTAAATCCATTAAACTAGTTTGACCCGGGTCAACCTCTTTTATAAACTTAGCCTTTAATTGTTTAATTTTTTGTTTGGCTCGAAAGCTGTCCGGACCATAAAGAAAGAAAATCATAGTAGCGGGTATTATAGCTCGCTTGGAGATTTTTTTCAATTAGCCTTAAAAAACGAATAATTTTCAATTTTCAATTTAAAATTTTCAAATAAATGGCTACAAATTTTTAATTTTAAAAAAATGTGAGTTTTAATAAATTAGCATAATATAATAAACGACAGAATTTTATTATTAAAAATTCTGTCGTTAAAATTTAATTTTTTTTACTTAAAAGAATATTTATCTCAATAATATTTTTCTCAATATCGTCATTAGATTGATTTAATGAGATAATTTTTTTATTATTATCTTCTATGATTTGTTTTAAATCATCTCTTTTTTTAGTTAATAGTTTATTAATTGCTTCATCATCTGGTTCAAAAAAATGCCATAAAATAAGAGAGGTGCGTCTTTTGTTGTCAGGATTGATTAAAATTATGACTGAAATGAAAAGACACATAACGCTCCAGAGCGCCATCATTTCAGAAAAAGATACTTTATGCCACCAAACTAAAAGTAAAAATAGAGGTAAAAACAAAACACAAAAAACTATAAAATATTCAAAAAAAACCATTACCCTACCACCAAACCTAAAAGAAAAAGATTCTTCAATAATTTTTTTAGTAATTTCCATTTTTTATATTGTTAATTTTAAAGAGCAAAATAATTTTATATTTAATAATAAATTTTTTATTTTGTCAAGGGCATTAAAAATTTGCTATACTTAATAAGTATGCCAACCGTCCTAGATTTACATATTCATTCTAAATATTCCCGTGCCTGTTCACCGCAATTAACCTTATCTAATATAAAAAAAACTTGCCGCGCTAAAGGCATTGGTATTATTGCGACAGGCGATTTTACCTATCCAGCTTGGTTTAAATCAATTGAAGAAGAATTGGAAGAAATTAATACATCGGGTTTATATAAATTAAAATCAGCCCCTGATGATAAAGTAAAATTTATTTTATCAACCGAAGTGTCTTTAATTTATAAAGACAATGATAAAGCGCGGCGTATTCATATCGTAATTACAGCCCCAAATATAAAAGCGGTTAAAGAATTAAATAAACAACTTGATAAAAATTTTAATATTCGCTCGGACGGCCGACCAATTTTAGGCATATCTTGTCCTGATTTAGTTAAACTATGTTTAGCTATAGATCCGAAATTTATTATCTATCCGGCACATATTTGGACGCCGTGGTTTTCTATGTTTGGTTCAAAATCTGGCTTTAATACCATTGAAGAATGCTTTCATGATCAAACTGAATATATTTATGCTTATGAAACAGGTTTATCAAGCGATCCGCCAATGAACTGGCGCGTTAAAGAATTAGATAATTTAACTTTACTATCTTCATCAGATGCTCATTCTTTATCTAATTTAGCGCGCGAAGCCAATGTCTTTGATTTAAGTGCCAAACCAAGTTATGACGAGATTTATAATATTATAAAAAATAATGATAAGAAAAAAATATTATACACGATTGAATTTTGGCCTGAAGAAGGTATGTATCATTATGACGGACATCGTGCTTGCGGCGTTAGTTTTACGCCTGAAGAATCAAAAAAATTAAAAAACCTTTGTCCGGTATGCGGCAAAGAATTAGTGATTGGTGTTTTAAATAGAGTAGATGAATTAGCTAGTCGTGAAGTAGGCTTTAAACCAGCTTCAACCGTACCTTATAAACAAGCCGTGGAACTAGATAAAATTATTAGCGAAGCTTTTAATATAAAAAATCGTCAAGCTAAAGAAGTCCAAGCGACTCATAAAACCATGATTGAAAAACTTGGCCCGGAATTAGAAATTTTATTAAACATTCCTTTAGAACAAATGAAAAATCAAGCACCAGCTGAAGTTATTGAAGGAATCAAACGCATGCGGGAAGGAAAATTATATGTGGTGCCGGGCTTTGATGGTCAATACGGTGTGGTTAATATTTTTGCACCTAACGAAAAAAGAAATCGACAAAAAACTCTATTTTAGAGTATAATTAACTTACTATGTTTTTATTTACTAAAATACAATCAGAAAAAAATCTCTATCGCGAATCATTGCTTTTATTACCTAAGCAAATCACAGCTACACTACATCATGGCCAATGGCATTATGTTAATAAACTAAATCGCCCGATTAAACAAATTGTGATTAATGGCATGGGCGGCTCTAATTTAGGCGCAGAAATTGTTAGAGAGATTTTTAAGAAAAATTTAACTTGCCCAATTATTATTGAACCGGGCTATAATGTGCCAGCCTTTGTTAATAAAGATACGGCTTATATTGTGTCTTCTTATTCAGGCACAACCGAAGAACCATTAACCGCTTATGTCAAAGCTAAGAAAAAAGGCGCTTTAGTTATAGCTTTAACTAGTTTAGGCGACAACAAATTGCTAGCTTTAGCTAAAAAATATCATGACCCAATTTTACAATTTCCAACCGAGGCTAATCCTTCTGACCAACCTCGTCTTGGTTTAGGCGCTAGTTTAACAAGCTTAATCATGATCTTAATTGAACTAAAGCTTTTATCACCTAAAATAAAAAAAGATTTAGTTTTAGCTAGTAAAAAATTAACCCTTAATAATAAGCTATTTTTAAATAATAAAAATGAAGCTTTAAAAATTGCTCGGCAACTTAAAAAACATCAGCCTATTTTAGTAGGTGGTCCAAGCTTGGCTGGTAATTTAAAAACTTTGCGCAATCAACTATGCGAAACTTCAAAAAACTTAGCCCAATATCTAATCGTTTCTGACATGAACCATTTTGCCTTAGAGGGTTTAAGTCATCCAAAAATTAACCGTAAAAATTTAATTGGTTTATTTTTTACTTCTAATTTAGATGATAAAAAAATCACCCAAAGACTTACACTAACGCGAGAGGTGTTTAAAAGAAATAAACTTAAAGTTATTGAATGTAATCTCTTAGCTAAAACCTTATTAGAACAAAACCTGACTCTCTTACAATTAGGTAGTTTTATTACTTATTATTTAGCTAACCTTAATCAGGTTAACCCCATGATTGTGCCTTGGGTTGATTGGTTTAAAAAAAATTTGAAAAAATAACCAGATTGTCATTATCCGACCTGCCTGCCGGCAAGCAGGCTTGACCGGGCAACCCAAGGATGATATTATCATCTTTAGATACTCTACTGAAAATAGAAATCAATAAAACTATTAACCCTCGCCCATTAAGCGAGGTTTTATTATTAATCACCGGATAAAATCCGGCATAAAAAATATGAAATATCAAGGAGGGATATTTGGCGCGATTTTTTTAATCGCTTTTTTTATTAATTTTTTTAGTGTTTTAAAAGTCCAGGCTATTACCCCTTCTGATTTAGTCATTAGTAAAATTCAAATCACTGGCGGCACTGGCTTAACAACTCATGACTTTGTTTCTATTTATAATAAAACTGACCAAGCGCTTGATTTAGAAGGTTTAAGGCTAGTTAAACGAACAAAAACCGGTACCACTGATACAACTTTAAAATCATGGACCACTTCAACTATTATAAATTCCGGCGCCTATTACACTTGGGCTAATACTGACATTGCTTCGACTATTAACGCTGATACGTCATCTAGTCAAACAATTTCTAATGATAATGGCATAGCTATACGTCAAGGCGCGGAAAATACTGGTGAAATTATTGATAGTATAGGTTGGGGAAGTGCCGCCAATGATTTTGTTGAGGCCTCACCTTTTTCTACTAATCCAATCGGCGGCCAATATTTAGAAAGAATTAACAACCAAGACACTAATGATAATTCAGTTGATTTCCAAATTTATCCACCCATCATAGAAGAAGAGGAACCAACTCAAGCTGAAACAAATAATCTAATTGAGCCCATAGCTAAAGGTAAAGATATTATAGTTAATGAACTATTTATTAATCCCAAGGACATAGATAACCAAGCTAGAGAAAAAGAATTTATTGAACTTTACAATCAAGGTAAAGAAGCAGCTAAGCTTGATGGTTGGCGCTTAGAAATCGGCGAACTGGTCTTTATTTTGCCTTATGGCACTATTCTTGGTCCGGGTAGTTTTACAACCATTCGTGATCCAAAAAATATTCCCCTACCTAATAACGGCGCAACTATAAAATTATTTGCGCCGGAAAGAGTTACGGCCAAACAAACTATTACTTATAAAGCAGCGCCTGATGGTATGGCCTGGGCTAATTTTTCTAGTGCTTGGCGCTGGACAGCAGTAGCTACGCCCAATAGTACAAATATTTTAGCTCAAGCGCCGACTGCTAATTTTGAAATTTTAGGCATCTTATTACCCAATGTTCAATTGCGTTTTGATAGCTCAGATAGTTTTGTTGGCTATACGCCCACACATTATTTATGGGAATTTGGCAATGGAGAAACTAGCGCTGAACCATATCCGGAATATAGTTTTACTAAGGCTGGAAAATATAAAATAAGCCTAACCATAAAAAATGATTATGGCTCAGCGCAAACTTCTAAAACTATTACGATTGCTAATATAAAATCAGAACCTGACCCCAAACCAGAAGAAAAAATAATTACTGATGAGCCAACTGAAAATAAATCTGAAAATAAATCAGAAGAAATAAATAATAAAGATTTTACTCTAGCTGGTACAGCCGTTTGCACACCAGGTAATTTTTCTAGCCAAAGTTTTTATCTTTTACCTGAATATGGCGAACCTTTATATGAAATTTATAATTCTAAAAAATTATTTCCTAAAATTAAAATTGGTGATCAACTTATTATCACGGGAGAATATACTGAAAACGAAGCTGGACCACGTTTAAAAACTAAGGATAGTAATAATATAAAAATTATTGGTCAGACAGAAATTAAATTACCCGCTCTAACTTCTTCAAGCCAGTTAAAACTTCCGCCGTATCCTCGCTTAGCTTTAATAGAAGGCGAGATTGTTTCTAAAAAATCGCCGCGACTTATTTTAGCTGACAATGAAGGAGAAATAGAAATTTATTTTTCTACTGGCTCAAATTTAAAAACTTCTGATTTTAATGTGGGTGAAAAAATTTCTGTCCTGGGTATTTTAACTAACGATAATAACTTAAGGCTTGAGCCCAGAAATAAAACTGATATTAAAATTAATCACACTGAAGAAATCACCATAGCTAGCCTAGAACCTCAGACTAATACCATAACTCTAGAAAAAAACGTTGCTGATGAAACTACTAATAAAGATGATAAAAAAAGTATTTTTATTTATTTAATTAGCGGCGGAATAATTATAATTTCTTTTTTACTCTATTTTATGTTTAAAAATAAATAATAAACCCATAGCTTTACTATGGGTTATAAATTAAAATTGAAGGGTAAAAAATTAACGAGCAAAAATTTGCCGGGCTCTTACTGGATAGCAAGGAATTTCAGGTACAAAATAATGAACATGCTTAATTGGTGGCTGCTGCATTTGTAGATAATCAACCCAATTCAAAACTTTAGCAACCATTAAATTAATCCCGAATTTAGCTGAAGAAGTATAAATATACTTAGTCAACCTTTCAATGTCTTTAGAGCCATTTTTTATTTCTCTAAAATTATCACCATTTGGCTTTCTCATAAAAGCTTGTGCTAAAGCATAATGCATCACATATTGAATACTTGGCACAGCTTTTAAAATTTCTCTATTAAGATAACCAATATCTTTTGGCCCCAAACCTATTTTTATAAGAAGGGGACTAAAATGATCGCAGCAATAAATCTTCTGACCATCATAAGGATGATCTTTTTTTTCTCCGAGAATACCAATAACATCATGCCTACCCGGAGGAACTAATAAATTACAAACTGGGCAATAGACATTAGATAGGCTATGGCCTACTGGTGGAACTTTTCCTTTCTTCAATTTTATCTCCTTTTTTTATTTTTTATACAATAAAAAGAACTTTAAAAACAATAAATAAATTTAACCAAAAATCAGGAAAAAAGTCAATAAAAAACCGACACTAAAAAACACTGTCCTGGCGATGGCCTACTTTCCCGGAGCTTGGACGGCTCGAGTATCATCGGCGCTAAAAGGCTTAACTTCTGTGTTCGGGATGAGAACAGGTGTAACCCTTTTGCTTGAATCACCAAGACGATGCTTTCTAGCATCGGCTTAATTAGCAATTAAAATAATTTTGAGAACAAAAAAGTGGGAAAATCTAATGGTTTATTAGTACTACTTGGCTTAACCCATTACTGGGCTTACACCTATAGCCTATCAAGGTCATAGTCTCTGACCAACCTATGAAATCTAATCTTGAAGACAGCTTCACGCTTAGATGCTTTCAGCGTTTATCTTAACTGAAGGTAGCTACCCAGCCATGCCCTTGGTAGAACAACTGGTACACTAGAGCTTCATTCTTCCCGGTCCTCTCGTACTAGGGAAGAGCCTTCTCAAATTTCCACGACCATAGTGGAGAGGAGACCGACCTGTCTTACGACGGTCTGAACCCAGCTCGCGTGCCGCTTTAATAGGCGAACAGCCTAACCCTTGGGAGCTTCTCCACCCCCAGGATGCGACGAGCCGACATCGAGGTGCCGAACCACGCCGTCGCTGTGGACGCTTGGGCGTGACTAGCCTGTTATCCCCGGAGTAGCTTTTATCCGATGAGCTTCCGCCGTTCTATTTCGTACGGTCGGATCACTAAGTTCTGCTTTCGCAACTGCGCGACTCGTTGGTCTTGCAGTAAAGCTGGCTTGTGCCTTTACACTATCTTCCGGATTTCCATCCCGGAATAGCCAACCTTTGTAAACGCCTCCGTTACCTTTTAGGAGGCATCCGCCCCAGACAAACTACCCACCAGATACTGTCCTTTCTCCTGATAGAAGGAGTTAAGTAAGAATTAAGAATAAACTAGGGTGGTATCTCACTGTTGTGCAAGCACTCCCACCTATTCTGAACAAGTTTATCCCTAACTCAATATCAAGTTGTAGTAAAGCTTCACGGGGTCTCTTCGTCCAACTATGGTTAACCAGCATCTTTACTGGTCTTGTAATTTCGCCGAGTTCTTCGTTGAGACAGTTTTCAAGTTGTTATGCCATTCGTGCAGGTCGGAACTTACCCGACAAGGAATTTCGCTTATTAATGTTACTCCAGATAAACTGGGGCATAAACATTTCTGCTATGCTCTTTATGTCGCCATAAAGATCGGACTATTTCTTACCGCTCACGCGGTTTTGGCGTATAGTCTCTGAGGATTTTAAAATTGATCGGTTAATTTTTCGATTCATGGAATTAGAAATTGATATTATTTTATTAAAACCATTTTCTTTTACATGAATTTTTTTCTCTAGTAGATAGATAATTTTACAAAATTTAGTAAAATCATCTTTTTTAGCTGTTTTCAAACAATTCTTTTTGTAAAAAGGAATTATTATTGAATTTAAATCTGTTAATGATCGAACACAATAACGATAAAGATTTTCTTTATGATTATCATGCCGTCGATTAACAAAAATATTTCCACAACCAAAAAACTTTTTTATCGTCTGGAGAACGGAAAGGCTTTTTTCTCCTTGAGTTATAACAAACTCAGGAAAAATTTGCCAACCAAACTTGCTAGTTTTATTCTTTATCACACTAACAGAGAAGCAACCCTCTCCATCAGTAAAACCAACAAGCCAACCAATAAATTTTAATCTTTCCTGCTGATTGTCTGCGCTAGTCACTTTTTTACTTGGCATAACTAAGGATTATATATACCTTAATTTTACCAGAGTAGTGCTAGATTCACCAGATTTTCCAGCATTTAGCCAAATTTTACTAAGGCAGCTTTCCTACCTTAGGACCGTTATAGTTACGGCCGGCGTTCATCCGCGCTTAAATTCAAAGCTTCTCCGGTCAAATGACCGGATAACCTCTCCTCTTAACGTTCGGACACTGGCCAGGCATCACCCCCTATACATCATCTTGCGATTTAGCAGGGAGCTGTGTTTTTGATAAACAGTCACTTGAAATCTTTCGCTGCGGCCCTACAAAAGTAGGGCAGGTCTTATTGCTAACTTACGACCGCTGTTTTGCCGAGTTCCTTAACGAAGATTCTCTCGTACACCTTAGGCTTCTCGCCTCATCTACCTGTGTCGGTTTACGGTACGGATACCTTAGTCTTAACCCTAGAGGTTTTTCTTGGAGATTCCCTTGTCTAAATTGACGCCATCCGAAGATTTTGTCTTCTGCCAATCACTTGAAAAATTGATCCGGATTTACCTAGATCTATTCTTGTGACCAGCAACGTTCATACCATAGAAACGCTTAAACTAAGAAACCTCGTCCCCCCATCGGAACCCCCCTTCGCTCCTCACTCTGCTCGGAGCTACGGCGGGCGAGATTACGTACTAACTATTTTAGTACCATACTCGTCCTTCGAAGCTTTTTACAAAGTAAAAAGCGAAGGAGGAAAAACTAAAGTAGTGCTGGAATATTAACCAGCTCAGCCATCGACTACGCCGCCACTACAGCGGCCTCGCCTTAGGACCGACTCACCCTGGGTCGAGTTACGTTGCCCAGGAAACCTTAGACTTTCGGTGGGCAGGGTTTTCACCTGCCTTTATGCTACTTATGCCAACATTCTCTCTTCTAAACTCTCCACCACAACTCACATTGTGACTTCAGCGAATTTAGAATGCTCCTCTACCGCCGGTCGGATGACCGGCCCGCATCTTCGGTAATATACTTAGCCCCGATACATTTTCGGCGCGAGACGACTAGACTAGTGAGCTATTACGCTTTCTTTAAAGGATGGCTGCTTCTAAGCCAACCTCCTAGTTGTCGCAGTCACGACACCACCTTTCACACTTAGTATATATTTAGGGACCTTAGATAGCGATCTGGGCTGTTTCCCTTTTGACTAATGGAGCTTAGCCCCCACAGTCTGACTCCTGAGCTACACGCATAGGTATTCGGAGTTTGGTTAAAGTTGGTAGGTTGCCCCCCAACTCTATTCAGTGCTCTACCCCCTATGTTCAGCGCTCAAGGCTAGCCCTAAAGCTATTTCGAGGAGAACCAGCTATTGCCGAGTTCGATTGGAATTTCTCCGCTAACCACATCTCATCCCAAAGTGTTGCACGACTTACGGGTTCGGTCCTCCCCCTGACTTTCGTCAGGGTTCAACCTGGACATGGCTAGATCACACGGCTTCGGGTCTTGTGCATGCGACAATCTTACATATTAGAAAGACAACAATAAATCATTGTCCTTCTAATAAGTAAGAAACGGGGGTTAACCCTTGCTTTCACTACGACTACTCCGCACTGGGCGGATTAATCAAGCCGCATACAACAAACTCGTTGGCTCATTCTTCAATAGGCACGCCGTCACCCGGATAAATCCAGGCTCCGACTGCTTGTAAGTACATGGTTTCAGATACTATTTCATCTCCCTCACCGGGATGCTTTTCACCTTTCCCTCACGGTACTAGTTCACTATCGATCTTAAAAAGTATTTAGTCTTGGGTCATAGTCGACCCGGCTTCAAACGGGATTTCACGAGTCCCGCCCTACTTAAGAATTATTGTTATGAAATAAGAATTATTTTCATCTACCGGGCTATCACCGTCTTTGGCTGAGCTTTCCAGCTCGCTTCAATTAATAATACTTAACTTCACCTTACCGCATTAGGTAGTAAGCACAATAATCTTGCAACACCACATAAACATATGGACCTAACTCCTTCAGCATACTTCATCTCACCGAAGTGAAAAAAAACATGCGTGGTTTACGGTGGTTTAGACTGCTCCCTGTTCGCTCGCCACTACTAAGGGAATAACGATCACTTATCAAAACTGATGAAGCATCATCAGCATTGATAAGAGATCTCGTTTTTTTCTTTTCCTCCGGCTACTAAGATGTTTCAGTTCACCGGGTTATCTTCTCACTCGTCTATATATTCAACGAGCGGACTACCTGTCTACAACAGGTCGGGTTTCCCCATTCGGATATCTTCGGGTCAAAGGTTGCTTGCCACCTCACCGAAGCTTATCGCAGGCTGCTACGTCCTTCATCGTCTTTTTAAGTCAAGGCATTCACCATGTACTCTTACGAGATTTTCCCACATTCTTGTTCTTAAAGAATGTAGATTTTGATAATCTAAAAATTATTTTTAATATTTAATATTGCTTTAGTTTATTTCGTTGTCAAAGTCCACCCGTTTTTCTTAACGGTAGTTGAGATAAAAATTTTGCAATTATTATCTCAGCTACCGGCAACAAAATCTTTTTTATAAATAAAAAAACCGCTATTTAAGCGGCCAGAGCGCAAAAACTCATCGGTTAGCTTTAGCCACTTATATACTTTAATGATAGAAAATTATACTTCATATGTGTGCTATGTATTATACAGTATGAAACTAAACTGTCAAGCTTTAAATAATAGGCTAATCTTAACGGGAAAAATATCTTTCATAATCTACCTCGTCTGAAGCTTTATCATCTGATTTTTTATCTAATTTTAGCTTATTTTTATGATTAGTTTTTGATTTAGTAGTAGGTTCTAACATAGTGTCTTCATTATCAGGCTCTAAATCATCTTCTGAGCTATCCACATCATCTAATTTTTCCATAATTTCAGTCGCGACAACTTCTTCATCAAAAAAAGCTGGTTCATTATCTTCATCGTCTTGTTCTTTATTAACTATTTCATCATTTTCCTCAGCGTCTAAATATTTTTCCGGCGGAGAAAAAGTTGCTTGATCATGTAATCTTACACCACTAACTCCTTGGTTAATTATCCCCTCATATTCTTGTTGAGAAATTAAAATCTCTCTTGGCTTAGCACCATTAGATGGACCAATAATACCGGCTTCTTCTAATAAATCTAAAAGTCTAGCCGCGCGCGCATAACCAATTGATAATCTTCTTTGTAAATAAGACGCCGAAGCTTTGCCAGAATTAATAATTAATTCTTTAGCTTCAGATAAAAGCTCATCGTCATCATCGCTCGCACCATCAATCCCTACGCCAGCCATGCCCTTAACTTTTTGTCGTTCAGTAATTTCTGTAAGATAATTTGGTTCACCAACTTTTTCTTTAATATAATTTACAACTCGCTTAATTTCTTGATCAGTAATTAAAGCGCCTTGTAATCTTTTTGGTTTGCTTAAAGAAGCATTAGAAAATAGCATATCACCACGACCTAATAATTTTTCAGCGCCTGATGAATCTAAAATCGTGCGTGAATCAATGGCCGAAGCTACAGAAAAAGCAATACGCGCTGGCATATTAGCTTTAATTGTACCGGTAATAACATTAACGCTTGGTCTTTGTGTTGCTAAAACTAAATGAATCCCTACGGCGCGCGCCATTTGAGCTAAGCGCACCACGCCGGCTTCCATATCTTTAGCCGCTACCACCATTAAATCAGCCAATTCATCAATAATAAAAATAATATATGGCATTTTTTCTTTAGCGGTTTCATTGTAGCTTTCAATATCACGCTTATGAACTCTTGATAAAGTATCAAATCGTCTATCCATCTCATTAAGACACCATTTTAAAGCATTAATAGTTTTAGAAACTTCAGTAATCACGGGCGTTAATAAATGAGGCAAACCATTGTAAATCGTTAATTCAACCCGCTTAGGATCAACTAGGATAAATTTAAGATCATCAGGATTATTTTGGTAAAGCAAACTAATAATCATGGTATTTAACATAACTGATTTACCAGACCCGGTGGCTCCCGCCACTAATAAATGCGGCATTTTCCCAAGATTATCTAACCAAACTTGACCAGCCACGTCTTTGCCCAAACCAACCATTAAGCTAGATTTACGTTTTTTAAAATTATCACTTTCTAAAATTTCCTTTAAAGGTACATTAGCCACTGTCTTATTAGGTACTTCAATCCCCACTAATGATTTGCCAGGAATTGGTGCTTCAATACGCACTGGATGAGCCGCCAAAGCCATTGATAGATCATTGTTTAAAGCTGTGATACGAGATAATTTAATACCTTCAGCTGGTTTTAAAGTATATTGCGTCACAGTTGGACCAACACTAACCTCGCCCATCTCAACGGGAATACCGAATTTATCTAAAGTTAATTTAATAATTTCTATATTAGCTTTAATATCGCCACTGGTTGGCTTTGAAATTTTACCGTTTAATAAATCAAGCGGTAAATCAATTTTTATATTGGTCGGTTGCCAATGAGATTTAACTTCTTCACTACTTGAATCTTTATTTTTTTTAAGCTTAGATTTTTCCATGGCCAAAGGTCGAGCGGAAAAATCATCAACCACTGTCTCGTCACCTGCTATCATATCTTCTGGTTCAATAATTTCTTCTGGCAGAAAATCATTATTATATTTTTTAGCCAAACGATTTTCTTTAAAATGTTTAAATAACCAAATAAAAGGATGAAACGCTAAACGAACCGGCGTAGTGCTTTTTTCAAAAATAGCTGACAAAGTAGAATTAAACATCAACATCAAGCCAATAAATAAAAGAGCTAATAAAACAACAATGCCGGCCCAAAAACCAAAAATCTTATTAACCAAAACGGCTAATGACCAGCCAATATAACCACCACCCTTACCTTGCTCTAAGGCAAGCGACCAGTCAACTGGCTCAATAAAAAATTGTAACAATGCCGCTAAGGACCATAAAAATAAAACTACTCCCAAATAATGTAAAATACCCAAACTTCTTTTGTTACGTCCAAACATCAAGCCAGCCATAGCTAATAGTAAAAAAGGAATCACCCATTTTGCCCAACCAGCTATTAAAGCTAGGCCTCGAGCCAAATAAGGTCCGACTGAACCGGCTAAATCAACCAAGCTAAAAAATAACACCACGGAAACAACAAAAATCAACATCATATAAATGCCTTTTTTAACATCGGGTTTAATTTTAAAATGAGGTAAAGAAATATAGTCCAAGGGACTTTTCTGCTTTTTCCTAGCCATATAATATATAAAAATAATACCATATAAAACCGTAATAAAAAAGCCCTAAAATTTTATTATTTTAGGGCTTTACAATGTGAATTAAAATTATAAATCTTTTCTGGGCTTAACTAACTTATAGGGCTGATAATACATTTGTCGGTCAAAACCAATTTTAATAGCGTGAATAAAATCACCCACCTCAATATCCTTACAAGAGGTAAAAATTTCTAGTAAATCAAACTTAGATTTACCAAATCTTCTGGTTAACACACTTTTTAAGTCGGCAATCGCCTTAGTATCAAAGTGAAGCTCCTCAACCAACTTGGTTCTACCATTAAACGGTAAATCGGCTTGAAAACGTTTAATGAACTTCTCCACCTCATAAGTAATATTTTTTTCGCTCGGATGACTCCATTCTTCTAATGAAGCAAAGCCGAAATGTTTCTTTATGGCCACAACAAACTTTTCATAAATTAGGAGCGGCGTAATTAAGAGAAAACCAAAACGAGAATCTCTCTCAATCGGTAAGGAAACATCATAATCTTTTTCAACTGAGCAAATTATCTCTTGCGAATCCAAAGAATCTGCTCCCAGATAAAAAATAACTGACCCTGACCCAACTTCTTTAATGGGCTTATCAACTACAGAGGCAACTACACCTCTAATATAAGAAAGCACTCTTGAGGTTACATTATCTTCCTCGAGTAAAAAAATGTTTTCCATGTTTTATCTCCAAAATTTAGATTATTTATTTTATAAAAGAACTTTAATTTAGATTATTTATAATAAAACATATATTTTATAAAAAGTCAACCAGTGCTTTAATTAGTTGCCACTTTATACTAAAATATAATTACAAAGGTCGAGGTAATATAATTTATTTAACTTTGTACCTTTATGAAAATACTTCATAAAATTGCTTATATTTTACTAATTATTGGTGGCTTGAATTGGCTTTTAATTGGTTTATTTGATTGGGGAGTTAGTGAAATTTTAGGACAAACAATTGCTAAAATTGTTTATGTTCTAGTTGGTTTGGCAGCTATTTATAATCTTGTAACTTGCCGAGACTGCGGCCATTGCTGTGAAAAAAAAGATAAACCAAAATCTGAGCCAACTATGTAAAATTGAGTTTAAAAAACAATTCCTAATTTAGGGATTGTTTTTATTTTATAAAACTTGCTAATAAATAAATCTAAGTTTATAATAATTTTACTTAGTTAATTAATAACTTACAAAATTATGAAAAAAATACTAACTCTATTTATTTTATTAATTATTAGCTCGTTTATTTTAACTGGTTGTGGTTTTCAAACCACCACTGAAATAAACGCACCAATTATTAACCAACCAGTTAAACTTAGTCCCGAACAAACCATAACCTTAAATGGTGAAAATAATAAAACTGCTTTGGAAATTTTACAATCAACTTATCAAGTAGAGACTAAAACTTATGAAAACATGGGCGAATTTATTGAAACTATTAATGGCTTAAAACCAGACAACAAACATTTTTGGGCTTTTTATATTAATGGTCAAATGGCAGAAGTGGGAGCTGGTCAATATCAGTCTAAAGACGGCGATGTTTTAGAGTTTAAATTAGAAGAAATCAAATAAAGCCCTATGTTACCTTATTTAATAATTTTTTTAGCGATTGTTTCTCGTCTTATTCCTCATTGGCCTAATGTAGGAGCGATTACTGCATTAGCTATTTTTGGAGCCGCCTATCTGCCTAAAAAACAAGCGATTGCTATTCCTTTGGTAGCGCGTTTATTATCTGATTATTTTTTAGGTTTTTTTGCCTGGCCTTTAATGCTTGCGGTTTATGCTTCTCATCTCAGTGGCGTATTATTTGGTCTTTGGATTAAAAAAACTAATTCACAAGTTCGTTGGTTAAAAATCATTACCTCGAGTTTAGGGACTGCTTTCATTTTCTTTATCGTAACTAATTTTGCCTGGCTTTATCCTCAATATCCTCATACTTGGTCTGGTGTTTGGCAAAGCTATCTTAATGGCTTGCCCTTTCTTAGAGGCACCTTAATCGGCGACCTAGGTTATACTATGGCGCTATTTAGCGCCTATGCTTTAGCTAATTATACGATTAAACAGGTAAAGCTACGCTTTAAACCAGCTAGGCTATAAAGTTTATAAATTATATAGTATGTGATAAAATAAGATTGGTTATTATTGGCTGATAACCAATCTTTAATTACTAACTTAAAACAATATGAGCGTTAAAGAAAATAAGGATTTTGGTATTTTCTTAATCCGTTTATCCTTGGCCCTAATCTTTATTATCCATGGCTGGGTAAAATTAAATAGCCTGGGTTCAAGCGAAAGTTTTTTTGTTGACGTTGGCATTCCGGCCGCTAGCACCATGGTAGTAATCGTGGCTTTAATAGAATTTTTAAGCGGAATTGCTATGCTATTAGGCGTTTTAACTTCTTGGGCAGGCGGAGCAATTGCCGTTATTATGCTAGTGGCTATTTTACAAGTCAAAGTTAATAAAAGCTTTATTGGCGGTTCTGAGTTTGATCTAGTTTTATTTCTCTCTGCTTTATCAGTCGTCTTAACTGGACCGGGTAATTGGACAATCTATAAATTATTTAGAAAATAGTTGCAATTGAATAAAAACACGGTCATTAAGACCGTGTTTTTATAACTAATTAACTATAATCACTTTTTTTCATCAACTTCTTCTTCAAGTAAGTTCTTTCTTTGAGTAACGATTGGATCAATACCCTTTCCATTAAAACCATATTTCAAAGATACTTTTTCTTCAGGTTTAAAAGGGCGCGTAACCCTAGAATCTTCAAGTTTATATTGATTTTCATGTTCCTTATTATATTTATCAATGGCTGAATCTTGTAAAACTTCTTCACTAATTAAATCATTATCTAAATCAGCCTCACTTATAATGCCGGGTATGTCTTCAGATGAAATATATTTATTAGTATATTTTTCTTCCTGGGCCTTTAAAAAATCTTCATTATCAGGGTCAGAACCATCTTGTCTATCTGACATGGGAGTAGCAACTACTTGCCTAATACCACCTGGACGAATGGTTTCTTCTTCAAATTCTTCAGGTAAGCCAACGTTCTTTTTTTCTTCTCTTTTAGCTTCACTATATTGACTTTCATTTTTATAACGATCAAGTTTCATAAAATTTTTTATTTATAATAACTCTTAATTTGAAAAATTATATACAAACCAATCGCTAAACTAATAATAGCCCATAGAACATCACCAGTTGTACCAGATCTTAATAGGGAATAAACAAAAGAAATTAAATTAGTATAATAAATTAATCGCCAACCATTTATCTGGCGTTTAATTAAAGGAGAAATAGCTAAAGCCATTAAAATAACTTCAATTAATAAAACAAATAAACTAATATAATAGAATTTAGCATAACCCATAACTAAACCCCAACCAAGAAACATCGAACTAAAACCAAACACACCCAATAAGGTTGGCAAAGAAATAATTACAATAATCAAAGTCACCCAAGGAGCAATTTGGACAATAACTTCTTTGGCCTTAGCTGGAAGTTGCCAGGGAGCTTTTTGAATAAAAATCTCCTCAAAAAATTTCTCTAATTTTTCCATATAAATAGAGATTAATTTTAAATCCTCCTAAGCTAATATT
The DNA here is from genome assembly GCA_964593745.1 of uncultured Gammaproteobacteria bacterium. Classification (GTDB taxonomy): domain Bacteria; phylum Patescibacteriota; class Patescibacteriia; order Patescibacteriales; family Patescibacteriaceae; genus Patescibacterium. The sequence goes on from CAZQHN010000007.1 coordinate 32,870, forward strand.
AACATTTTATAAATAATAAATAAAGTTTATTTAAAAACTACTTTAGTTGCCTAAATAAACAATTGACTATATTATATCTTATATAACACTTAATAAGATTAAGCTATTATGTTTAAACTACAACGAGAAAGCTCTAACCCAATTTTAAGCCCTAGGCCTGATTTAAGCTGGGAAAAAGAAGGAGTTTTTAACCCTGGAATTACTAAATTTAAAAAGAAAATTTACTTACTTTATCGAGCAGTGGGTGAAAAAAAATCTTATATTTCTCAATTTGGCCTAGCCAAAAGCTATGATGGCATAAGCTTTCAACGTGTGGCTGATAAACCAATACTTAGGCCAATAAAATATTTTGACCGCTGGGGTATAGAAGATCCTCGAATTGTAAAAATTAATAATTATTTTTACATTACTTATGTCGCTGTAGCTAAAAGAATCATGAAAAACGGTTCTTCAATAAAACATTTTTTACCCTTAGAGACCTCATCTGCTTTACTTAAAACCAAAGATTTTATTACTTACAAAAATTTGGGAATTATTTCGCCGCCTAACTCTGATAATAAAGACATTGTTTTGTTTCCGGAAAAAATTAAGGGACGATATTATATGTTACATCGACCTAATCGTTGGTCTAAACAATGGTTTAATGGACCATATGAAAAATATCTAAATGAAGGCTTGCCTTGCGATGTTAAAGACTTACCTAAAATACCTAGTATTTGGCTAGCGTCATCAGCCGATTTACAAAATTGGACTAATCATCGTTTACTAATATCATCCTCCGGCGCCAATGACTTTAAACTTGGTCCAGGCGTCCCACCCCTTAAAACCAAGGCCGGTTGGTTAATTATTTATCATCATGTTAAAAAAAATAAAATCAACAACCAACTAACTTATTCTACTAGAGCGGCTTTACTAGATTTAAAAGACCCGTCTAAACTACTAGCTAAATTAAATTATGATATTCTAGCTCCAGAAAAAGATTATGAAACAGAACAACACGCCCATATAACCTTTCCTACTGGTGGCTTTATCTCCGGTCAAACTTTATATATTTATTATGGAGCATCGGATCGCTATGTTTGTTTAGCCACAGGTTCAATCACAGCTCTTTTAACTGAATTAAAAAAATTAATTAAGTAAGACAAGAGGCATGAAACAACCTTATAACAAAATGTGGGTGGTTTTCCTCACCACCTATCCACCACGTGAATGCGGCATTGCCACTTTTACCTCAGATCTATTAAAAAGCTTTGATCATTTATTCGTCCCGCGCGAAGAAACCAAAGTTGTTGCCATAGATACTGATATTTTGCAAACCTACAATTATCCCTCTAAGGTTATTTTTAAAATTTCAGAAAATAAAACCGAAGACTATAAATTAGCGGCTGAAAAACTTAATGATTTACCACATGTAAAATTAGTTTGCATCCAACATGAATTTGGTATTTTTGGTAATAATTATGGTAAAAATATTTTAGTTTTTTTACAAGCCATTAAAAAACCCGTCGTCATTACTTTTCACACAGTTTTGCCTGAACCCAATCATGAACTTAAAACCATAGTTAAGCAAATAGCTCAAGAAGTTGATTTAATTAATGTCATGACTAGTAAGGCCAAAGAATTATTAAATCAAATTTATAACATACCAGAAGATAAAATTAAAATTATCCCCCATGGCATACACGCCCTGCCTTATACCGAAGGTAAAATAGCGCGCGCTTTATTGGGCCTTAAGGGCAAAAGAGTTTTGTCAACCTTTGGCTTACTTAGCCAAGGCAAAGGCATAGAATATGCCATTAACGCCTTACCAACTATTTTAGAAAAACAACCAAAAACTATTTACTTAGTTATTGGCGCCACCCATCCTATAGTGCTAAAAAATTCAGGAGAAGAGTATCGTAATCAATTAATTAAACAAGCTTATGATTTAGGCGTTCAAGACCATGTTCTATTTTATAATGAATATTTAGAAACCGATGAATTATTAAAATTTCTACAAGCCACAGAAATTTATTTATCACTTTCGCAAAATCCACATCAGGCAGTCTCAGGCACCCTAACCTATGCTTTAGGCACTGGCCGACCAGTTATTTCTACGCCTTTTACTCAAGCCCAAGAATTAATAACACCAGAATTAGGTTTATTAATAAAATTTAATGATAGCTCAAGTCTTGCTCAAGCTGTACTTAACTTATTTAATGACCAAGAGCGCTTAATAAACATGAGTAAATCAGCTTACTTTCGTACCCGGGGCATGACCTGGCCCAATGTTGCCCTATCTTATATGAAAGAATTTACTGAACTATCACCTGAGCTAGCTAAAAAAGAAAAAAATCTACCGGTAATTAAATTACAACATTTACGCAAACTAACTAATGACTTTGGTATTTACCAATTTGCTATTTTAGATGAACCTGATCCTAATTGGGGCTATACTTTAGATGATAATGCGCGCGCTTTGGTTGTGGTATCAACTTACTACAATCTTAATAGCACAAAAATTAATGAAAATTTAGCTAGAATTTATTTACAATTTTTAGAACGAGCCGCTAAGCCAGGCGGGGGGTTTAAAAATTATTTTACCAAAGAAGAAAAATCTCACGACAACCTTAACTTAGATGAAAATTTAGAAGATGCTGAAGCTCGGGCTTTATGGGCTTTAGCTATAACCGCTGCCAGTAAATTACCTAAAACTTTAAAATCTAAAGCCAATAAATTATTTACTAAACAATTTGAAAAAATAGCCAATACAAAATCACCGCGTGCCATTGCCTTTAATATTAAAGCTATGGCAATATATCTGGCCACAAAAAACCATGACAAAATATTTAAGCTAATAACTCAACAAGCAGACTTTTTACTTGATCGCTTTAATGACAATGCCTCAGAAGATTGGCAATGGTTTGAACAATCCATGACTTATTCTAATGCTGTTTTACCAGAGGCTTTATTATTAGCTTACAAAGTGACGGGTAATTATTCATATTTTAAAGTTGGTAAAGCTAGTCTTGATTTCTTAATCAACCAATCGTTTAATAGAGAAATTTGCGAACCGATTGGCCAGGGTGGCTGGCTAAAAAAAGGCGAGAAAAAAAGATTATACGATCAACAACCAGAGGAGGTCTCGGCCTTAGTTATAGCCTTACGTACGATGTTTGATTTAAGTGGAGACATTACCTATTATGAAAAAATGTTAAAAGCTTTTAACTGGTTTTTGGGTAATAACGCTCTTAACCAAATGGTTTATTCACAAATGACTGGTGGTTGTTATGATGGCATGGGAGAAAGAGAAATAAATCTTAACCAAGGCGCTGAATCAACTATTTCTTACTTATTGGCTCGCTTGGCTGTAGATACCAAGCTTCACTAAAATAGGGTTTTAAAAATTTGTGGCACAATAGTGGTACAAATAAAAAAAGAGAGCACGAGTTTGAAACGTGTCTTATTCCTCAACATCAAAATTCCTTAGGAAAAACACAAAAATCGGACGTAAATCCGATTTCTGATTGATGCGGTATGATCGAGTCTAGTACTAAAATTATAGCGCTTTCTAAGGGGTTTTTGAAGATAAAAATATTATGGTTTTGAGGCGTTCTGGTCTATGTAAAATGAGACAAATGAGACACTATTTGGCATATTAAAAAAGGCTACGTGATTGAATTTACGTAGCCTATAAATTATGGGGTTCTAACGCCTCTTAAAACCTCATTTTTAAACTTCAAAAACCATAGACTTCTATAATTTTCCCAAACCCTTGGCCTCATATCTGTGTCAAGAAATATTTTCTCTATTATTTTTCTAGCTTTGAAAAAATACTCTATACTATGGGCTTCTGGTGTTAAGAGATTGTGGCTATGATATTTATGAATTTGAATGGTGTTTACTATTGGAAAACTATTGATACATTCCTTTACTAAAGAAAAATATTTTTCAACTAAATCTAATGGTTCTAATCCTAAAACGTAAGAAAAATTAACGCGATGACCATAGCTTTTAGTAGTAGACATTAGTTCAAAAGCTTTTTCAATTGTTAATTCATTCTTTTTATCTCTCAAGAGGGTATTGCGCTCCTCAAAACATTCAAGTGACATACAATAACCAAATGGTTGTATATTTACCAATTTTTTTAAAATTTCTAAATTGGTAATTTGCGATCCTATATAGAAAATCTCCCCGATAAAATTATATTTTGTTAAAACTTTTTTTAATATTAACAAAAAATCGTAGAGATCTTCATTAGAATCATAACAACCAGTAACCACTGCTAATTGAATCAAATGTGACAAATTTGATAAATCATTATCACACATCCACCCCTGAAAAAAAACATGGAGATCTTCTTCACAAGTAATGGTTTTTTTATCTCGAGGAACCTGATAGCCTGTATAGCAAAATTTACAGCCATGGCAAGATGTTCTTGAATTAGGGTTAAGGTTTAAAACTGTACCGCCTCTTCTCGGATAGTTTGAATCGCAAAAATCTTCTGATGGATTAATTGATTTTCCTAGTATTTTACCATCAAAAACTAAGCGCTCGTCTTTAACTAAAAATGGGCTTTTATCATTAATGGGTAAAGCAAAATAAAAATCTTTTACCCCCAATTGTTTAGCATAACTAAATATTTCTTCATTAGTAATACGTAAACCCATTCTCATCCTATTAAAATTACATTCAAAATTAGCTCCAAATACATTAAGAGCTACAAAAAGAATATCTTCAATAGGTAAGTTAAATTCCTGAGCAAGATTTTTAATCTTCTCTAGGGTTATCATGATAAACTCCTTTTTAACATTTACCGATAGAATTGATAAAGGAGTCTTTTTTTCTGCAGATTATAAGCGTTGTTAAAACTGGAATTGATATTTTCCCATATTCTTTAACAATTTCTTCAACCCGAGAAAGAAATTCCTGACGTCGTTTTTCTTCTACCTTAATTATTTTTGGAAAAGTATTTAATAATTTTGGATAAGTATCGGCATCATAGTTCCAGATGCTAATATATTTCCTTAAAAAGTGAATATAGAATAAATCACTTTCATTAATTTCTTTTTCACGAGTAACTAATTTATTCAGCACCGAAATATTAACATCATCATCGGTCTTAGGATAAACATCGGGTAACAGCTCTTGATAAAGTTGATTTATTTTTTGAGTTGCTGGCGAATCTGATTGAAAAAAACTATTCCAAACAAGACAAAAACTTCCATCATCTTTTAAGATATTATGAACTTTTTGATATTTCATGAATTCACTTATCCAATGAAAAGAAGTTAAGGCTAAAACTATATCAAAAGATTTGTCATTAGCTTTAAACTCCTCAAAAGTTTTTTCTTGAATATCAACATTATCGAATTGAGCTGTTTGTTTTTTTGCGATTTCTGCCAGATTTGAGCCCGGCTCAATACCCACTACCTTGCAGCTAAGTTTGGCTAGTTCCACGGTAGCAATGCCACTACCAGCCCCTATTTCCAGTAAGTTAAACTTATCGGAAACATTGCAAATTTCTTCGATGTCTTTATACATTTTTTCCGGATAACCAGGTCTAACATAATTATAGTTATCGGCGAAAATATCAAAAGAAGCATCAAACATTTTTTCACCTTGAAATATCATATTATTTCTCCTTTACTTTATTTTGTTCTTGCAAAAAAATCATAAACCGATGCTTTATTTCCTTTAGATTGCTAGGGCGAGAAAAATCTCTTTTACCACCTAAATCAATCTTTGCCAAAATAAAACCTGGTCCAGAAAATGAATTTAAGATAGCTTTTTTAAGGCCAATTGCAGAGCTAACTACTTTTACATACCTATAACCAACATCTTTAGTTATCTTACCAAAATTAGCGTATGATGACAAAGATTTTTCTTCACTGCATGATCCATAGGCATTGTTGTCTAGGACTATATGTAAAAAATTTCTTGGTTTATAGGCACCCACTGTCACTATGCTACCAAGGTTCATAAGTAGACTAGCATCACCATCAATAGCAATTACCTTTCTGTCTGGATGACAAATAGTAATAGCTAAGGCAATTGACGAAACTAACCCCATAGATCCCGGAACATAAATATTTCTAGGTGAGTCATATTTCGTAAAAACTTCTCTGGAAATAAGACCGGTTGTAGAAACTGTAATATCATTACACGAGATTACTTCAAAAATTGTTTTTATTACACCCTTCCTTTTCATAAACTCCATCCTCTCTTTAATAAGAGAACGGTAGGTAAATTATTTTTTTTCATTTTAATAAACAACCCCCTAACTAATTCTCTTAAATTTTGATTTTCATAAACTGCAAAATTCAAATGGAGGGCACCCATTTTCTTAGACACATTGTCTGTGAAGTTCCAGATAGCGCCGG
>CAZQHN010000008.1:0-7748 GCA_964593745.1 uncultured Gammaproteobacteria bacterium
ACCAGTAGCACCTTGGCTACCCTGTGAGCCTTGTGGACCTTCGCTCCCTGTTGTTCCTTGTGAACCCTGTGTTCCTTCGCTTCCTTGTGAACCTTGAGAACCCTGTGCGCCTTCTGTTCCTTGCGAGCCTTGGGAACCTTGCGCTCCTGAACCAGTAGCTCCTTGACTACCTTGAGCGCCCTCTGTTCCTTGAGAACCTTCTGTTCCTTGGCTCCCCTGTGTGCCTTCTACTCCTTGGCTTCCTTGGCTTCCTTGAGGTCCGGCAACTGTAGAATCTGCTCCTGTTGAACCTTGTGAGCCTTGTGAACCTTGGCTCCCCTGTGAGCCTTGAGGGCCATCTCCTCCTAAAACTCCGCTTGAGCCTTGAGAGCCTTGGCTACCTTGTGAGCCTTGAGCACCTTCAGTTCCCTGCGAGCCTTGTGAGCCTTGCGGCCCTCCTGAAGCGCCTTGAGAACCCTGGCTTCCTTGGGGTCCAGTTATGGTTACAGCGTCAATTAGTTTGTTTATTCTGAAACTTCCCATATTAGAATGCTATACCGTAATAATCGTAAGTGAGTAGAGCTCTATCATTCCAAGCGTCCGCGTACGATGAATAGGTAGAATTATTTTTTATCGTGGCAAATCTGATTGAAAGGATTGTGCCGGAAGTCGTGGTTTTTACAATCTGCCAGCCCTCCTCGGCGTCTTGCAATCCTTCATAAATACAAGTCGGGGTTGTGTTATCAACATCACAGGTAGCATAGTTATTGAGCGAATCCATAGTTACCCTTTTCATTGCCGTTGAAACCGGGTCATAAGCTAAAAGCTCGGTCGCTAAAACGTGAAAATCGGGGTCAAAAGACTGGTTTAAAATGTATTGCTCGGTGTCTTTAGTTAATCCTTGTTCTCTCATTTAAGTAGTCATTAGGGTTATTAACGATGTAAGCAGATTGGCAAAGGGGACAGTAAACTTCGTTTTCGGAGAGTTTCTTAAATTGGTGATTTTCTGGTGGGCATTGAGTAACGGCGGTTTTTTTTATGTCCTCCTCTTTAATTGTGTAAACTGTTTCATCACTTGACATATTTTATAATTGTGTTTAGGATAAGATATATGCTTGATATAATAGAATTATTTACATCAACAACAGTCGGTTTTTATCTGATTATCGTGGTTTTGTTTTGGGTGATTACTAAGGACTAATTACTTATAGTAGGGATTAAGATTGGAAGTTTTCTTTAGGATTTCATCCGCTAGTTCTGGTTTAAGTATTAAGTTCTTTCTTTTTTCTGGAGGAATCTTTTTATCTTCTAATAAATTTTTAATAGCTTTTTTAACAAGAGCTTCTATATCTTCATCTGTATAGTTTTGCTGTCTAAGAAGTTCTACAAGCGTATTTTTATTTTTACTTAAAACCCTATCCTGCGGATTATTCAGTAACTGTTTAATGGTGTACTTGAAATTGGATTCTAATCCTGGCGCATAGTCACCCTTTACCATTGTATTATAATCGCTTTCAGCATATTCTCGTTGTTTATCCCTATCTATAATAGTTGAACTTGTTGGAGATAATACTGTTTCCATTCTAGATTTTATGCTGGGACGGTTTTCATCAGTATAGGATCCTCCGATTCCCTTGTTGATTTCATTTATAAACGGAATGCTTTGTAGTATTTCTTTGGTTGTTCCCCTAACAGGTAAACCTAAATAGCGCTTGCTTTCTCCAGCGTATTGTTCCACTGGTCTTCCGAAATAATCAAGATTGTTCTGAGAATTATCAGGAGGACTAACCATATACCGTGCTTGATTAAGCATATTGAATAAGGGTGATACTCCCATATTATCGGGGTCGGCAAATTTGGCTAAATCTTGAATAGGAAGCACGGATTGAGTTCGCATATACTTGTCATATATCTTGCCATTATTTTGTTCTTCTCCAATCTTAACCGCCCCCATATCCTTTTCTCTTTGAGGTAGATATTGGTATTCTGGATTCTCCGCTTCCTGTTGTTGCACCCAAGGTTTTCCTCCTTCTTGAACTAATAAGTGTCTCAGCGGATTTTTTGCCAACGATCCAAATTGCAAGGGAACATTGAATCTTGTCCAAGACCAAAAAGGAATAATCGCCTTAATAATCTTATCCGCTTCTCCGAGTCCGTTCATATAATCAAAAAGGTGCTTATCTACATATTTTTTAGCTGCCACTCTAGTTGCACCTTTTTTTAATTGGTCGATATAAAGCGCTAGTCTGGCGTTATCTTCAACTGCCGAGCCGAATGTTTGCATTGCTTCCATCCATTGTTTTAAAAGGGGAATTTTATAAACCAGAGCGGGGCTATCAGCTTTAGCTATTAGCTTTGAGAAATCTTCAACCGTGTCGGCAATTTCAGCCATATCATTTATGTCTACCGAAAAGAATCCTTTTCCCACCACATCATCTTCGGTAGCCATTTTAATAAATTTATGTTCTGGAGCTTGTTTAAAGATAGCTTTGTAAAATTTCCCAGCAATAGTTCCCTCTTTCATTTGAGTAGCGATGTGCCCCTTGACTTGTTGAAAAAGAGCCTCTGGGTATCTCCTTAATTTTCCTCCTCCGACAAAAGAAGCATTATAAAGGTTTCCGATAATGTTTCTAAGATGATAGCGAGGTCTAACTGCGGTAGCTAATGGTTTCCAGTTTCTATTAAAAGCTCTAGCAGGAGCAAGGACAGTTTTTAACCATCCTGGTTCTCCTTTTTCGATTCTTGTGAGCTCATCCGCTAAATCTTTGGGTAGATATTTTCCCTTGTATTTAGATACTTCTTCTCCAGTTTCAGTAAAAGCCTTTCCATTTTTAAATTCTGTGGCTTTGTCTATTCCATATTTTTTAATAACCCTATCTATAAATCCTTGCTTGATGTTAGCGGTTGCAGCTTTGCTTTTTACTCCAGCAATAGAAACTACTGGGTCTTTGACGAAGCCCTCAACATCTTTGGATTGTTTTAAAAATCCTCTTTGTGGAGATGAAAGTTTACCGCCAAATTTTGTTTCATTAGTTGGATTGAAAAAGTGATGGAGATAGTTTTCAATTGGAGCTTCTTTTCCTGCCGCGCTAACTCCTTCTTGTAGGGGTTGGGATAACTTTAATTTTTCTGGGTTATAGATAGCATAAGTCCCTGTATCTTTATTAAACACTCCATCATAACCAGCTAATCTAAAATAATCTTCTGGTTTATCATTACCAACTAATCTAAAAAATTCTTCATCAGTAATTGGTTTTATTTTTGCGTTTCCAATATTAAAACTATATACATTAGAATTAGGATAATAATCTGGCTCTCTTAATGTTCTTGTAACTTTTTTTCCACTTGCTGTTATTATTTCTTCTTTTATATTTTTTTCTTTTCCAAATCTAAGAGCTTTATTTTCATCACTAGTTAGATAAAAAGCATTACCCATTTTTCCTTGTGTTGTATTGGGAATTCCCCTAATTTCTTTTGCTTGAGTTCCGTGATAAGCTATATCTCCTTTCCTAGCTTCTTGTATAAGAGGGTTAACTCCTTCTTGTAGGGTATACCCAGCCATTTTTCTTATTTTCGGAAGTTCCTCTTTCATATACCAATCAATAGCTTTCTGGACTTTTGGGTTAGCGCTTTTAGGAATATATCCAGGGGTTCTTCTGCCTTTATCTATTGTTTCAAAAAATTCTGTCTTTTCGGATTTAGAAAGTTTAAATTCTTTTTCAAATTTTTTAACAGTTGCGCGGATAATTCCTTCTTGGGATTTTCTGATGTTAGAGGAAGTCTTGGAAACATCTTCGGCTACATCTCCATAACCCAATCGTTTAAGCTTACCAAGAGGAACAAAAGCATCTGAAATTTTTTCGGTAGTTTTAGCGACTGCAGGTATTTTATTTAAACCAGAAACAACTTTTCCAGTAGCTTTGGTAATTCCTAAAGCTTTGGCTGGTGAAAATACATCTAAAGCAAAACTAAATGGCTCTTTGTATATCTTTTCACCAGGACGTGAATACTGAGAGTAGTTCCCTAAAATACTTAATCCCATTTGTGCTAGTCTTCTTTTATTGGGGTTAACCTTAGCCTCCTCAGATTCTCCGATTGCCTGAACATCCCGAGAAAGCATTTCCCTTTGTTGTTCAAGGGGTATTTGTTTAAGTTGTCTCCAGCCTTCAATTCCCTTGCGTTGGGTTTCCTTATAATTCGTAATCAATTGGGTTAAATCTTTGACGGCACCTGGTGCACCCTTAACAACCTCGCCTCCCATTCCAGCGATTTTTTTGCTCGTGTCTATTGGGTGAAATATAGCTTGCCTCCCAATACCTAACAAACCTTTGGCGAAGTAACCAAGGTCAGTTCCCGCATTCTTAATAAGTCCAGAGACTCCTACGCGGGGCTGTTGGATTGTTTTTGGTGGAATCGTTGGTTGCTGAGTAATCGGGCGTCTGTTTTGAGATTTTTTAGTTGCAACAACCCAGCGACCGCCAGTTTGGGGAACTGAATTGTTTGTTGGTAATTTTGTGTTTTTAACTACCCAGGACATATTAGTTTTGCCACTCTAGTTCTTGTCCATAAGTGGGTGAATAAGGATTATTGTCAACGTAAATCGGATTTAACGGGTCTTCGCTTACATTTTTTGGAAATGGATTTGAGCTTCGACTCAATGTTCCGCGTCGGTTTTTTTGTAACAAGGAATACATTTTAGCCATATTGTTAAACTGTTGTTGCTGGGCGGCTCTTAAAGACTGTTGGACTTTAGCTTGAGCGGCCGCTTTAGCTTGGGCAATTTGAGCCAGTGCATTCTGGTAATTTGATTCAGCTCCGCTTATATCTTGAGATTCAGCCGCCGCCAATTTTTTCAGAAGACCGGAAAGCTGGCCGGAGTAGTCATTCATCGTCCGGGTCATATACTGCGCCCGCTGTTCGTCATTCGGGTCGGAGTTGGCGAAATTGAACATTCCGCTGAGTCTCATTAAGTCTTCCTGTTTGGACTTATTGAGTTCTTGAGTCGCCTCTTCCCTGGAATCCTTGTATTGGGATTTGATTTTTTTCAAATTAGCCTTGTAGGCCTTCTTTTGCGCTTTTTCTTCATCAGAAGAACTTGAAGATTTATTGGTTTGTTCCATATCGTTATTTGAGATTGATGTATTAACTGGGATTTGATTAGCGGCGGCATTAAAGACACCAGCGACTTTATTTCCGGTAGTGTCATAACCGTAATCCGTATTAGCGCCGTCATTGGTATAATCTTGTCCGGTAGCCAATTTATAGGCCACTAATCCGTCATTAAGTTGACCGAGGTTTTCCATAATGTCTGGACTGCTCAAATCGTATTCTGGATCATCAAGCCCACTGCGGTAAACATTTTGAAATTCCGGTGAAGCAATCGCTCCCATTTCCGAGGCCAAAGACGGATCGGTTCCTAAAAGTTCTTCCTCATCTCCATACGGATTTCCCGCCGCCATTCCCGTTCCATAAGCTCCAGTTAGTCCATAATCTCCCCTTCCATTCCCATATTGTCCAGTAGAAAAATATCCGTGTCCTGGGTATCTTTGAACGGTAGCGTTTTCCGGCTGGATAGGAATGAAGTTTTCATCACTTTGAGGAGCGGCATTTTCAGAAATATCTACATCCTGAGGAATGTAATCTGGAGTATAGCTTTCATACACTTCAGGAGAAGCGGTAGAGGTGTCGGTTGTTTTATATCTTCGGGTATCAGTGCGATTGGTTGGTTCATTGCCTTGAGTTGTATTAAACGTATCCCAATTCAAATAAGGAGCGGGAGCGGAGGGTTCTTGATAAGTGTCGACGCCTAAAACATTTCCTTCATCCACTAGAGGGTTGTCCTGCTCTTTTTCGTAAACCTTAGTTCCCCAGGGTTTATCGTTGTAAAACGCCCGGACTCTTGGCTCTAAGCCAAACGGGTCGCTCATTATCTCAAAGGCTCTTTCCCATTTACTCTTATTATAATTTCCTGTGCCCACTGGAGCGGTGCTTCTAGCTTGAGCAGTTTTTGTTCCGGTAATTTTATTAAACCAGTCATAAGCTAAACTGCGGTTAGAAGAGGGACTGTTTGAGGTATAAGTGGGAGTGGTTTTTTTAGTCGCGGCGCTGTAGGCATTGTTCCGGTCGGAACGAATCTTTTTATTCCGGTCAGAATCTGAGGATTCCTTGGAATAGAAAGCTCCGCTTTCCATCAAAGGGCCTTGCATTTTATTGCTGGCTCCATAAGCCCTAGCGTAGGTATCCGCCATATTAGTCCCCATCATAGCGTCCGCCTGCTTATAGGCCGCATATTGGTTCTGATTATAAGATCCATAGGATTTCTTAGAACCAGAAGAGCTTGAGGATTTATTGGAAGAACTTATTTTAGACGAAGCTTTTAGTTTCGCGGCGTCTTTTTTCGTCCCCCCTTTCCATTTTCCGTTGACAAACCTTAGTGACATATTATTGCGTAGAGTTGTTAAGTTTAATTATTTTTCCAATTAGTTGCGAGGTTCATTAAAAATGCTCCTGGGGATATTGTTCTGTATATTGAAAGGACTTCATAAGCATTAAGAGCTTTTCCGTTTAAGAGGAATACATCGTCAAGGGAGCCATTGAAGAAAGATACTTCAGCAGAAGCAGTAAACTTTCTACATCCTATTCTCACATAATTAGTTGCCGCATATGCTGGTGCTATAGTGGATGCTGTTTCAATGTCCAATGCTCCATTTATATAAATTCGCATATACTGAGTATCCCAAGTAAGAACAACATGGTTCCATTGACCAGCAGTTAATCCGCCATTAGAAGCAACAGACTTAAAGTCTGTGTTGGCGGTTGTTCCAGTATTTTTTCCAATTAAAAAACTGATAGTTCCCGTTGTTATGTTGTTGGATACATAAATTCCCGCATAATTAGTGGCAACAGATATACTGTTAAATAATGCGACAGTAGCAGCAAACGATGCAGGCTTAACCCACATTCCTATCGTAAAAGCTCCTGTCGGCTTGAAATCAGCGTGGTCAACAGCAGAATATCCGTCATTAGCGTCCAGTGCCACCGCACCGCCAAATACTCCAGAAGCGTCTTCGGCGGGGTCAGAAATAGCTGTGAGAGTATGACTCTCTCCCGAACTGTCAGTTGTTAAAGCACCCGATTCAAAACGATAGTAAGCCTTTAAAACTGATTCAGGATACCATCTTGTTTTTATTAGTTCTGGCATATTTATAAGTTTTGACCAATTACGAACCCATCATAGTTTCCTGCTGATGTGCAGATAAATCCAAAGACATCAGTCTTGCTTGCTGTTGTTGTTAGTGTTGGTGCTGAACCCCCTGCCCATTTTATTGTTGTGAACCAAGTGACTGTTCTTGAACCAGTTGCATCTTGAACCAGTCGGATAATAAAAGTCTGTCCGACTGTTTCATTGGAAAGAGCTAAAGTCCGGTTACCTCCCAGTGTCACGGTGTGTAGGGAAGTGCTTAAATCAAAAGTAATTGTGGCGGCATCAGAATCAGTTGTTAATGCTGGATTGATTTCCTCAGCTGGCAAGACCATCCGCACTTCTTCGGCAACGGTGTGATTATAGGAAGTGGCGGCGTGATTGACATTGGTGGCCGAATCGGAAGTAACTTTTACCACTTCGTAATTCCCATTTAAATCAGTAGCGTCAAAAGCCAGATAGTAAGGAGCATCCACTGTCGGGATGTCGTTTAGAGGAGAAGTGGTGTCGCCGGCGGTTGTTCCGATAGTTAAATTTGTGGCGAAATTGTTTTGGTGTTTTATACTCA
>CAZQHN010000008.1:7848-31614 GCA_964593745.1 uncultured Gammaproteobacteria bacterium
GCGGTTGTTCCGATAGTTAAATTTGTGGCGAAATTGTTTTGGTGTTTTATACTCATTATTTTGTGTTCGGCTGATAAGCCGTATTAAGTGGTTTAAAATGAAAATGAAGTGCATTGAGTTCCCAGCCCTTAGTGCCGGAATTGTCGGTGATTTCCACCTGGATATTACGTCCCATTTTGTTAATTGGGATTTTAACGAAGTCTCCGCCTCCGGTATCCACTAGGTCGAGTGAACCGGAACCGACTCCGATTGGTTCTGTCCCGATCATTCCGTTGCCGATTCCAGCCAGTCCGGTGTTTCCGATTGAAATTGATTTAGTAGCGGCCAGTCTTTCATCTACATAAACATTGATGGTTATCTCGCCTGGGGTTCTTCCTAGGTAAAGAAGGACTTGGAGAAAAAACTTCATCTGGGAGTAATCGTCAAATTCAAATCTTTTGCTTTTCCAGGTAGAGGAGATTGTCCAGCCGTCATCGTCCTTAGCAGCATCGTCAAAATAGTAAATGGAACCATCCGTGGAAGAGCCGAAATAGAGTTTAGTTTCTCCGTTAGAATCTTTGAAGTCTGCAAAACAATTAGCTCCGGTTAAGGTTCCAGTAGAGTCGGATACTTTAAATTCCCACCAGCCGAGTCTTTGTCGGTCATAAACCAGAATCGTGTCATTGGTTCCGCTTCCGCCTTCGGTGTAGGAAAGATAATAGTGGTTATCGTAATAAATCGCCACCACGTCATCTAAACGGGTATTGTCAATGGATTTCAGTTTTGGGTCAACTCTTAGGGAAATGATGTTAGTGCGGATTTGGTCTAAAATGTTCGGTTCGTATCCGGTAGCAAAAACTCCTTGCTCCTGAAACATAAAATTATCATTGTCCACCGTATCAATGGAGTGGTGGGAATCGCAACCTCTCGCGGGGTCAACCATTTCCAGGGTGATTAACTGATAATCGTCTGTTCCCACACTCGCCCGCCATAAACTCCTTTCCTTAACTGGATAAAGATAATCCTGGTGTTTGTAAAAACCTTTAAGCCACTGGCCGTCTGATTGGGAAATATATTTAGAAGTCGCCAACGGGTTGGCAGTAACATGGAAAGTAAAATTGGCTAGTGCGGCGGCAGTGGTGGCTCCGTCTCCGCTTCGGTATAATCTGGTTTCGTTACCGGCGGTGGGGTTTCCCGCAGCCCAGAGGCAGGATTTGTAAAAGATAAGCCATTTAGCCACAATCGAACCGGTTTGTTCGTGAATATCCGAGCCGTCATAATATCTGATTTCTTCCACTCCGTTGGCGATAAAAAGTTTTGCTCCCGCTTGGCAAAAATCCGTTCTATTTTTAGTGGTGAAAGAGGCAGCAGATGTCGGTGAACCAGTAACCGCTACCGCCGTTCCAGTTTCCACTTCGTATAATGCCCCTCCGGCCATTGCTACGAGTTTGCGGGTTGTTCCATTGTAGTAAGACCCTAAGCCGTCAATTTGGTCAACGCCGGCAATCGTGCAAAGCTTGGAGATGCCTGGCCGTTTTTCAACCGAGTTTTTTCCCGTAGCCCAGCAATTATAGGCATCCGCGGATTCTTTTTCATCCAGCATTGTATCTCTGGTAAAAAGATTCAAGCCCTTGCCTAAATCGTCAAATTGTTCGGTTTTAATTCCTTTGGCCATTTATGAATTGGATTGTAAAGAGAATCCGTATAAATTGTTATTGAGCCCATAAGCGTCCTGGACTTCGGCTAAACGACTGTCGCATTCTTGTAAGGCGGTATCAGCGTCTTCCAGGGGGTCGGTTTCAGATTTTCTCAGATAGGCGTAAGCGTAAGCGACTACCGCTTCGGGGTCGGGAATAATGCATTCATCTGAGTCGCTGGTCATCTCCGCTGGCCGGAAAGCGTATTCAATCGTGAAGGTATCATCGTCATCGGTTTTCAAAGTAAAGCCGTCCTGATGGTTGCCGGTTATCCAGTAAGCTGAACTTATTCGGGACGAAACATTATCGGGGTCAACCATAGAGTATTCGTTTTCATCCGAATCATAGACTTTATTCATCACAATAAAATCGTCTGGCAAAGAACCAGAGCCACTGGACACCGTCACGGTCGCCTCTTTCAAGAGCCGTAATCTATCCGTGCAGTAAGCGACGCCCTTATTTAAAAGGCGAGTCCAAAAAGTGAGGGTCGCTGAATCAGTCGGGAGCGTTCCCCCGTCGTGCCGGTCAGCTAAACTTTGTTTCAAATCTGCGAGTGTTTTTTTTACGTAGGCCATATAGTTTTAAAATTCTTAAATTACGCCTCTACAACTCTACATATAGAGGCGTAGTTAAAGGCTTCTATTTAAAAACATCTCCCGTTTTCTTTTGGCGTCTTCTAAGCGGTTAAGAGCTTTGATGTAGCCGCTTATTTTTTGAAGACGCTTAAAAGTTTCGAGACGACTCGAACCAATTTCTTCCTCAATTTCTTGAAGTAGCAGTTTGTAATTTTCAATGTTTTTTTCATAGCCTTTGGCGACTAATAAATTTTTAATGTATTTATCAACTTGGTTAACGTGCATATTAAGGGGAAATTCCTGGACAATATTCTTGATGTCGAAATAATCCACTGCGTATTTACGCCTATTCTCCCCTTCCCATATTTCCAACTTGGATTCTTCAGGCGTCAGCGGGTCTTTGGCTGATTCAATGTCGGGATTCTCCGGCTCTCCAGGCTTCGGCGGGGACGGTTCGTGTTCCTCTTCAGTCACAATAACGGGTTCTATTTTTTCTCTAAAGACGCTCATAGTATTATGTACAATCCCTGCTGAGACCACTTATAGGCATTAAGGTGTTTGTATTTTCCCAGGTAGGGTGGTTGCATACTCATTGGTTTAAAGAATAATCTCGTCTCGTAGCCCATCGCTTCCAGCTCCCTCTTGACCTTATCCCGCTTATTGTAACAGTTCATATCGTAAACCCACACGGCGTCACGGTCTGGCATTTTGTCCTGGATAAATTTATTATCGTAATGCTTTTCCAGTTTCCGGCGGCGCTGGTTTTCTTTTTCGTAATTTCTTAAAGATTTAAGAGCCAATTCCGCCTGGGAATTAGGCATCCGGTAATTAAATCCAATTTCCTGGTGGAGATAGTCGTGGTTTTCCCCGAAAGCTACGTTCTTGAGATAGTTCATTCTCTCGGCGTATTTTTTGTTATCCGTCGTGCAGATTCCTCCTTCTTCGGCGTGAATGATTTTATTTTTGAAAAACGAATAACAGGTGATGTCAGCTTGAGACTTATAGACCGCTCCCTGAGCTTCGCAGGCGTCCTCGATAACTTTCAGTTTGTGCTTCTTGGCAATTCGGAATATTTCTTTCATCTTAGCCAGCCGGCCGTAGATGTGGACGGCCATAATCGCCTTGGTCTTGGGGGTTATTTTATTTTCAATTAGCTGGGTGTCAATGTTCAGGGTGTCATCACAATCAACAAAAACGGGTTTCGCTTGGCAGTAGCTCACGGCGAAGGCGCAGGCAATCATCGTAAATTCAGGAACGATGACTTCATCACCTTTTCCAATTCCAATAGCTTTTAAAGCGAGATGTAAAGCGGAAGTGCCGGAATTGCAACTAACAGCGTATTTTGCTCCAGTAAATTTCGCGTAGGCTTTTTCTAGTTCAAGATAGGTAGTCCCATTTTTCTCCATTGGCTTTGAAATAGTTAATGGTTCTTTTTAAAGCTTCGTCTAGTTTTACTTGGGGACGGGTTTCTATGACCGAATAGAGTTTGGAATTATCTGATTGTAAATGCCAGATTTCCCAGGGCCGGATTCTTTTTTCTTCCGGTATCACCACTACATCTTTTCCCATTAGTCTTCCTATCATTACAGCTAAATCATAAATCTTTATCCCATCCTCACTGCCCATATTGTAAACTTCTCCAAATTGCCCTCTCTCTAAAAGTTCGGTGGCCATCTTAACCGCGTCTCCGGCGTATTGGAAATCCCGAAATGAGTTGTTCCCTAGCCGGATTGTATCGCTCACGGTCGCTTGACTGAT
Organism: uncultured Gammaproteobacteria bacterium; assembly: GCA_964593745.1. Taxonomy (GTDB): domain Bacteria; phylum Patescibacteriota; class Patescibacteriia; order Patescibacteriales; family Patescibacteriaceae; genus Patescibacterium. The sequence goes on from CAZQHN010000008.1 coordinate 11,858, forward strand.
AATCTCCGGTATCACGTAGGGGTGGGTTTCCCTTTCCCCGACACAGTTGAATTGTCTCATTGCAATCACGGGAGTCTTGGCTTCTTTCCAGCGGCATTGAACCAACATATCAATCGCCAGTTTCGCCGCTCCATAGGTGGAATGGGGTCGCGCCGGATAGTCTTCATTGATTATTCCATTAGCGTCTCCGTAAATCTCAGCGCTGGAAACTTGTAAAATTCCTTTAACGCCAGCGTCCTGGGCGGCGTTCAGAACTTTTAAAGCTCCGAAAGCGTTTATGTTGAAAACGTGCAAAGGTCTTTCAAAGGAAATAGGGATGTAGGGTTCGGCGGCGTAGTTGAAAACAAAATCAGTCTTGAAATTCAGGAATATCTTTCTTAATTGGTCTTCTGAACCTGTAATGTCAAACCATTGAAACTGAGCTTTGGGGCTGATAAACTTCTTTTGCCCAGTAATCAAATTATCCAGCACCAGGACATTGCAGTTTCTTTCGATTAAATGGTCAACGAGGTGGCTTCCTAGGAATCCTGCCCCTCCGATTACTACAACGTTGGAATATTTTATTGGACGCATGGTTTTTGTCCTTTAAGGTCAAAGCAGTCTGGATGGTTTTGATTTGCATCTACAATATTCTCCAATCCTGCTTGTTCCATTTTGGCAGTTAAATATTTATGGCTAAATAAATTATGGTGCCCGTATTTTTCAGCATCTTCTCCATGCCACTCCCTCAAGAGCCGGAAGTTCCCAAATATTCCGTGGACTAATTTTTCCCATCTCCGCTCATAATTCTTTTCTGTGTCCTTTAAATATCTTTCGTAAACCATCTCCCCATCAGGAACACCGATAGTGAGAAATCCTCCTGGCTTTAGTTTCCTTACCCAAAGTGCCAAAGTGGAATCCATCTTGTCGGGAAAAATATGCTCCAAAATATTATGGGCGATTATTTCTTCCGCGGAGTTATCTTCTATTTTTTCCAGCTTAGTAACATCATCTACAATGTCCACTCCTTTAGCGGGTCGGATGTCTATGTTTAGAAATCCTTCGTGTTTTACATCATTGCTTCCTAAATTATATTTCATTTGATTCCCATTATTAAAAAATCGCGTTTTGGGTTTCTGTGAAAAAACCCTGGTCCAACTTTTATGTTCTTTGGTCATTTAGTTTTTTCCAAATTTGACAATGTTTACGGGCGTAGTTCTCCCAGGTCCAGTCTTTGACAGGATTCGCTTCTAAGCCCTTAAATATCGCGTTCAGCTCGTCTTGGGTGGTAAAGGGATAATCTATGCCCATTGCCTTATTAAACCCCACAGGCGTCGTTATAATGCGTTGTCCGGCGTTCTTGGCGTCCAGAATTCCCATTGAACCTTCGTCTAATCCGAAGTAGAGACTGTATTCGGAGGCATCCAGTATCTCTCTGTGCTTCTCATAATCGAATTGTCCCAGGTAGGTGTATTGCAGTCCGTCAATGGCTTTTAGAATGTGCTCCCATCCGGTTCCCATAATAATAAAATGGAACTTTGATTTATCTATAACTTTGCACAACTGATAGAACATCTGTTCCCGTTTGCAACCATCGGGATAAACATTGGTGAGAATGGAAATAACTTTCGGCTTTCTCGGCAATCCATCGTGAGCCGGTAAGACATAATCCAGTTTTTTTCTTGGTATTCCCTGTTCAACCAGGTATTCAATCATATCGGACGACATACAGATCCCCACATCAGCCGTTTTCATTCCTTCCTTGACGGTGTCCAGCTTATAACCCTCCCAGATATGGGTAATCATCAGGGTGTTCTTGGTGTTGTTGGGCTTATAGGGCCAGTAATTGATGTGATGGTTGATGTCGGCTTTCGGATCAGCTTCATTGGAAACACTAACTTTAACCTTGAGCTTTTTTAATTCCTCTTCCAATCTCACAGCGAACTTGGTTAGGATTCCATCGTTGAAACTGGATTCATAATTTACTAAGTGGAGTTTCATTTTTTGTGATTAGTTAATTTAACGAATCCATTGTTCCGATAAATAGAATCGCTATCGGGATTTTTGCCCTTAATAAGCGAAATATCCTCCCTCTTAATCACCATCGGGAAACTTAACTGGTCTCTTTCAGAATATCTGGTAATTTCTGCCCACCATTTTTCAAATAAGGCATTGGTCTTTTCATTGTTCCTTCGGACAATAACTCCGCATTCGCAGAGTCCGGTGTGCCTTGGATATTCCCTTTTGGCGTATTCCTTGATTTGCTCGGCTATTTCTAAGAGGTCTCCTTTCTTAAGCGCCACACAAGCGTCGGCTTCATCATAAATGTCATCTCTTCCTGGGTGGTTAAATAAGGCCAGGTCTTTGTCGCCTAACTGTTCAATCAGTTCGGCCGGATCAACCAGGAGCTGTATATTGCCGTCTACCCAGATAATGTAGTCTGTATCGCAGTATTTATGGGCCAGAATCTTGTGAATCTTGGCATTTAGAACCGGATTTTTGAATTTATCGCAGGCCTTGAGGACTTTCCAGTCTTCTGAGTGAATATCCTGGTCAGTAAAACACAAATATTGGGCTCTATCCGACTTAGGAGCGGGTAAAAGTTCATTTTTCCCCCCTGTAATGGAGGTAATGACAGTTATGTCTCGTTTTTGCATAAGGTTATCAATAAGTTTTTGGTATTTAGGAAGGAATTTATCAATAGTCCAGTTCTTAAGGACTTCTTCTTTGGCGGCTTGGCCTATTTTTCTTCTTAATTCTTCGCTTTCTATCAGCCAGGAGAGGTATTTCACCCACTGATTCTTGTTTTCCGCCAGGTATCCGGTCTTTCCGTGCTCAATTGAGTATTCGTAGGGATAAACCTTGGATAAAACCATCGGGATTTCCAGCATAGAAAATTCCAGCCACTTGATATTAGACTTACAGCGGTTGAATTGGTTGTCGAATAAGGGAGCCACGGCAATATCAAAATCAAAATTGGCCAAGTGTTGAGGAAATTCCTTATAGCCATTAGTGGCTTCGTGATGGAAGGTTCGATCGTTTTGAAGATTCTCTGGAATCATTCCCATCATGTGAAATTCCACATTGGGATATTTCTCTAAAATCTCCTTAATCGGCGGTTCAATCAACGGTATGTCCGAATAATGGGAAGCGGAAGCTGTCCAGCCTATCCTTATCTTTCCATCATTTCTTTTTTTTCTTTTTACATCCCATATCTTTGGGTCTATTGAATTATGGATTACCGTTATCCGGTCATTTAAATCCTTGAAGGATTCTTTCAAAGGTTCAGTTGAGACAACCACGTGGTCAGCGAATTTGAGTTGCCGGATTATTTCGGGAGCTTTCCTTTCCAGCTCCTCTTTCATTAAGTGATCTTCATTGATGTGTCTCAGGTCGTCGTCCATATCTATCACTAGTTTGGCTCCGGTGAATTCTTTAGCCGTCTCGATTAAGAGTGAAATGTTGGTAGCGTCTGAGGGTCGCATAAACCAAACGTCTCCCCACTCTTTTAATTGGAGAGCCGATTGGATGGTTCCCATCGTGAACCTGCCAACCACTTTAGCTCCAAGCTTTCTCATTGGATTGACTATCCGGTACCAGCCGATAGCTCCGTAGGTTCTATTCTTGCGGATCCAATCGGTGTACATTGCCAATACTTTATATTTGGGACGCTTCGAGCCTTTCATAATACCAGGATTCGCTTAGGAAATTAGACCGCTTGACTTTGAGGTTCATTTCAATCGCCCGCTTCTCTAAATCGAAATAATCGGGATGGACGTGGCCAAGCATATCGGTATTAAGGGGACTGGGAAAAGGATAGATGGTCCGGGGAATCACCATAAGGTGCTTGTTCATAAACTGAACTGAGAGGATATCAGGTCGGAAAGGGATTTTGCGGATTTTAAAGCCGAACTTTCTTATGTGATTCCTAAATCTTTTATTTGAGCCGGACATAGATGTCAACGTTATCAACGCACATAACAATCTCCTTCTTGGTTTCTAGAACTTCGAGGTTTATGCAGCCACGAGGGTTGTAATAAACCATATCGCCTTTCTTGAGTTCAGGGTGGGTGGTTTCAATAACTTTGGCTTCACGGGAAATATCTACTATTTCTCCGTCTTTTGTTTTTTTAAAGAGCTTTTGGACTTTTAGAATAGTCCGTCCTACTTCTTCGTAGATAGGTTTCATAATTGTTATCCGTGCATTGGGCTCAACGCACGGATGTGAGAGCCCAAGCAACAATTAAATTTAATTAATTTGTTAAGCGTGAATGATGTCGATTGCGAAAGCGGGATTGAGGGTGGCGAATGCCCAGCCTTCAATTTTCCACGATAGCGTTTCGTACATATCCAACGGGTTTGATGTGTCGGAATTGCCGGAAGTCTTATGAATAAGCTTCGGTTTTCCTTGACCAGAGAGGTCAACTACACCAAATGCACCTTTACCAGCAACGAATGTATGATAAACATCTATTGCGGATGCGCCAGAAGCGTCAATCTTCTCATTGTTAGATTCAAAGATGTCAATTCCAGCAAGTCTGCCGATAACACCCTTCTTCACTAACTCAGCATTTTCAGCCGAATTGTAAATATTGGTGTTGGCCCAGTTTGCACCGGTCGTTGTGTCGCCCTGGAGTTCATAGATTCCTTGGGTCGGAACAACTGCCCGATACATACCATTCTCCCATTGAGGAGCTTTGTTTCGTTTCAGGAAGACAACTGCTCGTCTCAGTTCATCAATAGTTAGGGTGCAAGTAGAGGTGACAGAGGTCCATTGGTTAGCAGAGAAATCTCTAGCGTCGCCAGCGAATTGTCGCATATCCGCATCCTTCACAGTTGAAGAAGCTGAAAGGCCATTGTAGATTCCGTTACGAATCATTGTGTCAAGGGATTCACCAGCAAATTGTCCCATCGTAGAAACCTTTTCCTTGAGACCGGCATCAATCGTGGTCTTAGCAAAGAATGTAGAGATTCTTTCCGCTCGACCATAAGGTGCCAGAGTCGCAGAAACAGTTTCCGCCGAGAATCCAACTCCAGAGTAAACACTGGAAGCCAGATCGGTCGGTTCGGTGAGAGCTGCGGTGATTGGGGTAAATTTGGTTTGCCTTGTAAAGTAAACCACTTTACCACTGTTCGCGGGAACAGTTTTTTTATCGCACAGAATATCATACTTCATCATCATCTGGGCTCGTTCCAAGAAGACCTTGTCATAGTAGGTCATCATTTCGGAAGTCACACCAGTTGGGGTAGTAGTTGATGTAAATACTGCGTCAGCCATTTATTTAATAGGGACGGTTTTGAGGTTCAGCGTGGGGCAAGACTTTTTCCAATTCCTCAACGCTCATATTACTGAGGTCTTCGAGGGAAAGAGAACGTTTGCCTTCCTGCCGGCTCACGCCCGTCACCTGTGTTGATTTTTTGGTTTCAATCTTTTTGTAAGCGTCCTTCTGGCCTTGGGCTCGTGACTCACCAAACCACTCTCGGGCTATTTCTTCATAGGATTTGTTCTGTTCAGAACTTAAACCTAGCTTTAAGATTTTGTCCCTGTAAGGTTGGTAGTCGGGATTTTCCGCCAGGAATTTATCCAGTTCTTTTTCTTCGTTCTGTAAGGCTAATTGGCCTTTCAGCGCCTGGACCTCTTCCACAATGGGAGCGAGGGGGTTCCCCGCATACCTTTGTCTTCGAGCTTCTATTTCCTCGGCTTCAATCTGGGCTTTGAGTTGCTCGGGCGTGACCTTATATTTCTCTTGTAGCAGGTCGGCGATGGAGGCTTTTTGGCCTAGATCTCCTAACTTGCCTTCAAGTTCTTTATAAGCCTTCTCAAGTTCCTCTGGGCTTTTATATTTCCCGGCCAGTAAAGTTGCTTCTCCTGCTTCTTCCTGAGATCCGTCGCTAACGGAGGGCTCATTGGTTGCAGGCTGGGTATCTACTTGAGAGACAGTATCCTGAGAAGAAGTAGCGCCTTCCCCTCCTGCGGGTGTCCCGTTGGTTTCGATAGTATCCGTTGTCATTAGATTGTTTTGTTTTTAATTAACTAAGGTGCCATCTCGACCTTAATAGCACAGAAGGGTAGAGTTTAGTTTCCTTCTGCAATATCAAGTTCGTGCTTCTTGTTGATGAAATCGCTATTGAGCTGTTTCAGGATTTGGAAAAACTGTTCGCTCCCTTCCAGTTGTCCGCCTTTACGCCAGCTTTCTTTCAGGGAATCGGCAAAGAAGTCGCTCTTAACCGAGGCTTGATAATCTCTTAAAGGATTAACGATTTTCTTCTGGAATAAGGGGTGTTCGATAATCCCTCGGATTTCAATTAACTCATCAAGTTCTTCTTGGAGAGTCATCCTTGGTAGGGGTTAGTGTTTAAACTGCCTGGTTCCGGCATTTCCTGGGGGTTCATTGCTTGCTGCATCATTTGTTGCTGTTGCATCTGTTGATCGTAAACCTGCGGGTCAGGAACCAGTTGGTCAAGTTCATCCACGCCTCGCAGTTCCAGAATCTTTCTGGCCCAAGCCATTTGATTCTCCGGCGGCAGAATCGCTCCAAAGATATTGTAGGCATCAATTAACTGTTTAATCTGAATATCCTTGTTTTTGGCAATAGTGGTGTCGCCCTTCACGCTGATATTATATTTAACGTCCTGGGCTTCGTTGATAAGAAGCTGGTAAACCTGGGTTCTAACTTCCTGCGGGAAAATACGGAGAATAGGAGACTCGGGGCTTTGGAGACTCTTAAGCTCCATCTTAATCAGCATATTCGCCACATCCGCCAGCGCTTGCTTAAACCTTCTTTGGATAAGTTCAAAGCGGTTAGAAGAATAGGTTGTCGCTAATTGGTCTTGGCCTAAGGTCTTATTGGAAGCCGACCCCTGAATTAAGTCATTGGCTCCCGAAGCTCTTTTATGTTCATCGTCCAGTTTATTGATAAATTCCATTGCTCCCTGTTTAATATCGTTCATCTGGACTTGCTGGATGTTATCCTGTAAGGGTCCGTCTCCATCCACACTGATAAATCCGCCGGGCTTAGAAACTAACTGGCGGCTGTCAATCCTGGCTCCTTTGCGGCCCATAAACATTGGGTTGTTCGCCAGGGTGATATTCTGTTTGGTCTGATTGATAATGGAATAATATCCCTTAGAAAGTCCTAAAGTGTTCTGGCCAACTCCCAAACCATCAAAACGGTTCGGGACGCTGTTTGGCTCGTGAATCAGTTTAACCGCGTTAATGAATCCATAATCCCAGGGCTTGTCTCTTAAAACCAGCCTTTCCGCTCCATCGGCTACGGTTTGAATGCGGTCTTTGGTGATTCTTTCGTAAATCTCCACTGTGCCCTCAGTGGCCTTTTTAACATTGATGTTGCTGGTAGATAATTGGCTGGTTGAATCATAGTTGCTCTCGGTAGCATTATCCTTGCTTTTAACCTTTTCCCGGTTCAAATTGCCGACAGTATCCGTAAAATCATAAATAGGATTGTTTTTGACATCTTCTACTGGAATCACGGACCGAAAAATAATAGAAGACTGCTGTTCAATCTCAGGAATAATCGGGTTATAGAAGCAATCCAAAATGTTTGGAACTTCCAGCTCCGGTTCGTCTTTGTCCACGGTTTCAAAACTTTGGCCGGTTTGCGGGTCAACGGCAGTCTTAGTCGTAAACTTCCAGTTAACTTTTAAGAGAGAAGTGCCAAAAGTTACCGATTGCTTAACCCAGGCTTCAATCCGTTCATAAGCTTGCGGGATGGTGTCTAAGCGAAAATTGACAATCTTTTCTAAAATAGAGGAGATAGTTTTATCCTCTTCCCCCACACCTTCCACTTCAATCTCTGGACTGCCGGAAAAAATAAACGGGACGATATAAGAGATTTCCGTCCTGAGTTTAGGAATAGTTATTGGCTCGAAATACGGGACTTTCTTCACGTCCTCCATTTTTCCCATATAGGAAGAGAAAATCTCATTTATCGCTTCCCGCTGGTCGCTGTTAGTTTCCTGATAGGTGTCTCGCTCTTTAAAAATCTGGTCAATGATGACTTGCTCATCAACTGGTTTTTGTTGTTCCATTTTTAATAATCTTTATAATAAGTTCCTACTTGTTCTATATAAGGGTCGTAAGCTTCAATGATAGGCTGATGGGTATAAAGGGCATAACGGAGGGCGTCTAAGGCGTGATCATTCTCTTTGACGGGGACTTCCTTTTCATTCTGTTCCGGTTTCTTTTCAGGGTAATGATAAGTTTCCAGTTCCCAAATTAGATTTTTGCAATCAGGGTGGATGTGAATTCTATTCTGTTTAAATAATTCCCTAACGTGATCCACTCCGGCCGAGATGTCTTTGCTTACTTCTCGGCAATTAAGACCGTATTTTCTGAGGATTTCAATTCTATCTGGTTCTGCAGGGTCTGGGTAATACTTATGAGCTTTGTAGAGTCGAGCTTGTTCAGCAATTTGGTCAGTAGTGCATCTTGGCTTATACCATTCTTCTCCAATCCAATAATGGCTGTCTCCATCAATTCGGATGGGGATAATTGCCGCTGGGTTAGTATATCCGAAATCAATGCCCGCGATGATTTCCGTAACATTGGTCGGGGTTTCTGTCGTAACATTGTGTTCTCTGTTAAATTCTTTATAAACTAAACCTTCTGTTTTTCTAAAGTCGGCTAGATATTCCTGGGCGAATCTGTCCTCTGTGAGTTCCTGTTTGGCTTTGTCTATTTCCTCACTAGGGATATGGGGATTATCGTAGCTTGTAAAATGAAAAGATTTGTAACCAGGATTATTGTATAAATCGTAGAAGTGATTGAAACCTAAAGGGGTTGAAATAAATAAAACTCTGCCTTTTCTGTCTGTGAGACAGGGTCGGATGACTTCCTGCCAGTTCATCCAGAAATTCTTATACTGGGCCACTTCGTCTAAAACCATAAAATCGAAATACTGGCCTCTAAGTGTTTCAATGTTCTCCCAGCTTCGGAGCATTATCCGGCTTCCGTTTATCTCTATCTCTAATCGGGAATCGTTAATCCTAATAGGGAGATCCATTAGGCGGTGTTTGAGAAAATCCCAGGCAATATCCCTGGCCGCCTGATAAGTGGGGGCTACATAACAAACTCTGGCGTCCTTGATAGTTAATGCGTTAAAGGTCAATTCCTCTACAGCGAGTATCGTTTTTCCAAATCTCCGTCCGGCCAGTAAAACTCTGAATCTATCCTTGCTCTTTACTATCTCCTGTTGTGCTGGATGTAGAGTTAGCATATTCTTTAAATGTTGGATCAAATGAAATGTTTATCGGCCCTCCTTCTTCTCCGGTGTGTTCATTTAATCTTGGCAAAACTCCTCCCGCTAATCTGAGAAGCAGTTGTTTTTTAAAATCTAAATCGTCACCGTTAAGAACCTCGATCATTTCATCAATAGCGAGACTTCTTAATTTTTGGGCTTTTAGTCTGTCTGTATATTTGGGAGCTGCCATCTAGGTAATTAAATCTATTATAGGCTTAAATAAGTCTTATTTAACTTTAAAAGTTTTTCTATCTTTCCATTCCTGTTGTTTTCCCGGATTCCAATTTTTAACGGGGCGGATGTAACCAACGATTCTGGAAAATACTTCTGTTTTTTGAAAATTCCTTAATACTGAGTCTTTCTTGTAACAGGGTTTACATTTAATGAAAACTTCGTTTCCGACTGTATAAGGGATATATTCGTCTCCGTTATCTAGGAGCGTTTTACAATCGTGGCATTTAAACTTCTCCATAGTTATTAGTTACTTGACAAATGAATTATAATATGATAGAATGGTATTAGTTAGGGTGAAACCTAATAATTAAAACAAAAATATGAAGGTCTGGTTAAGGGGAAAATGGTTAAAAATACGGGTGAGTGTAATCGCTTTAATAGCGTTTATAGCGGGAGTCGCCAATACTTACGCCTATGTCCAGTATCTGGACTTACAGGCTAATGTGGGGACTACCTATATTCAAATTAACGGTGCGGTGGCTCCGGCTGCTTCACAAGTTAAGGAGGATATAAAGGCTGAGGCTGGGGAAACCCAGCCTTCGGCTGATTTATCTGTTAGTGAGATTGCCGACCGGATTTATGTTTTGGAAAGTTCCGGGGGAAAGAATGATTCTTGCCGGTTAAAAGGAATGTGGAATGGTTACGGGTATATGCAGAATACTTATTACAATGAATGCTTTAGTTCTCAGGAAGAAGTCCGGGGATTGGTGGAAGGCTGGATTCAGGATAAGTTGGATAAAAACTACAAAACAGCAGAATTGGCCTGCTTCTATAACAAGGGAATTAAAACTGATTCCTGCGAATACGCGAACAAGTTCTTTTCTTTATAGTTTATATAATTATAACAGATATTTGTAGTAAAGTCAAAATTTATAAATGTAGAATACTGGAGGCAATATGAACAAATGGTCTATATTCTTTCTTTTTAGCTTTTCTTTCCACCGCAGGTTTTTGAATCTTTCTATTAAAAGCATTCTCGCTGCGTGATACTATTCTTAAGTTCTGTTTTCTATTATCTAATTTATCGTGATTGATATGGTCTATTTCAAGTCCTATGGGGAATCTCATCAGGAAGCGATGCATACTTACTAATTTTCCATCTACTTTCGCATAGGCATATCCAGTCTCTCCATCCATACTGCAAAAATACCATCTGTATTTATTTAACTTTTCAAAGTCGTCTTCATCTACTAAGCAATATATCCCCTTAGTAGTTTTTATTTTTTTCATTATTTTACGGAAGTGAGCTGACACCTTGAGAGAATCAGCTCGTTTCCACACTCAAGGATTATTATATATATAATATCAAATCTGAAAAGTTTTGTCAAATAAAAAAGGCCGTTGCGGGGATAACCAGCTTCGTATTCCTTGCACATCTCCCGGTTAATAGCGTGGCCGAGCAAGTCATCACCCCAGGTTAAGTCATAATTAAGGTTCAGTTCCTCGGTAATCTGTGCCGTAGTATTTGGATTGTATCCTCGTGGTCTTTGCATTTTTTTAAATGTTCATCTACCTGCCAGCACTCCATATCTTCCATCGCTTTGTTAAAGTTAGGAATACAAGCCTCGCAATAGTTCTCATCTACATTGCTTTTGAATCCTCCGCATAATCCGCATTTGTGATAGCCACGCCCTGAGTCTTGTGGCTTATGCGGTCGGATTGGTGTTGGTTTCATAGTTTTGTTTATAAAAATTTATTATTTCGTCTAATTTGCCTGTCCTTGAGTATTTACCCCGGACCTGTTCGATATACTCGTACTGACATTTTCGTAAATTTAGAATCCGTCCATTTTGATTTTTTGTCATATTTGTTTAGTTAATAGAGTTTATTTTTTACTTAATTCTATACACCAAATAATATACCAAGTTGTTATTAATGTTGCGATATAGATTAAAAGATATCTTTCCATATATTTTAATTAGTTAATACTTCCTATAATATGGGTTGTAGAGGCAAAGATTTGACGAGATATCATCACATACGAACTCGTATAGTCACTTTGCATACTGTCGGCTTCGCAGGTCGTACTATTCCCACTTATCATCGGCAGTTAATTTGGTACTATTTTTAGCGTCTACCTATTCCGCCACTCTACTTCCCATATTGTAGGAGATATTAGTTATTTAATTTAAAGAGTTAGTTAATTCTTCAGTTAATTCTTTTCCTATCCGTTCTCTTTCTTCGGCTATGGCTTTACCAATTAAAAACTGAGTATCAGGACATTCGTCTAGAAGATTTTTCCTACCCTCTTTTCGCCCTGCTTCATAGGCTTTAGATATTTGAGAGTGATAAAATTCTGGAATACTTTTTTTATAACCAAGTTCAGACCATATTTTATCATATTCCTTATCTGCTTCTTTTAGAATAGTTGAAAGTTCTGTGGGTTTAGAAGATACCCAAACTTTATGAGAATAATATCCTTCTGGTATTTCTTCTTCTAGTATCTCTTTGGCGAGCTTGAGAAATTTAGTCCATTCCTTTATTTCTCTTTTGGCCAATTCCATAAGTTGTTTCCTACTCATTTTTTCTATTTTCATAGTTTTTGATGACAATTGTAATCAAGATTGATGTTTGCGCCCTCACAGCTGACGCTTATAGAAAGGGGGGAAGTCCCAAAGGCATAGGATAAAAAAATAAAGAACCTTGCCTTTTAAAAAAATAGCGTCAGCGGGGAGGGAACAGTTTTTCAAATACTGCGTGAGGGCAACCGGATTTCGCTTACGGTGTAAACTCTAAGGGGTTTTTTGAGGGGGGGGGCTATCCCACCTAGTCTAAGGGGGTTTAAATCGATTCTAGATAGGTAGGTGGAGGCTTCTAGAGCCTCCTGTAATTGAGTTTTTCTTTGCAAGCCTCGCAAATATCCCTCACCGTCTCGGAAATGGACATTTTATCGTTTACCTGGAGGGCGTGGATGTGGTCGTAACAGAATTTTTGACCACATTCAAAACACTTCTCCATTGGGTTTTTGTAGCTTCTTTGAGTTCCGCATTTAAAACACTTTGATGTTGGGATATTTTTAAGCCTTTCCTTGGCTTTTTCTGACATTTTCATAACATTGATAATTGCCCGTGTTTGTTGATTCGGTAATAGGAGTATTTGCCCTCGCCCTTTCGTTCCAGGAGACCTTCTTCAACCATATAACGGGCGATCCGGTCGGAGCCTGAACCAATCCAGCCCCAGGGGGTGCTATTTTTGATTAAATCGTAAGAGGGAACCCAGTCGTCTTTGTGTTCGAGATATTTAAAGATTATCTCCCTCTGGGTCATATCTTTTTAACAACTCGGATTGCATAGCTTCGTAGTCTATCAAGTAGTTTTCGGAAATAACCTCGGCGTGTCTTTCTAGGTCGGTTGAAGAATCCCCAGGCTTTGAGAGCGTCTTCTTTCCCATCATATTTTTTAGGGTCTTGATTATTGCGGTAACATAATTGTTCATAGGATAAATATTTTGTTTTCATATTATTTTTTAAATAAATTATCTAAAATTTCTTCTATATATGAATACTTATCAGCTTTTACTTTACCACGTAATTTTGCTCCATCATTATTTATCCACCAAATAAATAGTTTTTTTAAAAAATATAATTTTAAGCTTTTCATAATCTATTTTAATGAGTTAAGATGATGGATTAGGTCTTTTAAAGCACTATCGTGTCCCATTCCCGGAGTTCCAAACCATCCTTCATCAGCACCCCCATTTAGTTTACTTTTCTCCGCCCATTCAATTAAACCATCTATGGTTTCTTGGCTGGCTTGTTTACGGGTTTTGTGGATGAAATCTTCTAATTGGTTCATATCCCAATTACATCCCAATTCAGCTTCATCATAATTAACATTATCTCTAAACTCTTTTATCCATTTTTCAGATGTATTTTTTTTCATAGTTTTTATTAAAAGCTAGAATTTATTTGCCTGTTCTTTCAATTCCTCTGCCTTATCAATCAATTCTTGAGCTTTTTTTAACAGTTCTTCTTTTTTTCCATTTTCTCCAGCTTTAATTCCAGTAATGTCGGTAAACACATCCCAGGAAAAATTGGGTAGAGCTAAAAACTTCTTGCGGTTTGCTTCATCTGTATCTTTCCAAAAATTAGCCCACGCTTCTTTGTAAGTGAATGTTTTGAGATATCCTTGTCGGACGTAAAATTGAGGGTCGGCAATTTTTTCGGCTTCGGTCATTTCTGATTCTGGTATCCATTTAGTGAGATAAAATTCGTTAAAGTGAGGATGGTCTATTTCATCCCATTTTTTGTCAGTGTGTTTGTTGAACATTCTGATTGTCGGCTCTTCCGAATTAAAGATGCCTGATTCTCTATTGGTCGAGTTCCCGTATCCGCTGTTCCTGTCTCCGCTGTTCCTGTCTCCGCTGTTCCAGTCTCCGCTGTTCCAGTCTCCGCTGTTCCTGTCTCCGCTGTTCCCGTATCCGCTGTTCCTGTATCCGCTGTTCCAGTCTCCGCTGTTCCAGTCTCCGCTGTTCCTGTATCCGCTGTTCCTGTATCCGCTGTTATTTTCCCCAGTGTTTTCTTCTCCTGTGTTGTTTTTTTTGTTCATACTTTTAGAGTTTATTTTGTTTAAACTTTATTTCTTGAATCCTGTCTTTTAACATCTTATCAATTTTTTCTCGTGAGACTCCTTTTTTCACAGCCAGATTAAAGCGGCTGTTGCATACTTGGCAGGCGTTTCCGAAGTGAACATAATAATTGGTCGTCCCTGGAATGCCCTCTCCGCACCAAGCGCACACGGTTTTTATTTTGGCTTCGAAGTCTCCGCTTTCAATTTCTTTTTGAAGTATTTTTTCTAATTTCGTTTCCATTTTTTTTGAAGATAGGGGGGAAGAAGAAGAAGACTTACTTCCACCCCACTATCTGTCTTCTTTAATTTTTATTGTTCGCCGTATGTCCACTGGATATCGTTGTAAGCCTCACTAGCTTCTTCCTGGTCGTAGCCTTCCTCTACGGCTTGCTTAACGAAGTCCTCCGGGCTTCCGCAGTCCCGGTAGATTTCATCATAGTCTCTTTTCTTGTTTTGTTTTTTGAAGTCGGAAAACTCCGCTCCCTTTTTTAGCTGTCCGATTTTCTTTCCTTGTTCAAAAAGATATTCCATTTGTTCAAAATATATACTCATAGTTCCACCACCTTTCTATCTTATTGTTTACATTAGGAATTGTAGCAAACTGGCAGGATATGTCAAGTGTCAGGCTGTGGATAAGTCCGAGATGACTTTTTCATAGAAATCCCGTCCTAGTGGTTGCAGTTTATTACTCTCCCTTAAAAGGAATTTATAAGCTTCCTGGCCTTTGTGTTTTTTTACCCATTCTGCGAAATGGAGGGGGTGTTTATGAAAATAGAAATGACAACCGCTACAAAGAACAACACAATTTTTTCTTTCGTAACGGAGCTTCCGGCAGTCCCTTGTGATGATGTGGGCTAAATCCAGTTTTGTGTTTCGGGCGGCGCAGTGTTCACACTTGCCGATTTTCTTCCGCCAGTGTTCCGAGAATAAGCGGTCGGCTTTTCTCATTAAGCCGGTTTTACTTTTCATTAAATGATTAAATTAAATGAACTAAGGTTTTGATTACCAGATAGGGAGGTGCTGGCGTGATTCGCAACGGCTTACTGACGAGGAATAGAAGCTCCTGGATACGGTGCTTCTTTTCTGACAAGCTCCTAAATACGGTGCTTGTGGAAACTACGAGGAACCCATCAGCTAACACACAGCAACTCCTTATCTGGCAACCATTAGTTATTCTAAGTGATTAAATTAAGGGTGTTGGGGTCGCCTTGATTCTAGCCTTGGCGATTTTTACATATTCCTCATCCTTTTCGATTCCGATGAAATCTCGGTTTAGATTTTTGCAAGCAATTCCTGTTGTTCCGCTTCCCATAAAGGGTATTTGACTTATTTTTTTACTTTTGTTATAATTTAATATATGAGAAATAAATTAGGACAATTTGTTAAGGGAAACACTCCAGCCAATAAAAAACCTTGGATAAAACTTATTTGTAAAAACTGTTCTGCATCTTTTGAGCGTCCTAAGTGGATACTTAACCAGAATAAGGGAAAGGCTGATTTTTGTTCTCTAAAATGTAAGAGCATATACTGGAAAAATAATTTTTCTGGCAACAATAATCCTCATTGGGTTGGTGGTGAAATGACTTATCGTGGTAGGGATTGGAAAAAACTTAGAGAGAAAATTATTAAAAACTGTGGTGGATATTGTAGCGATTGTGGTAAATTTGTTGGAAAATCTATTTCAATCCACCATATAATTCCTTATCGAGATTGCCGAATAAATAAATTATCTAACCTTATTCCTCTTTGCCAGTCTTGTCATATGAAAAGAGAGAGGAGCTCTTTTTCTTTATAACATAATCAATTCTTGCCTTTCCTATTTTAAAATACTCTTTATCACGCTCTATACCAATAAATTTTCTATCTAAATTTATACACGCAATCCCTGTTGTGAAACTACCAGCAAAGGGGTCTAAAACCGTGTGTCCTTCACGGCTGACTAATTTTATAAGGTATTCCATTAGAGCAATGGGTTTGACTGTTGGGTGAAAGTTAGATTTTGGTGCTGTCGGTTTTCCATCTAAACTTCCGTCAGTTCTAAATTCATAACTACCAGCATTTGCTTTCTCCTCCAACCCCTCACATCCCACATTCCTTTCACTCTTGGAACTTTTAGCACAGTAGAAGAAGCGAGCAGCTGAACCACCATTATCAGATAAATCACAAGGCATTCTCTTAAATCCCCAACCCATTTCTTGTGTATCTAATTTACCACCATCTCCTCCGTGTGGTTTGGTTGGTTTCGTCTCAGGAAACAACTCTACTACTTCATCACTTCCATCGTGGATAAGGTTAGCTGGGAAACGACCAGTAGATATTGTTGGTTTTTGTTTTTTCATTTTTACTTCACCCTGAGAATAAATACTTGAAGCACTTTGATTGACCATTGTTTCAGTTCCCACCCGACACTCATCTATATTTATTCCACCTACTCCCCATTTAAGGCAGTTTTCAGCTACAGTTCCTTCAATCGGTTTTCTCATAAGAATCCAATCTTCTCTTGCTGGTTTAAGTGCAGTTCCCCAGCCTTCGTATTCGTTGTTTATTTCATAAACTGGTATATCTCCACTAATTTGTTTCCCCCCCATTGATTTCCCAGCAACATATTCCTTGCTATAAGAAAACCCTTGTGTTCCTGTTTCAACCTTTATTCCTTTTTTAGTTCCAACTTGTTTTAAGTTTTTAATTCCACCTACTTTTATTTTTTCTATGTTTTTTCCAATATTATGACTTTTAGGAAACCCTGAACCAAACACATGTGCTACAACATCTCTAATTTCAAAACCAGCATTTTCCCAAGCTGTCGCAGTCCAGTGTGAGGTTCTTGGAATAGCCCAAACAAAAGCGTGTCCCCCTGGTTTTAAAACTCTTTTGCATTCAGTTGCGACTTCTTGCATCCATTTAATCCAGTTATCCCGACCACCTTTATCTGTATCCCAGCTTTTTCCCATAAAAGATATTCCTGCTGGTTAAGGAGGGTCGGTTACTATGGCATCCACGCTATTCTCTGGTAGTTTTCTTAACTCTACCAAGCAATCGCCACAGATTAACCGACCCGTGTTCCTTTCTATTTCTGATGTCTTTTTAAATGACATTTCAGACATAAAGTTATTAAATTAGATTTATTATTATTCTTATTTTTTTTATAATTTTCTAGATGATGACATTGTATAACTCTTAATGAATCTTGCTTATAATCTCTTTTTCCTATACATCTAACACCACAATCTTGGCAAATATATTTATCTCTTTTATAAACTTCTATTCTTAATGTTTCCCAATCATTCCCTCTCCAACTTCTCTTTTTGTAGCTAGAACCATTTTTATATGCGGGATTGTTTTTACCAAGCATCCTTATTTTGAGAGCAATTTCATAACATTTTCTTGAACAGTATTTTTGAGTTTTTTTTCTATAAGTATATTCTGATTGGCAAACATCACATAATCTAGGTTTTTTCCTCTTGCACTCGTATGGTTTTTTAACAACTCTTTTTGAATATCCTAGACTTCTTCCTAAATATGCACATTCTTGACAACAATAAACAGCGTGGCATTTCTTATATACCTTTTTTGAAAACTCCTTTTTACATACTGGGCAAATGTGTTTATCCATAAAACAATACTAACATTTTCATAAAAATAAGTCAAGTCGGTTATCACTGCGTCTATTGAGTTATCTTCTAGTTGTTTAAAAACTTCTAGGCAATCACCGAGAATAATTTTACTTTTCATCAATGATTTGAAATAAGATTTTAATCATCAGCCAATTCATAGAGATGACATAAATGAGCCAGATGAAAAACCAGTTACGCGTGTAAGTTACCGACAATCCGATAATGGCCATCGCGTAAGTAACAAACCACATAAGATACCAGAATAGTTTCATTATATTTAATAATTACTTATATCCTCCATACATTCCTCGCACAACCCGTGCTTGATATTTTTATATTCCTCAATAGGATAACCGCAATTTGAGCAATACCTATATCCATAATTTCCAAGTTTATAATTCACATCCATAGCTTTTTGGCGTTCTTCTTCCACATTCTTTCCCTCATCCTGGTAATCCTGTTTCATTGGGTTAGGTTGTTTTTTAATACCCTGATTATGTCCCAGCGTGGCTGGGAGTCTTCCTGGAATTTCTTCCAGGTGATTTTACCCGCCCTGGCCTGTTCGGATTCGAGATAATCCTCCTTTAAAAGGTGTCTAAGTTTATTTTGGGTTTCGGATTTGTTTATGGTTGGGCGGTCTGGCTTTTTTCTCATAGATTTTTTGAGAGGCTATTTATAGACTTCGTCTGGGCTGGGGATATTCAAGTTCAGTTTTTCCATCGCCCAGTATTTAATCCGCTCGATATAATCCAGGGAGAAGCCTTTCGTTTCCAGCTCGGTCGTGCTTTTGACTGTTTCGTAAATCTCGCCTTTTATCTTTATCAGGTCTTTCAGGAACATCTGTTTCATCAGTTCGTGAATTTCGTCTGAGTCGTGGCCTGTTTCCTCGGCGATCATTTTGACCACCACGCCCCAGTAATAGGCGTTCTGGCTTAAGGTGCGTTTCTTGGTTCTCTTTTTGACTGTAAGCTCGATTTCACCGCTTAGGGTGTTTAGGTAGGTCTGATATTCGGTGGGGTTTATTAGTTCCAGCTTTCCGTTTTCGATTGTTCCGTAAAACTTGGGAAGCATTTTGTTGGGTGTCGCAACCAGTAAGGTTGTTAGAAATAGTCGTTAATATCTATCTTGTCTCCATCTTCCGGTTCAGATTCTTTGAATTTAGTCTTGGCGGCTTTGATTATAGCTTTCTGGTCTTCAAACTCTTTTTCGGTGTGGAGCTGTTTCAAGATTTCCACATCGTCTTCCAAGGCGGCAATCTTAATTTTGAGTTCCCTGATTTCCGGGCGTTCGGTATTGTAACGGTATTGTTGGTCTCTCTGTCCGGTGGTGCTTCGGGGGGTAAGGTTTACAGTCTTACCGCATTTGCAGGAGTAGAAAGCGTCATAGGGTTTGCCGGACTTTCGTGATACTCCGGCGGGGACAAGTTTCATTGGTTGTCCGCAGTTTGGGCAGTTTTCCATATTTTTAATGTAATGAATTAGCGAATTGTTGGCTGGCTTCATCTAAGGGTTCTTTTTGGGCGACCATTTTAAAGGTTTCGTTTTCCTGTTTGTGGGTTTCCCATTCCGGGCAGGTAAAAAAGATTCTCCCTGTCTTAGTCTTAGCCTTGATTCCGACCTGGCCGCAAATGGAACACACGGGAGGCTTTTCCAGTTCGGGGTTGATTTTTAATTCTTTGTCTTGAAATTTTTCCATTTCATCGGCACTGGCAATTCCCTCTACGATTCCAATTCCCATAAAGGCTAAGGCTCTGCCGACTGCAACTGTTTCTAGTTTTTCAAGAGCTTTTTCTAATCCCAGTTTTCCAAAAGAATGCCCTGTAAAATACCTCTCCTTAATCTTCATATCAGGCGTAATTCTCGCTTGAAAATAAACAGTGTCTCCGTCAAAGGTTGGATGGGTATATATACAACCATTGGGATACATTTCATTGAACGCAAGCACACGCTCATTCACTTGCACATATTCTTTCCCCTTAAGGTTTATGGTTTTTAGTTTTTTCATAGATGTAAATTAGTTGATTACTCTTTAATTCTAACAGGTTAGGAGGATATGTCAAGAGGATTGTTCTAACATATGTTCTTCTATCAAATCTATTTCCA
>CAZQHN010000009.1:0-16735 GCA_964593745.1 uncultured Gammaproteobacteria bacterium
CACATATGAACCAGTTATAGAATATGTGTCTTTTGTTGATGCAGTGAAACAGATTAAAGAAAATAATACACTCAAATTTATAAGAAAGAACGACGTAGATAATGGAATAGATGCATATTTATTCTTTGTAGATGATGCTTATGAGATTGAGATTCAAGATATTGGAAAATACTATTGCAAATATGGGGTTATTCTGTGTCCATCGATTGAGGATATACTTGCTACAGATTGGTATGTAATGCGGGGTTCCACCTGATTAGTATGTTTGATCCTGCATTATATTTATATAGTTAAACGTTCTTATTATTATATAGGAATAACAATGAACAAATTAGACTTGAAATTAAAATTAGTAGCATTAGGATTTTATGCTCGTGCGTATCCAGTGACAAATGCCGATGCGTGTATTAAAGGCCGAACTACCGTTATCATTAAAAAAGATGCTTGTGAGGATATAATTATTTATTCAGAAGCTGGTAAGCTCCCTCAGTCGCCTTTCCCGACATGGGTAACTATTCCGTTGAAAAACATTGAAGCTGTATTTATTGATGTACCAACAACCTCTTTCGTTTTTAAAACAAAAACAAAAGATATGTATTTCAAATTTTAATTTTTTTATTTTTTCAATAGCCTCTGGTTATGATTTTTTTTGTTTTACATAGATTGGTGAATTTGGGTACTGTATTTTTAATATACAAACCTTTATTAATGGGTCATTACTCATCATACCTTGATTAAGTTTAGTTTTGATGCTTATTCGTTTTTATTTTCATTTTTACATCATAATATAATTAATATCATGTTGTTGGCTAATATTACTTATTTTCTTATAATGAAAGGTTTATAAGTATTCCCATTCTATATATATAAGAATACATGTATACTCCTGTCAATAAACCTCCTCTTTCTGTTACTCATCCTAATTTAGTAATGGAATGGGATTATGATAAAAACAATGCATTGGGTATCTACCCTGATAAAATCAATTACAAAGTATCTCTAAATGTCTGAACTAATTCAACTGTATGAATACCCTGTCAATAATGTTCTCAAATATCTACTTGCAGATAAGACGACAAAAAAGAACATCATCTTCGCGACAGATGCTTATTCCTCATCAGATTTGAATATCACGAAAAACAACCACATGACTCCGGAACTTCTGAAAGGTTCCCCTTCATGTATTTTGCATCCGCGTGTTTGTAAAACTACCGATGAACAATCGAAGAGGACAAAAAATAAAGCCGAAGTTTTCACACCATCCTGGATATGTAATAAGATGAATAATTATTGTGACACCGAGTGGTTTGGGCGTGAAAATGTTTTCAATACTGATGACGGAGAAAAGTGGACTACAACACCATGTCCGATTCAGTTTGATAAAAAGAAAACGTGGCAGAAATACGTTGATTCAAGGCGTATTGAAATCACCTGTGGCGAAGCACCCTTCATTGTTTCAAGATATGATGCATCTGACGGATCCCCTATCAGAATTGAGGATAGAATAGGGATTTTGGATCGAAAACTCCGTGTGGTGAATGAAAATACCACCACAGAAGATGCGTGGATCAAATGGGTTTTCCGTGCTTATGAAAGTGTTTATGGATATGAATTTCAGGGAGATAATCTCTTGATTGCGAGGATTAATCTCCTGACCACTTTTGTAGAATACATGGATGCCCGCTGGAATCGCAAACCAACTGATGATGAATTGAAGAAAATAACTAACATTATCTGCTGGAATTTCTGGCAGATGGATGGCTTGACAGGCTCAATCCCGTATGGTAAGCCAAGAGAAGACAGCCTGCAATCATCACTGTTTGATTTTGTCGTTGAAACTGTAAGGACACAGGAAAAGAAAGAAGAAAATGGTATTGACTGTAAAATTTATGATTGGAGAAGCGGAACTTCAATCAGATTTATTAGTTTGAAAGAAGGTAAATAGATATAACAATGAAATTTGATTTTGTAATCGGAAATCCACCATATCAGATAGAAGTTGAAGGCAATGGTAGACAAAGTCCTGTTTATAATTTGTTTATGGAGGAAGCATATAATATAGCCGATTGTATTGAACTTATCACTCCTGCAAGATTTTTATCTAACGCTGGTCAAACACCTAAAGCATGGAATGAAAAAATGCTCAATGATGAACATTTAAAAATTCTTGATTATGAACCAGACAGTTCAAAAATATTTCCAAATACAGAAATCAAAGGTGGTGTTGTAATAACCATTCGAAATATAAATAAAAAATATGGAAAAATAGGTATTTTTAGAAAATATGGTGAGTTAAGTAATATTATCCCAAAAATAACATCAGTTACAGATAACTTCTTAGATAGTTTTGTTACCCCTCAAGGACTTTATAGATTCTCAAATATTTTATTTGAAGAACATCCTAATGTTTTAGATGTTACTGGCACTGGAACAAAAAATAAGATTGTTTCAAGACTTCTTGAATTATTGCCAGACATTTTCTTAGATAATGAACCTCAAGATGTTAAATCTGTGAAATTATTGGGGAGGATTAAGGGAAAGAGAGTGTATAAATATATCAAACGTAATTATCTGCAAGAAAACAACTATATAAATTCATATAATATTGCTTTTCCAGAAGGAACGGGTATTGGTAAATTTGGAGAGGTTTTATCAACACCTGAAATATTATATCCAAATGAAGGTACTACAGATACCTTTTTAAGTATTGGCTCATTTAAAACAGAATATGAAGCAAATTCGGCAGTTAAATATATAAAAACTAAATTTTTAAGAGCATTAATGGGTGTATTTAAGGCAACTCAACACACCACAAGTGCGGTATGGAAATTAGTTCCTCTTCAAGACTTCACCCCCGAGTCAGACATAGATTGGTCTCTCTCAATTCCTGAAATTGATCAGCGGCTCTACAAAAAATACGGCTTTACGCAGGAAGAAATTGACTTCATTGAGACCAAAGTAATGGAGATGGAGTAAAATGATTGATGTAGCAACTGCAGTTAAAACAACAAAAACAGTTATGATTGTATATTTATTTTAATTGCATTAGATTATATTGCGATTAACATAAATATGTTTAATGGGAATTTCAATTAAATATCCCACCATTTTTTAGTCGGTGTATGAATTTTTACAACATATCCTTTTATTATAAAGTTATTTATTTCTTTGATTATTTGTTCGAGGGTATCATCATTTCTATACCATGCTCCTGATGAATAAGGTCTCATTTCCGAAACGCTCCATTTGGTATTATATCGGAATTCTATATGTTTTTTGTCAATGATATTACGATTATTTTGTTTTTCTACAACTATTTTATTTGCTGAAATGTACATATTTTTTGTAATTGGTGTTTTTAAAATTGTAACAGGCATTTTAATCGATAACTAAATTGGAGTTCTATATATTTAAATGTAATCATTGGATAATAATGCACAGATATGTTATACATACCTGATAAAAAATAGATATTAGAGTGATTTATATATAATCTTATCACTTTCTAACCATAAGGTTGCCTTCTTAATGAAATCGCCTTTAGTTATGGATCGACAGGTGTTCGGTGTCACATGGAAATGATGTTCATTTGCATCCCATATTCCTAATATGAAATCCAACTCATCTTTGATTTCATTATAATTAGATTGTTTGGAAGCTCTCGATGGTCTATTGGTAAATATGACCATGTGTGTTCCGCTATCTCGAACAAACCAATATACGGAATCTATTTCGGAATTTTTAAATTTGGATAATACATTCCTATCATGTAATAAATCTTCAGGATAATAGGTGGGTCTATTTAGCGCAAATGCTTTTTTAGCGATTCTTTTCATATAAGAATTACGGGTTGTTTTTAAAATTTCAGATACGACCTCTTTTAGTGCGTTTGTCATACCATATGTTACGTCGTCTATATATTTAAATGTTATTAAAGTATGATAGTAAAAAAAGAATAATTAAATATAAAAATTAAAAAAGTTATTTGAATTTAATTTCGTATTCATCATAATTCTCACTCGATACGGTTTGTTTGATAGTGAAATTAAAGAAATTTCCTGATGCACTCCCAAGTTCATAACCAGGTAAAATTAATTTCGTAGACCAAAACACTCCTTTCATTTCCTGTTTAGGTACAATTCGTTTATGTAAAAGATTTTGCCGTGCATGATCTCTTAATATCTTTTCGATTAAAGCTGTAGATTTACTATATCCTGTTCCTCCTTTAATTCTATCGGTATATAATGCGCGATGGCCATCTACATATTCTACAAATGCTTCGGCTGAAGGATTCATACCCCAAGTTCTACTTTTATGCCAAGTCATTTTAACTTTAATACTTTTAACTAATGGCTTATTATACATTTCTACAAAAGTATCATAAATTTTGTTGACTCTGTTTTCGAATTTTTTTGGAGTAGTTAATTCGGCCATTTCATATTTACTAGCTTTTAACAATTTCGCAATTTCAGGTTTACTAATGGTTACCATACTTATTATTATGCATCCTGTATATTTAAATGTTATCATTAATTTTATAATCACTGTAATTATAGATACTTATAAATAATATTACATCCATTATATAATATGAAAGAATTAAAAAAGTATATCTTTGACTTTAAAGATTATTTTTTAGATTTTGTATGTGATGTTCTAGCTATATTATTACATGTTTTGGTTTTATTTGCAATATATGAATTTTTGATTTTGGCAATTAAATTATTATGTAATTTTATTTTAGGAATGTCATTGCCCTTATTTGAAATGTCAATGAATCATATCTATTTATTCGGAGCATGTTTTATTTTAGTATTGATATCAATACGACATTGGTATGATTATTTATATTCTAATTGATTTTTAGATAGTTATAAATATTAATATAACCTATATTTAATGGGCATAAAAATATGATATATTTTAAAATACATGAGTTGCCAATTAAATCGATTTATTTCATATCACGTTATTTATTCTATTTAGTGATTGCTTTTATTTTTTGCGAAGTGTTTCTTGTATCAATTAGACTGATGTTCGCATTAATATTTGGAAATGAATTATCTATGTTTTCTATATATGATATCGCTTTTTTCTTAGGATGTATTATTTTATATCAAATTGTGAGTTTAATGATTGAATCTTATGAGTCTGATATTTATAAATATAGAAGGATTTTTATATTTAGTATGAGATCAATGTTGATAGGATTCATTGTATTTGAACTTGTTTATTTATTTATAATACTTTTTGACATTGTTATGTTTGAACTTAACATATGGCATATGGGATTATATATAATTAATGGGGTAATATTTAGTGTTAATATGATTTTTATACTATTATTGTATTATTATGATAGAAACCAAGAAAATTGTTTTTAATAAAAAAGTATAAATAGTATCATGCTCAATATATTATTATAAATTGGAGTTACTATGATAAAATTTGAAAACGAAAAGGTTACGATTGCTTATGCTGATTATGTTGCCTGTCTAAAAGCGGAAAATACGCCTAGTGATATTCAAGAACCATTGTTGCTTGGATATATTGAAGCATTGCATCAGTTTGATTTGATAACCGAACGGGAATATAACAATTTGGTCAATTTATGGTATCCAGAGTGACAATGGAAGTAAAAAATGGATGGATTAGATTTAGTTAATTTTTTTTTGCACGATAAAATTGCGGCAAAAATTTGGTATCGTGACATTGAATGGAAAACCGAGGATTCAACTTGTATTCTGTATAAAAGCAAACTTGATACTCGGCAACAGTTTATCTTATCGTTGTTTGATGACGATACTGCCATGATAGGTTACCTCAATCATGGTTATGATGTTTATTTGTCTTCGGAAAACATGATAAGAGCAAGATCGATGAGTTTTAGTTTATGGTTTGATATGAAAGAGAATAGTTTTCTTAGAATTATGTATAGACGCGAAGTGGTATGCTGAGGTTAAAAGATGAATTATTTTAATAACATGGTGTAAGTACGAGTGGAGCTACCATGTTAGATACTAGAAACGAATATGATAATAAAAGAAATAAATTAAATGATTATTTGACTCTTATATTTGTAAGTTTAGTAACACTTACTCTTGGTGTTGTTATATGCATCTGTGTGTGCATTTAACACCATTACATTTTTTAAAAATAAAAAGTGGATTAAAAGGTGATGATATATGTTGCTGTTCCAGCTGTTTTTCCAGATTGTGAAGTCATTTCACCACCCATTATTTTTACGGTATTTTCAACTACACCCATTCCCATCCCCCCAAAGGAAAATTGTAATTCATTAGTTCTTGGGTTGAGATAAATTGCATTATATTTAATTAATTGTTCTTTTTTAGCAAGTGATAACTTTTTCAGATTGTCTAAACAATATTTATTGAAAATCTTTTCAAACGATACTGATAATTTGTTATATCCACCGCCGGACATAGTATAACCACTTGATGTAAAATTACTACCGGTTTTACTAGTTCCTATGACTGTGCAGTGAGGTGTATAACTTCCATCACTTGCTGTACGGCGACCAACCTTAATGGTCATGAATTTCGTTTCTGCCATAGGATATAGTATGCACTCTATATATTTAAATGTAATGCAAAAAATATTGTTAAAAAATTAAAATTTTATTTTTTAGGATAATCATAGAATTCTTTTAATTCAGGATTCCGGTTCATAACAGCTATAAATTTTTGTCTGTATGATTCAATTAATTTCTTTTTGTTTGGATTCTTAGATTGTTTTATCCATTTGGGGATATCAGCATATTGTAAAACTTCCCCTTTCAATGAAATTTTAAAATCAGAATAGGGATTCTTGGTTCGTGAATATATCCATCCGAAATGATTACAAACTTGCTTTGCAACTAGATGCACCCAATTTTCTTCGTATTCTCGAATATTTAGTTTTCCATCTAAAATTTGTTTTTTCATTTCATCTTGCAGTTTATCAGATATATTCCAGTAATATTTTGTAAATGTTCGATTTACAAATTTGCCATAGCCAGATTTGGGTCGTTTTACCGTATAAATATATATAGGATCGACAGCGATTGTGGCATTCATATTATATGACGCATTATTTGCTAAATCGTTGACTGACAAACTGCTTAATACTGGAATATTACCAACAAAATAATTAACCGGATGATTATGAATGAATACACAATCTGCTAATTCATTGTCCTTCATTTTTGATAAAATATCACCTAGCCAAATGGTTTTTTCATTATTATCAGTGATTTCGTGCAATATTTTTCCAGATGATGCAACTAAATAACCATGTTCGACATCCAAATTATCAATTTTCATTGTTATTTTTTTCAATGTAGCATTTAAATTAGTCATATTAAATATATGGAACTTTCATATATTTAAATGTAATTCAATATCTGATGCATTGTCATATCGGATTAGTATATCTGATTAATAATAGTCGAACTTACTTCTTTTACGTTTCTTACCCTCTTTACCTAAAATATTATAGGCAATATCGATAGACCACCCGTTTTTTATTCTTGAAAGCACATCGCCAACGCTTAATTGATAAGTTAATTTTTTAGAATCACCCATGTTTAATTTTAAATTTATAAAATTTTTAATAGCATTTGAAGACATATCTTGTTTTACAGGTTTCCCATTTTTCAATGTCATTGTCCATTTGTCGTGTTTACGTATAAACGTGTATTGATTATGATAACCAGTATCGTTCCATGTTGAAAAATGAAAGTATGAATATTTTTCTAACATGGAATCTGTGACTTCAAGTTTTTTTACACTAGCATTTGTTTTTTCCATATCATGTGGTATGTAGTCTGTATATTTAAATGTATTTACTGGATAATAGAAATACACTTAAATAGTTTGAAAAACAAATAAAGTATTGATAGTGAGGTAATTATACAGATGTTAGTAGATTCAATTAATATGAAAGATGCAGATTTGTCAAATGTTGGAATTAAGGTAGAGTTGGGTTTTGATAAGAAAACGGTTTGTGTTGAAATGCATAAGTTGGATAATCCTAACGCGATAATTCGTCGATTGTATGATGTTTTTCTGAATGAAGAAACTGCGGTTATGCATATGAATTCCATTACTCGGATTTGTTTAATGTTAGGCGGAAAAGTAGAGTTGTTGAGCGGTAAAATTGCTATTCTTTAATTTTATATTTTTAATTAACCTATCGAATGACAATGCTTTTATAATTAAAAAACCAATATTATGCGTATGAGTAATATATCCTTATCCTTGATTATGAAATTGAAACGGTTGTCGCAATCTTCAAATGCAAATGAAGCTTTATCAGCTTCTCAGCGATTAGACAAACTATTACGCCAGTCTAATGTTTTACCCGATGATATGATAGGATTAACGTCGTATGAGGATCAATGGAAAAGAGACATCTTCGATATCATCATTGAATTTGAATCAACGTCGGATACTCTTAAAAACATAAAAAAACTGATAGATATGTGTATAATTGACAATTATTATTATCGATGGGGTTATTTAAATGGGATTGCAGATGCTTTGGAGTATTGGTATGAAGATACTCAACCAGAACAAGTTTTTGCGTTACGATTAAAAACTGAACCGGAAGATGGATATGATGAATATCAACGAAAATATTTAAACAAAATGACCGATGAGGATGGAGATATATATGTAGACGGTCGAGTTGATGGATTTGAATTTTTTCAAAAAGCGTGGGGTATAAAGTTTTAATACCATTTAGTGTTAACTTTATACTCAGGTTTGAATCTCCTTCTTCTTTTATTTATTTCTTTTACTCCATCGGCAAAAGCTCTTGTTCCTGATTTATCAAAATCCTTATCGTTTACTAAAATTTTTGCTTCTGATTTACCATATTCCTCTAGTTCCTCTTTGTTTAGACGTCGATACACATAAGGTTTTCTCGTTTGTATTACACGCCCTTTGTGTGGAGCATTTGGTGACATTAGCGGTTTTCCTGTTGCTGAATCAATATAGGGAGGATTTGCGATTTTAACATACCAAAGTGATTGACGATACATCTTTGCTTTACCGTCTTTTCCTTTTTCAACTGTGTAAACTACTGATTCCTTAAGTCCTTCTTTGTTCTTAATGATATGAAAAGAATTACGTTTAGTTGAATTCGATGCTTCGATTGATGTTATTGCGCCAATCGGTTTCTTTTTTTCTGAAACTCCAATTTTATTAGTGGTAGTCATATTTATTCATAAGCACTCGGTATATTTAAATGTTATTACTAATTTAACAATTTTAAATGGGTCGCAACCGGCAGGTGAGACCGCTTATAATAGGTTGATATTTCTTAGATTCAAATAGAAAGTATTATATATTTTCAATACGTAGTATATTGTATGTTAAGTAACTTGAGTATCAGGCCTACAGTCAGAAATTCTGATTTTGTAAAAATATTTGATTATTGGAATATTCCATATACAAAATACAATCCTACTCCATTAGTAGAAGAATTGAGATTTGCAAATGTACAATGCAATCTTCGTGCATATGGTAATTTGCCATTGAAATGCACAGGTATGCAGTGTGACGATGTTAATTATGATGTAATTAAATTTTATATTTTCAATCCTAATGAAAATATAAGTGGAATTGTAAAAATAGCATTCCGTGATATAGGCATCATTAAAGTTGAAGATCATGGTCTTAAAATTGTAATTATGTCACGGGATTGTGATGAACCGTGGTTAGAGTTGTTTGTATGAGAATATTCGAATGAAAGGTATTGGGAGTAATTAAAAATTATGTCATCAAATACTCGGTATTTCTATGTCTACGTGTATCAGATTCCAAGTATTTGCCTGATATGCAAATGAGTTTTGTATTAGGCAAACATTTAAATATATAGGGAGCTGATTATATTAGTATGGTATCGACTAACAAATATTGGTATGGTTATGCAGTGCAAGGCCATTATGGTTTTGGTTGGGAAGATTTGATTCTTGAAGACACATTAGCCGAAGCAAAAATTAGAGCTAAAGAATATCGTGAAAATGAAAGAGGAGTTGCACATAGAGTTGTTAAAGTGCGCAGATTAAATGATGATTATGTTCCAAACATCAAACGATCTACATTAAAAGGTAGGAAACCTATGGGTAATAAAGTATTCACATTTAAACGAAATGCAAAAAATACATATGTTGATGAAAATGGGAATGATACTGGATATGCCTCGGTTTGGGGAATTGTAAATAGATGGTGTAAAATACATGGATATCAGGTGCTTGATTTTTCTTCAGAAGGTAAAGATTCTAAAATTTTACATATTACAATCAAATAAAATTACTTTTTTTTCACATTAAGACTTTTGGTATGATTTAATATAATAACACTTATATATACAATTAACAACATGATATTAAATGAATCATGCTGAACTTATTAGTGCATTCAAACAAGATTGTATATTACTAACTGGGAGCGAAAGTCCTTCTAGAAATCAACACATTGAAACTTCTTTGAATTATTTACATAAATTAAATCCAGATTTGGATTGGTCTAATATGACGACGATTGAAGCAAAAGAATTATATGGACAGTTCTTATCTTCTGATTTGGCAGATACAACAAAAGCGCTACGTAGTCGATTTATATTACAGTTTTTTAAATTTTTGATCGATGATAAATATAATACTATATTAGAAAAAGAGGTGATTGGGAAACTTAAAGTTCATAGTAAGAAACCATATGTATTAGAAGAATCTCAGATTTTAACTGAAAAACAAGTGATCTCGTTACTTAATTTCAAATTTAATAAACGAGTGTTGCCAATTGAACAGAAATTGATAATGTGTTTTACGTTCGGAGGTGCCGCACGTATCAATGAAGCTTTACATATTAGATTTAAGGACGTCAAGCGAGGTACATACGAAACAGGTGAAGCATATTATCGTGTTTTCATTAATGATACGAAAACTAATAAACATCGAACGACTTTTATTTGCATTCCATATATGATATCCATATTAGATGATTACATTAAAACGTTAGGAATTGTAAATATGAATTATTATTTTGTTACAAATTCCGAAACTTGCATGGATTATTCAACTGTTCGCTATTGGTATGATAAATTACGAAAAGCTACTGGTATTTCGGGTTTAACATCACATAAAGGACGAAAATTTAATATTTCTTATAGAATTGCACATGGAGAATCTATTAGTTCAGTCAGTATGACAAGCCATGGTTCTCCGAATAGTCCCGCATTGAAACACTATTTGCATTTACGGGAAGATGAAATTCTTGCCAATATTATGCGGAAATAAATATATTTATCTTTTTTGCATAGTTATACACACATTATATTAGTTTAGTTGGTAAGTAGTAATGTTTATATGTATATACATCAATTAATATAATATGAACTCATCTCAATTTATGAAACAATGTGGCATTATTACCGTTGCTGTTTCTAGCATGATTAGTGTGATTATTTTTGGAATATGTTCTTTTTGTCTATATATTTTTGGGGTATGAAATGCGGCAATTCAAAATTAATTTTACAAAAGAAACTTTAACTAAACATTTAAAGTATGATTCAACGTCGATTGTTGCCGTTACAAATGCTTCTGATATTAGCATTGGTGATTGCACTGTTCTTAATTCAGATATATATATTCTTACCGATAAATATAGAGTAACTCTTGGGGGGTTGTCACATGTCAATAGTATGGTGTGGGCAGTAGCAGGTTTTGAATCGAGAATAGCATATTTCTCTGAAGTTGAACGTATATATGGGTCAAATTTAAATACACAATTATATGTGATTACATTAAGGAGGGCGAGGTTTGTTTGATATATTAGAGAATATAAGTTTATATGTCATCAGTATTATATAGTATGAGCGCTAATAGTATTAAGTAATGACAGATTTGAAAGATTTAATGTCATGTGACCGCAATTCAAACATATATTCGTTTTTGTACGGTGATGTCTGATGCCTTCGGATGAGCGATCCGCATATCCGATATTTGCTATCATTATTCTTGCGATTTTCGCTATTGGATGTGTAAGCATAGTGATTAGTTCAAATGGTTGTCATACCGATATTACTACGAATCGGGTAGTTGGTGTTTGGGAGTCTATAGATGATGACTATGATAGGATTGTATTTGAAAGTAATAATCAAGGGCATATAAACACGTCTTTGTTTTTTATTTGGAAACTTGAATCTAAACGTGATAATAAATTGTATTATAGTCTTGATTTTTCAGAAATCGGTGCTATTCATATGTGTTATTTAGACGCTAAGAATGTAAACATGATGCATTATAACGGACAAGTTTATATAAAACGGGGTTGAAGCATGTTAGATGATGAAGAGGATACATATTTAGAGTCATATTTCGAGTGGCTATACGTATTTGTAATACTTATTTTTTTAACTGTACTAGCTATTGGTAGCATATGCATATTAGTAGATAATATTGATGCGAAACACGATTATATTGTTGGTCAATGGAGTTCTGAAAATGTGTTTGGTGAAGATTTCGAACATATGGTTGTTGTATGTTCAAGCGATAACAGTGGCTATATCACTAAAAACAATGTAACGTTACCGTTAACATGGGAACAACGACCTTTCGGTATGGTTTTATGTATATCTGATAATTTTATAATAAGTGTGGCTGTATCTCACGATGCGTCGTATATGATATATAAAGATACATATGAAATAAAATTATATCGAGTGGATAATGGAAGTGATTTAATTTAAATATCGAAAGAGGTATATACTATTAACACTAATCTTATTCCATGAAATATCTAATTTTTGTAAATACGTATGCTTATCCTATTAATTGTCGGTTTTATTTAGGAGGTAATGTGTGATGGTTTCCTTAGTTAAGTTTATTTGTTTAATGGTTGTTTTTGCTACATGTCTGGGTGGAATAATCGTATTTGCTATGCAAATTAATGCAGATGAAGTAGAAATAGAAAAATGTGTAGGTATATGGAAATCTGAAAATGAAATGGATACTATTACCTATCTTGTGTTTTATAAAGATGGAAAAGGGCATCTTCTTGACTATGGTAATGTGACCTTTGTTTCGTTGGAAGATGTTATTTTTGATACAGAGCGATTACTTCATAATTTTGATAAGGTTAACGGTAGTCGGTATTCACCTGCGTATAAATCGTTTATTTGGGAGCGGATTGAATTAAGTGCGTTTTATACGTCTTATGCTATTGATTTAATCGATACAAAATTATTTATTACTGTTGATTATGAAGATGATACGCGGATATGGATAAATCCGGGTGGATCGTATCGTAAAGTAGCATTTGTATAATATTATTTTTTTTAGTTTGATACATGCGAGTAATATTTACAATTTAATTAACTAAGTTTTTTATGTAAAGAGATTGATTACTATATATGACTCCTCTTGATACTAAAATTAAAACGCTTCTGTATAAAGCGTGCATAACACCATATGCTGGAGAACGAAGAAATGCATATTCTCTTGCAAAACGATTAATTTTTAAAAATAATTTACAATACAATTATCCATTGAAAATAAATAAAGCATTCGATGCGTATGTTTATTTATTTTATAAAATTGTATGTCCTGTATATAATTGTAAAATTCAAGTATCTAGAGATAATATCTATACGATTATTGGATATAAAAAACAATTAGATATCTTATTGAATTTTGAACATATTTATACCAAATTAAAAAATGAAAATTTATTATATTTGACTCAACTTTCTTCTCATTATATTCATGAAAATTTAATGTGTTGGACAGCTGGGTTTGCTGTTGGTATCACCCATGGAAAAAGCAGAGTGAACAATTCTGATATGCCATTTACACCCATGTCTTCAGATAACTATTGTAGAGGTGTATCGGATGGTTGGCATATAAAAAATAAGTAATTAGTATGGCCTACTATAATTTAAAATAAATTCAAATCCTTTTGATGTTTTGAGAACATGATATGTATAAATTTTTCCGTTTTTCTTTTCATTGATATACCCATCTGTAAATGTATTTAGGATGGTTGGTGTGGTAATTAACGCATTAAGTTGTTTTAGATTTTCATATTGAAAGGTTTTGTTCATATTTAATGTTGGGAAATTTATATGAACAGTTTTTGTTCGTGCTGTAAGAGTGACTACATCATATCCATATTTATCTTGTAATACGGCATAATCTAAATTTTTACCAAATAAATTTTTTCGTAGCATGCTTATCTATTGGTTGTTCATATATTTAAATCTTATCCTGTATATGAGACAGGCTAAGGTTTATATATATGAACAACCAATTAATAACTATGACATCATGGAAAGTTGATGAAGCAATTTTATATGCTGAAAACGATTATGGATTAATGGTTCATCTTGAATTTGATTTTTATAATACGCTTGTAAGAAAACGGACGAATGGGAGTTGGGATAAGGAAAAAGCAATCACTTTAATTGCAAAGTATTTTGTACCTAGACTTGTTAAGAAATATAAGAAAGATGTTCAATCTAATGCTATTTCTGGCACAACTATGGCAGAAAAAAGGGAAATTGCAGATACATTCCTTGACCGTCTTTGGGAAGATGGCGGACGTGTTTTGAGTAGAAAACCGTTGAAGAATGTTAAAAAAGGCGATAAGAATAGTCTATTAGTCATGGACGTATCTGATTTAGATGCTTATGCAAATAGAGAAAGAGTCAAATCATATTAATTTTTAATTTTTTATAATTACTTTTTTATATATCGAAATTTAATACTTATATTATGGGAACTCCGTTAGTTGAAACCTTAGACAAAATAGAACGTAAATCTGCTAAACAGAAGCGTGAAACCGCGCATTACGTGACACATGATGGCAAAGTGTTATTTTCTGTAAATGGGAAAAAATCAGAAGTTACACCTACAAAAACACAACAAACTAAATTAAAACAACTTGGCAATAAAGTTATAATAACGCATAATCATCCATATCCATATAATTCATCGTTAACAAATGAAGATATGAAGGTTGCTATTTATAACGATTCGGATGGTGTGCGCGCGATTACAACCAAATACACGTATGTGGCATATCGTCCTAAGAAAGGTTGGGGTGTTTCTTATGCTGACTTTGACAAAATATATAAAGATTGTGAAAAATCTGTTACTCGTAGTATGGACACTGCTTATAAAAAAGGTACTTTAACATCACGCGCATACAATGATTTGTTTACGCATAAGATAATGGAGAAATGTTGTAAAAAATTAAAAATACGGTATTTTCGATTTAAAAACTAAAAGAGAATTTACTCTTTTAGTGCTTTTTCAATATCTGCAACCGAAATAGTCTTGCGTTTTGCAAATTCACAGTTTTCGTTTGCTTCTTTTACTAACTTAATCGTATATTCCTTCAGATGAGCAGAGAGATATTCGAGTGTGGGCTTTGACACACGGGTAATCTTGGGTTCAAATTCAGTTTCAAGAATAATCTTTTTGATCTTACTCTGTGGGATAAGTGCTAAATTTTTCGTTGTCATATTACAATATTATATTGGTTTCGCTTATTAATAAAGACATGTTTGTATTAAATTAACACGAATATGATATTAAACTTGTAGTTTGTATAAAATCATAAGTGAGTCGTGTTAGAGATTGTTATTAAAAAAGAGGTTATTTTTAGAATTAGAATGGAGATTTCAATGGTTTTTTCTTGTTTACATACAGTTCTAAGACATCCGCTAAAATATGGCAACACGATTTACCATCTACAACCGAATTTTCTTTAATACATTCCGCGCATGGAACTTTGCGAAGGTTTTTGATTATTTCAGGTAATGGTCTGGTTTGGTTTTGTAAATCATGACTGATATATCTGGCAAACGTGTTCATCATAGCTGTGCATCCACTTGAATTTTGAACAAAAATTTCGTATGCGTTACCTTCTGCGTCTTCTCCCACTGTAATATACAGATTTCCACATCCAGATATACGTTTGTAGCAGGTTGAGTTTCTTGATTCAATTGTCATTTTAATTCCTTTATGATGATTCGTGATCCAGTAAGGTTTGTTCGAATTCTTCAAATAATTCTTTGTGTTTTGTTGGGTTATGTTTTACCAGTTTGTTTGCTTTTTTTGATACGATAGTGTAATCACATTCCCGTGCTTTTTTTAATCCACCGCATTCAGAGATTAATGTTTTACATAATTGAGATGTCATATTTAAACTTCTTTAGTTAGTAATTTTCCGCATTCGTTAACCCGGTGAAATTTATTCGCAAAATCAATAAGCGTATTCCTTGCCGTAATGTATTCTGGATCGTCGCAATCGAGCCAACAGAAATGATAGGCTAACTGTGCCGCTATGCGCGTGTCGACGTGTATGCCTAACGAACCACACCAAAGCGGCCAACAAGAATAGTCAAGGTTTGCCCCTTTGAGATCTGCTCCTTCGAGATTCGCATTGTCGAGGTTTGCTCTTCTGAGGTTTGCATTTTCGAGGTTTGCATATCTGAGGTCTGCATGGCTGAGGTCTGCATGGCTGAGGTCTGCATGGCTGAGGTCTGCCCATCTGAGGTCTGCATGGCTAAGGTCTGTATGGTATAGTTTTGCATTTTCGAGGTTTGCTCCTTTGATATCCGCATTTACGAGGTTTGCCCCCTTGAGGTTTGCTCCTTTGATATCCGCATTTACGAGGTTTGCTCCTTTGAGGTTTGCTCCTTTGATATCCGCATTTACGAGGTTTGC
>CAZQHN010000009.1:16835-19435 GCA_964593745.1 uncultured Gammaproteobacteria bacterium
CTGAGGTTTGCATTTTCGAGGTTTGCATATCTGAGGTCTGCATGGCTGAGGTCTGCACATCTGAGGTTTGCTCTTCTGAGCTCTGCATGGCCGAGGTTTGCTCTTCTGAGGTCTGCATTTTCGAGGTCTGCATGGCTGAGGTCTGCACGGACTCCGTTAGTATCACCTTTCAGATACAATTCATGCAATCTGAAAATCTCAACTAATTCTTCCGGTTTAAATTTTACTTTCATGTTTTCTAACTCCGTTCGTATAAGTAATAATTGACGTCAATAGTATTTATACTTACCTGTTTGTGATTGTAAAAAAAATTTATTGCATAATGCAGGATAGCAAAAATAAGGTAATAGCTATTTATAAATACTATTAGCGCTTATATATAATAGGAAATTAAGTATGTTAATAAGTGAAGCTTTGAGAACTGCATTGACTGATGTGATAACTAAAGGGTCTGGAAATACAGATATCATTAATTCATTATTGTATGAGGTATCCGCTGAGGATTGGCCTTAACTTTCGAAAAAATATGGTATTGAAAATGAATGAAACAATGATAGATAAATCTAGAATTTCGTATTGGTATCCGCGCATTAAAAATATTATTCCTACTCCAAAAACAGTTATTATTCCAGTTACAAATGCTGATTTTAAAGATTATGAACCGATTCATAAGCTATTAGATGAGATACAATTTGAATTGAATAGCGCACATATCACATATCCCTTATTTCTGAAGACAGATATTTATTCCGAAAAGTGGGAATGGGCAAATTCTTGTTTTGTTGAATCCGACCGTTATTTGT
Source organism: uncultured Gammaproteobacteria bacterium (assembly GCA_964593745.1). Lineage (GTDB taxonomy): Bacteria > Patescibacteriota > Patescibacteriia > Patescibacteriales > Patescibacteriaceae > Patescibacterium. The sequence continues at coordinate 17,639 of CAZQHN010000009.1, forward strand.
TTACTAATATGATACATTTATTAGTAAAATGTGAAGAAGAGGATTTGGGAGAAGTGAAAGAATTTGTGATTAAAGAATTTTTATCTTTAAAAACTGCCTTTTTAGCGTTTAATAATATGCCTGTTGCAAAAGAACGGAGGTATTTTATTGAGAATAAACAGGTTTTGTGTCATCATCCGTATTGGGAAGAAAACAGTATTGAATTTTATTCAGATTCGTATCCTTCCGATTGGAAGCAAAAGCTGACTGATATCAATAACGAAACTGAAAGCGAAATTGCTTACTTAAGTGAATTAGCTGTTTTGTTTGCACGTTTGATAGAGGATGATGGTTATTATTCTGTAGATTTTGCTATGGATATTCATGGGAACTGGTATCTTATTGATGTGGCAAATGGGCATCGATCTTATCATAATGAATCATGTAAAATTTTTATTGATAAACAATGATAATTGAGGATTATAAATAATGAGAGCATTAAAAGAAATTGAATGGAAACATGGAATTATCTATGCTTGCGCTGGACAATCGTCACAACTGGTTACAAAACAATAGTTCAAGGATCGCAGTGGAATTTCTAGTGGTAAAACAATAAATAAAATTGTAAGAGATTGGCAAATTAAGTTTAAAGATTAAAATTTAATCTATTTTTTTATAGAAGTTATAGTATGTCCTGTTTAATCTATTTTCATTTTAAATTTGATGTATTTGGCAATTGATTCGATAGTTATATGTGCTTGTGTGACATATAATAAGTTAGGTTAAACGAATGGAAAAAATTAATTATTCATATTCAGGAAAGTCTATTGGAGATTATACAGATGAAGTTAACACGCTTATTTCTGATTTTAAAAGTAATGATTTAGACTATTTGAGACTGATTGAGGCATTACACGCGGTTAGAGTTGAAGCTAATGTAAATAATTCAGAAATCACTAACTTATTACAGTCTATTATTTATGTGTCAGAAACTATTTTTGAAAAATGTACTGCCCATATGCATCCCCCATATGGAACGTGCTATAAAACAAAATCTGGAAACATCGTAGGAGTGGGAACTCGTAATTTTAGTGATTGGGTAATTAGTTTTTTTGGAAAATGGAGAGATGAATTAGTAATTGGTAAAGCATTTCCCAGACTAAAATGTCAAGATGATCCACAAATAGCTCAACAAATTCTAGATGACTATGCCGAAATTAAAGGTTGGGAGATTTACGAGTATTAATTATCTTTTTTTTTTTTTTAATTTTAAAATAACCAAATCTTTAACTCTTATTAATTACAAATATATTTAGATGAGAAATATTACTTTGTTTAATCTAAATAGCATTGTGCCATTTATAATATCTAGTTGTCTTTGTTGTATTTTAGCATGGCTTTTAACATTGACTTTTCCTCAACCACAAGGCATTGAATTAATAACTACATTAGTATGGTATTTAATTGGTTTAAGTGGTGCAATCATGGTGTTTTGGATAATCGATATGATATTGGAATTTATTATATTTATTGCATTAAAAATTAAAACGAAACAATGGGTATGGGATGCTGAACCTCTAAAAGTTAATTTTATGGGTTGTTGCATGCTGACAATAGTATGGATGATATTTTATATCTATTCATGGTTTATTAGCATATGGTATATGGCACAATGTCAATTTGATTTAGAGGAACTGCTCAAGTTGATGCCTTTATATGATATTTTAATAAACATACCAGTGATTGTAATTATATTAGTGATGATTCAAATTATTTTAATTGTAATAAACGATGAAAAGAATAGGTTTAATTAATTTA
>CAZQHN010000009.1:19535-26051 GCA_964593745.1 uncultured Gammaproteobacteria bacterium
GATATTAATGTTCTTGGACGTTCAATTTCATTTTCATCTGGCATATCGAACGATACTATTTCGTAAAATCCACTTTCTTTATTCTTTTTTATTTCTATTCGTTTAGGTTGTAACCATTGTGGCGACTCATCTAATGCCTCTTTGGTGGTAATGGCTGTTCCTTTACACATTCTAATGTATTTACGCGCTTTTTCTTTTGGGTAGCCTTGATATTCTAACAATAACCAAAAAGGATAGGGTTTAGTGCGTTTATTTGTATAAAAATCGATACGAACGCTATCTGGTTTTCCAGCTTTCATGTGTCGAGTATAATTGATTTCTTCAACATCTACCCATTCTCTATCGTTTGATATCACTGCGCCTTCATATGCATGGCTGTCATGTGGATCTCTTTTTGGAAATACAAATCCACATTCTGGGCAAATACCGACAGATATGTGTGATATAGTATGACATGTTGGGCATTCCCTTACGGGCGCATCTCCTTGACTGCTTTTTATTTTTTTATGCGGAGGAACGACTTCATCAATACATCCATGCCGAATGACATTTGATCCAAAATCTAATAATAAACAATCTGTTTTATTTGGCGCTAAGCGCATGCCTCTACCGACCATTTGTACATATTTTGCACATGATTTTGTCGAAACTAAAAGTGCTATCGCATCAATTTTAGGATTATCAAATCCAGTAGTAAGCACGTTAACATTTGTTAAGAATTTGAATTTGCCGTTTTTATAATCTGTTAATATGCGATTTCGTTCGACGGCAGGTGTTTTTCCTGTCAGTGTATGGCATTCATATCCACGAGACCTGATTTCTTCACATACGTTTTTAGCATGTCTTATCCCACTGGTAAATATAATAACTGATTTTCTATCTTTGCTATATTCGATTATTTCAGTTACCGCTGTTTTTGTTAATTCGGGTTTATTTGCGGCAATTTCAAGTTCTTTTTGATTGTAATCTCCAGCTGTAACATGGACGTTTGTTAAATCTATTTGTTTAACTCCTCCTTTTGAGATAACTGGGCAAAGATATCCTTGTTTAATTAAATCGACAATGGAAATGTCATAATATAAACCATCAAATAACCGGTCTTTACCTTCATATTGTAATCCTTCTTTCATACGATAGGGTGTTGCTGATAAACCAACAATTACTAATTTTGGATTTCCTCGTTTTAAAGATGCGATAAACTGGCCATATTGTGTAGTTTCTTTTTGATTAATACGATGTGATTCATCCACGATTAATAAATCTATTTTGCCAAATGCGAATGGATTTTTAAACGCACTTTGGATGCCTGCAAAAATAACTCTGTTGTTTACCGATTTTTGTTTTAATCCAGCCGAATATAATCCAATATCAGCATTTGGAAAATAATTTTTTAATGTTTTCGCATCTTGTTCTATTAATTCATAAGCATGGGTAGCAACGAGAATCTTTGTACATGGAAAATTTTCTTGCATTGTTTTGATGATTGCCGCCATAATTGCGCTTTTCCCACTTCCCGTCGGGGCACAAATTATTCCCGATGTTTGTCCATTTCTAACACCATTAAAAAACGCATCCACTGCTTCTTGTTGGTATTCTCGTAATATTATCATGAATATTGATTTGTTAAGCTAGAATATAAGTCTTTCGATTTGCTATCACATTTCTGATATGAAAAAATGGCATTGCATCACACATTCTGATATGAAAAAACGGCATGCTAATTTTTGATATTAAAAAAAAAAAGAATTATTTTTTGGATTTTTTAGTTTTTCGTGGTGTTGGAATTGATTTTGTTGTTTTTTTCGGTGGTTCTGGTTTTTTCATAAATTCATCATAAGCTGACCGATTTGGTATTCTGCTATCTACAGGTTTGGTTTTTTTGGTTCGTTTTTGCGAACTGGTTTTGTTTTTCTTTTTAAACGCTGTAATGTTTTCTTTGGTACGTTGTGATCGAATCGGCTCTTGCGATATCATCCCAAAACCTAAACTTTCATCCAATGATATCCCTCTCATCTGTGTAGCTGGATTGTGAGTCCCATTGTTTGACATTTGTCCAAATCCAAGTGTGTCATCTAAGCTATATCCTGCCGATTCTCTCCCATTTCCGAAGCCAAATCCAAGTGTGTCATCTAAGCTATATCCTGCCGATTCTCTCCCATTTCCGAAGCCAAATCCGAGAGTGTCTTCTAAGGGTATGCCTTTCATCGATGAAAATTCAGAATCGCGTCTCTGTGGCGATGACCTAGGTTTCTGGCGATTTGTATTACGGTTCGCTGGTTTATCTGCTAAAAAACTAGATTCATATCTGTCAGATTGTTGGTTTTGTAATCCGCCAAATATATAGTTTTGCGATGAACCAAATGATGAATCGGATGGACTTTCTTGGAACATATCTTCTGGTTCATCATATGTTGATCTAGACCTTGTAGGACGAGATACGGGTTCTCTTGAAACTAAAAATGAGTCGTCGGTTAGTTCGTCAAATTCGTTTTCACTATTTGCAATTCTCTTTGTGACATAATTAAGAACCGTTGGTTTTGCTGATTCTGATTCTTTTAATTCACCATTTTTATCGTATTTTTCTGGATGTTTTGTTCTATCTAGTTGTAATTTATACTCTGTAACAGCGTCATCGTGTTTTTGTTTTTCTGCTAATTTTTGTTGTTTTTCTTCAGCTTTTCTCAAACGTAAATCTCTAATTCGGTTAGCTTCATCAGTTTCTCCTAATTTATCATATACGTCAGGTGAGGCAATGTGTTCATCGTATATGTTTTTTGCTACGGTTTTTGTTTTTGATGCGAGTTTTTCACCAGCTGTGCTAACGGCCGCTTTTCCAAAACGGCTTGCTCGTTTTAATTTACTTTCTGAATTATTTATTATTTTGGTGCCATCATTCCGTGTTTTTTCATTTTCATAGTTAAAAGTGTCATCCTGTGTTATCGAATCAGAATTATTTGATGTTTCATTATAGAAATCATCAAATGGATCATTTGTTGATTCATTTGATGGAGTATATTGACGATTATTTGATGTTTCATTATAGAAATCATCAAATGGATCATTTGTTGATTCATTTGATGGAGTATATTGACGATTTCTCGACGGTTGTGATACTGGTGTTGATTTTTTAGTAATAAAAGATTTTACAGCCGAAGCTTTCTTTGCTATAAAATCAGTAAATGCTCCGTTCATTGTAACAGGGGGTTGTCTATGTTTCGTTTGACTGGTGTCTATTGCCGCGCCAATGCCTAATGCACCTAAACCAAAAACACCTGCCATATATGTATCGTTTCCAAATCCATTAAAATTGAAGAAATCTTCGGTGTTTTTATTGTTAAAACTGCTAAATCCTAAGAAATCATTGTCAGAATTTGTGCCTAATGAGCCAAAACCTAAGATATTTTGAAATTGGTTTTCAGTATCTAATTTTAATGATTGTTCATTTTCGGCATATGTGGTAAACAGACTATCCGCTCCATCATTTCCAAAAATAATATCTGGTTGATTTTCAAAATCAGAGCGCGCATTTGAACTGTCATCTCCCGCCATTCCATTAAATGAAATGTAATCATTTCCCTGTGAGTTATTGGAGGTTTTCATTTCTCCAAATTCTCCGCTAAATTGATCGGTTGCATTTAGTTCACTAGCTCCAAATTCATTTTCCCGTGCTAATTTTTCTGAATCATAAAAGGATTCTGGTGAATTACCAGAATCGTCTGATTCCGATGGTTCGGGATAAATTACATCATCGACGTCGTTTTCCGGTTCTTCATCGTCGTCTTCTAAATCATAATCGGTAAATTCATCTTCCTCTGGTCTTCTTCTGGTTGCCATGTCGTTGCCATCTTCTTCCTCATCTTCGTTATCCATTGTTCGTTTTGCTTCATATTGATGCATGTTAGATTCTGGCGCGTTTTGATTCGCAGAAACTTCTAACCCATAATAATCGTTTATAACATTTGTCATGAAATCACCTTAGCGTTTAAAATTGATTTTATTTATGCCAATGCATGTAGAAAGTGTAGTTTGCTGTTTGAATGGGTTGTGTGCTTTGGACACCATGTTTTTGAAACTTGTGTTCAAATAATTACCGACAGTTTTTACATTAAATAAATTTCTATCCATGTGGGTATATTTATACCGTCGGTATATTTAAATGTTATTGTGTAACAAAAGAAAAAAAGAGTTATTGTGAAATTTGTTTTTTGCCACCAAACTCATATCCTTTATTATATCCGTTGGTGTAAGATTCTCTATATGCACGTGCATCGGATGGGTTTATCTGTCCATATTTAGTAGTACCTACATTATGTTTTTGTCGATATACTTGATCTTCGGCTTTTACTTTTTGAGGTGTAATTGTCATCAAAGCATATTCAGTATTTGTATTTTGTTCCCTGAATGCTGTGTTTACGCCGTCTATGAAACCTGACCTATAAATATTCGCTAATCCGTGTGTGGAGTATTTATTTTTTGACACATTTTGGCGTTCTTCTCTTAATCCAGCTTTACATACATCCACAAGGAATGAACCCATCACTTTTACTGCTTCCGTGTCTGATTTATATCCAATTATAGTAAGTGTATTTTCTTTACCGCTACGCAGATACATTGTGCATCTCATGTTTTTGCATAATCCTGAATAAATAAATGCTTCCCAAGTAAATTTGATTTTATGTTCTTCAATGCATACGGTTTCTTCTTTTTCTGCATTAGGGTTTACGCGCATTTCATCGATATGATATTTCAACATCAATGTTCTTGCTTTTTTCATTGCCACCATGGCTTCGTTTACATTTGAAGATGTGGACAGTCGTAACAGCTTTTCGATTTTTTCAATGATTTCAGATTCCATCGTTGTCATATATACTAATACGTATACCTAGTATATAAATGCATATGGTTTGATATCAAATAAGAAAAGGATTAAATCTATAGAGGTTTAATTTAATAAAAATGTCAGAAATAGAATTATTTAAACCTATATTAAAACGTAAAAAGAATTCACATAAAAAAGATATATTTTTCTTTTCTATTAAACGTATATTTCCAAAAAGTAGATTAATTACGTTTCAATGAAATAACGTTTAATTATTTTACTTTCATCTTTTTAATTTTTTATTTGTAGGATGTTGTGTGGTTACCGTAATTATTCATTTGTGTTCATTATATTTAACTGTATTTATTGAAATTATATGTTATTAATTTAATCCATTTGTGAAAAATGATATGTTAACCATATTCCAATTAACATGTAACCCATTCCCATTACTCCACTTATGATATACCAACGAAGGTCTATATTCGTCATAAATATGCATGCATACACGAAAAGACAGGCTATTCCCGCTATAAACCCTAATCCTAACTCAGCCGCGTAACATAAATGATGTTGTAATGAGGTGTGCATACGTAATGTGATGAGTAGGATTTGAACCTACGAACTTCTGCAAGAATACGGTCTAAACGTATTGCCTTTGACCAAACTTAGCTATCATCACTTAAAAAATGTGAACGAAGGGATTCGAACCCTTGAATTGCTACCAAACCGGAGCTTAAATCCGGTGCCTTTGACCGAGCTTGACTACATTCACATATTACACTATACATATTAGTGTTTGTGGTATAAAAATGTTTTCATATGACATAAGGTATAAATATATAGAATGCCTAACTGTAAATATGAATAATAAATTACTTTCTAAAATTACTGCTAACGTTAAACGTAATTGTAAAAAGCGCACCGCAATACTAGCCAATTATGCATTTGCTAATGTAACTAGTAATCACCGAGGCATGTCAAAATTAGCATTAAAAAAGCGGTATGTCTCTGAGTTGGATGCAGATATACGTAATGATGTCATCGACGATTCATTACAAACTACATATGACAAATTAAAATTCACAACCCCTGTGATTAACCAATTACGAGAGGAATTGAGGATACTCATGGTGTCAATATCTGAGTTTGAATATATTACTAACGGTAGATATTCAAAATTATTATCTACGCCAACTGGTATTAAAAAGTTAATGTATGAATTATTTACTGGTCGCGGAATTTTTAAAGATGAAAATATTCAATATGAAATCAGCAACTCTATTGAAAAACAATGGAAGATGATAGGAGATAAATTATTTAAATCATTTAAAACCTAATATTTATTTTATTTATATTTTATTTCTTTTTCTTTATTAAGTCTGGAATTAGCTAATTCTATATATTCAAATGATATTTCAAATCCAATGTAATTTCTTTCGGTTTCTTTACACGCCAATGCTACTGTTCCAGAACCCATAAATGGATCAAGAATTATATCGTCTGGATTAGACCATGACAAAATATGATCTCGTGCTAAAGATAACGGGAATACAGCTGGATGACCTGTTTTATTTTTCTTTTCGGTAGAAATATCCCATACATTGAACCTTGCTCCAACTTCTGGAATCACATGTTCTGCCCACGCCCCTTCTCTTTTATGCATTTCTCCGTGTTTATCTCGATATGTACCATGT
>CAZQHN010000010.1:0-20592 GCA_964593745.1 uncultured Gammaproteobacteria bacterium
CCGGCGCTATCTGGAACTTCACAGACAATGTGTCTAAGAAAATGGGTGCCCTCCACTTTCTGATAAGCTTATACAAGAGATTATAAAAAAGAATTTACCAAACAATCTGGGCAAACATAACATAATTTTAGATGCCGGAGGTGGTACTGGTAGATGGATTTGTAATTTAAGTGATGTTTTTAAATGTAAATTTATTTTGTATGATTTATCTGAGGATATGATAAAAAAAGCTAAGTTTAATATTAAAAAGAAAAAAATAAGTGATAGAGTTTCTTTCATACAGGGCAACGTTGAAAATATGTCGGCTATATCAAGTAATTCGATTAATCATATTATTAGTATTTATAACCCTATTTCGTTTGTTGGCAATCTTAATAAGACTTTACGAGAATTTTATCGCATTTTAAAGAAGAATGGCAAGATAATAATTATGGGTCAGGGTTATTATAATGCAATAGCTTCAAAGATTAATAATTATAAAACCCCTGCTAAAGACCTTAAAAAATTAGCTGTACTTTATAAGGTTAAATGGGTAGAACATGTACCAGTATTACGAGTTTTTTCAAAGGAAAGTTTAGAAAAAGACTTACATTCCGCAGGGTTTGTTATTAACAAAACATTTGGAGTCCCTGTTTTTGTCCAACCGCAAGCCGAAGACTTTGATCGATATAATAAAAAAATTAGCGCAATTTCTAAATCTCTTAAAGATAAAGATTTCTTCAATGCAGTTTTTAAAATAGAAATGAAATACAATTCTAACCCAGCAGTTAGTAATAGAGGCATGAATATATTTACCATAGCCAAAAAAATATGAAAACATTAATTAGCCCCAAAAAACTTCAATTAGGAGATTTAATCTCTATAATTTCACCTTCCTCGGGGCTCGGAGAACTTTTTCCATTTAGAGTGGAGAATGGCGTAAAAACATTAGAAGAAATGGGGTTTAGAGTAAAAATAGAGAAGCATACTTTGCAGCGAGATGAGTGGGTCTCTGGAACTGTATTAGAGCGTGTTGAAGATATTCATTCTGCATTTTCCAATCCTGAAGTTAAGGGCATTATATGTTCTGTGGGTGGAGATCACTGCAATCAACTCTTAAATCAATTAGATTATGAACTCATTAAAAAAAATCCTAAAATATTTTTAGGTTATTCTGATATTTCTGTTCTTCATTATGCCCTGTATTCTAAAGCAGATTTACGAACTTTTTATGGTCCATGTTTAATTTCTGAATTTGGGGAGTATCCTAAAATTATAGACTATACAAAAAAATCTTTTATTGAAACTTTAGTAAATGGAGGCTATGGCAATATTGAATCATCTAAGGATTGGACAGATGATTTTTTTGATTGGTTTAAAGAAGAAAATCGCAAAAAAGCAAGAAATATGAATTTATCTCAAGGATATGAATGGTGGAAAGAAGGATCGGCTAAGGGTTTGATTCTTGGTGGTTGTGTGCCATCAATTAATCATACTTTAGGAACACAGTTTTGGATTGAGCCAAAAGATTCTTTGTTTATTATGGATATTCCAGAAAGTGGCCCTGGTCTTCCTTTTGATATATCAACATTGGACTCTTTTTTAGCAGATTTAGATAATAGTAATGTTTTTAAAACCATTTCAGGTCTTATTATCGGTAGACCTTATAAATTTTCTGATGAATTGAAAAATCAATTAAAGAAAATTATTTTGAAATATACCAGTGCTTATGATTATCCAATTCTTTATAATGTAAATATTGGGCACTGTTCACCGAATATAACATTGCCATTTGGAGTTATGGCGGAAATTAATTCTTCGAGAAATTTATTTTCAACTAAGGAAAGTGGCGTGGTATAAAATTCTATTAAAAAAATAAAAACACCCGCCATTTTTTAATAATGGCGGGTTCTTTTAAATAAAAGGGAATGGGATAACATCACGAACGTTTATTCTATCTTCAGGGAGCAAGAGCATCGCCAGCCTTGTCATTCCTAATCCAAATCCAGAAATTGGAGGAATGCCCAATGCTAATAGCTCTAAATAGCTCTCGTTAATTGAAATACCTGTTTCTTTGTGCTGCTTTTGGAGCTCTTCTCGGACAGTCTGTATGTTATTATCGTCGACAGATAAAGTCCCAATATGCATACCCTTGGCAATAAGTACGGCTTGTTGAGAGCACTCGTTTATAACCCTACAGAAGGGATTAAATCCCTTCGGCATATCTATTATAAGAGTTGGTGCTTGTAGAGACGGAGCAATAATTTTTATGAGCGACTTGTAAATGCGAGTAAATAATGGCATATCATTAGAAAAAATATCTGAAAATTTTTCAGACAAATTTTCAAGAGTACAATCCGCATGACCACTGCAAGTACTAAGCGCCTCAACAAAGGGTATTTTTTTAGGATTCATTAAAAAATCATCTGACAGTGCATCAACATTTGTAATGGATCGACTTATTAGGGCAAGCTCTTTAAGAATCATACTAATCGTTAAAATACAACTCTCTAAATCATCACCTGTTCTGTAAGCCTCTAATATTCCAAATTCAGGATAATGAGTAGTATTAACTCCTTCATTACGAAACGACTGAGTTATTTCATATACTTTATCAAAACCTCCAGCAATTAATTTTTTTAATTTAATTTCTGAGGTCATCGAAAGATGATATATTCGTCCATTAGCATTACATTTAGTTGTAAAAGAATCCGCTAAACCGCTATCAAAGTTGGCTTGTAAAATGCCGGTATTAAATTCTAAATACCCGTCTTTTTCCATAATATTTCTGACTCGTCTATTCATTTCAGCGATTGCCGTAAATAGATTGAAGGAATTTATATCAGATATTAATCCAAGAGATCGATTGGTATATTCAGATCGGCTGGTTAAGCCTTTGTGTTTGTCTGGGAGAGGTAACTGACAAGGCGAAACTACTTCAACAATGTTTGTACTTATAGACGGGGTTCCAGTATCACTTTTAGTAAAAAAACCATCAATATAGATAATTGATCCAGCTGTTAAGCCAATGATATCATTGTAATTTTCAAGAATTTTTTTATTTAATATTAACTGAATGTTTTGCTTTTGGTATCTTGCCCCAATAAAACAGATACCACCCATTTTCCTTTTCGTTAATATTCTGGCATACCCTTTAGTATCCATTTTATTCTCCTTATTATAATTGTTTAATAAAAAATTTTTAAAGTGCAATATATAATTATAAATATAAAAAAAGTATTCGTCAATATACCTTTCATTATCTTGTATTGACTATAAATGGTATTTATGCTATAAAATATAAAAAATAAACCCAGGATGATATAATGAAAATAATAAAAAAAAGCTCCTTTACATATCCCTTAAATGAAACATATAAAGGGGAACTAGTATTTAAACCACTAATTGATTATAAATTTAGAATATTACTTTCTGATGGAAACTGTATAGAAGCTGGCGTTTTTAAGCTTCTTGTAGATGGAAAAATGGAGATGCATGCTTGTGTATCAACGCAGGCTGGCTGTAAGTTTGGCTGCATAATGTGTAAATCAGGAGAAAAAGGATTTGTTAGAAATCTTTCAACAGAAGAAATTTTGAAGCAAATAAAGCTTATCTCTAATTCATCACAGGTTAAATTTTTTGACCATGTTGTTTTTATGGGGATTGGTGAGCCACTGGACAATTACTCAAATTTTATCAGCAGTGTTATTGATTTGATTAAAACCAACAACTCCTATTCAGGCAGATTATCTTTAGCCACGGTCGGTCTTCCTGATAAACTCCGTCTTTTATTAGAAGAGCCTATACCAAATTTTAAAATGCTTTGGATATCACTTCATGCTCCCACTGATGAAAAACGAGCAAGACTCATACCTATAAGTAAAATATATTCCATTGGTGAAATAATAAATACAGCACAATATTTTGCATGTCATACTAAAACTGAGGTTTGGATAAACTACATGCTCTTTCGCGGATTTAATGATGGCTATGAAGATGCACACTCTCTTGCGGCTATTTTAAAAAATACAGAAAGTATTTTTTCTTTAATGATTACTGAGCCAAACAATGATCTACCAAACTATAGGCGCGGCAATTATTTAGATTTGAGTAAATTTGAAAAGTATTTATTATCTCTAGGCGTAAAAAATCGTATAGCAAAATTTATTGCTGCCGGTAAAAAAGTTAACGCAGGATGTGGTGAATTTATTTTTAAACCTTATTAGTGCATAAATACTCCTTAGAGTCTACTATAGTAGACTCTTTTTTATAACCAGAAAAACCACCCGCTTTAGCGGGTGTGTGCGTTTAAGGGCGTGGCCCTTGGGGTATAATAAAATCACCCCACAAAAGAAAGGAGGTGATTTTATATCTAATTCAAGATTATATAGTCTCGACCATTGCACTTACCGCTGCGGATTTCATCTAGTTTGGATAACTAGATACAGAGGCAAGGTAATGGCTGATAGATACATTAAAGCAGAGTTGGCTAGAATATTCAAACAGATATGTCGGTGGAAAGGTTTACAATTTTATGCCCAACACATTAGTGATGATCATATTCATCTTTATGTTGGTATACCACCAAAATATTCCGTGGCTTACGTAACGGGTTTGCTCAAAGGCAAATCTTCTTTTTGGTTAAAAAAGAAAACCAAAAAGTTTCCCCGTGGTAGCTTCTGGGCAAGAGGTTATTATGTTACTACTGTTGGCTTAGATGAGTTAACGGTAAAACGGTATGTTGAGATGGCAGGTACCCCAAATCCTAGACACTTTCTCTATGGTTATTTACAATAAAACCATATGAAAAAATCATTTAAGATCTCTAAGGAGGAGTTTATTAAAAATTTAAAACAGCCTAATTAACAAGGCTGTTTTATTTGTGTTATAATAAAAATATATTTTATAGTGTTTTTTATTATGCCTAGACTAAAGTCCGGTGGTTTTACTTTAATTGAGCTATTAGTAGTCATAGCTATTATTGGTGTACTTACTACTTTAGCAGTCATTGCTTTAGGTAATGCCAGAGTTAAGGCCAGAGATAGTAAAAGAGTAGCTGATTTAAAACAAATATCTACTGCCCTAGAACTATATTATGATGACCAAGGCTATTATCCCACGATTATTACGCCAGGCAATAGTTTAACTAATCCAGACAGTACTACTACCTATTTAGCTATTATCCCATCTAATCCTACACCCAGAAACGATGGCATTTGTGCCGATACAAACTATTCTTATACTGTAAATAGTCAATCTAATCCTACTAGCTATAATATCTCTACTTGCCTAGGATCTACTTCTTCTTCTAATAACGCTGGAGCAATAGCTTATTCACCAGCCGGTCTATTTAACTGTGGCCAAAAGATATCTGACTCAGACGGTAACCAATATGACACTGTCCAAATAGGATCCCAATGTTGGATGAAAGAAAATCTAAAAGTAGGCACCATGGTTTTAGGCGCTAATAATCAAGCTAATGATAGTGTTATAGAAAAGTATTGTTATAGCGACAACACCGCCAATTGTACAACCTATGGCGGTCTTTACCAATGGCATGAAGTTATGGCTTTGCCAGATAGTTGCAGAACTACAGATTGCAATGCTCAAATAACCACGCCTCACCAAGGCATCTGTCCTAATGGTTGGCATGTTCCTACAGATACTGAATTTAATACTTTAGAACAATATACTGTAGCTACTATTGCCAGTTCAGCTACTCAATATGTTTGTAATACCTCCACCACTGGCTGGCGACGCTGTGCAGATGATTCTGGCACTGATGCTGGCGGAGCTAAAGGAACTGGCAAATCTCTTAAAAAAGTTGGTCAAGGTTCTGGTATTGGTGCAGGTGATGACTTAGTTGGTTTTTCAGCCATTCTCGCTGGCGACCGCGGGACTAATGGGTCGTTCGGTAATCTGACGAGCAGTGCCGACGTTTGGCAGGCGACGCAGGGTAGCGCGACTAGTGGTTGGCGTCGGGTTCTCTACACTACTTATTCGACGGTCCATCGCGGTGCGCTTAATAAGGCGTACGGTATTTCTGTTCGTTGTCTTAAGGACTGACCTGCCTACGTCCCGCGTTAGCGGGACTATGGCAGGCAAGTTGATTATTTGATTATTTCCCTCCCCGCCCATGCGCAGCCCCGCCTGAATAGGCGGGACAAGCCGGGCGGGGAGTTTTTTAAAAATTATTATGACTCATTATAATAATCTACCCGTTTACAGATCTATACGGATTTTTTAAATCAATTATCTATTACCAAAGAATTAGCTAATGACTATGAAATCGGTTTAGTAAAGCAAAGATCGATTATGTCCGGAAAAATTGTTTTTAGAATTAGAGATATAAATTCAAATCCTTTAGGCTATATTGGTTATGGAGAGAAAGACAATTCTTGGTTTTATCCTAAAGGATTTAAAAGGACTTTATATAATGCCCATCGCTTAATGGAGTATAAGACAATTTTTTTAGTAATAAGCCCGTTTGATGCGATAAAAGTAATCAGCTTTGGCTACCCTTCGGTGGCTGCCTTGTTAGGTAGAACGATAAATGAAGAACAATATCAAACATTATTACAATTAGATAAATTAGAAAAAATATTTCTCTTACATGATGAACCAGATAATCTTATTTTAAGATTATCTAAAATCAAGTACGTTAAATGTTGTTCTTTATCTAATATTTACAAGCTATCTAAGGAGGAGTTAATTAAAAACTTAAAACAGCCCGGTTAAAGGCTGTTTTTATTTAGTATTTACAAATATCAATATGAGGTATAGCATAAAAATATAATTACTTTTTTTTAATGTTATAAATAAAAACCGTGGAAAATAAAGAAATAATAGAAAAACTTAAACAAAATAGAGTAGAAATTATTAATACTCTGACTACAAATAATTGTCGACACTTTAGAGATTATTTTTTTATTAAAGAAAAATATTCATTGAATAGCATAGATGAACAATTTAAAAAAGTTTTTTGTAGATTTTATGTAATGAATGGAGCGAGAGGCTTAAATCAACTACAAAAAATAGAATTTTTTAAACTTCTTTCATTAAAAGAAACTGATTTAGAAAAAATTCTCAAATTATTGTACGAAGTGCCTGGATTTAAAAACAGCCACAGGGTATTCTTAAGTTTTGGAACAAAATTATTGCATACTTTAAATAATGAATTACCAATTTATGATCGTAATATCTCTTTTGTTCTTGAATTACCACATCAAATTTATTTAGACTCTTTTGAAGAAAAGATTATAGATCGAGTTAAAATTTATAAAATATTAAAAGAAAAATTTAAAATATTATTATCGGATATTGAAATTAAAGATTTTATTAACGAGTCTAGACAAGAATTGCATAACAAAGCGAGGTTAAATAATATATTTTTGGAAAATCAAAATATTTCAGACACAAAATTATTGGATTCACTGTTGTGGGCTTTATATTTAAATTTAAGATAAGTAGTGCTCTAAACTAAATTATTTAATATAACAACATGGCTCAAAAATTAACGAAATTAAAAAAAGACTATTATAGCTATCTTGATAGGAAAGCAAGACATATTGCTTACAAATTAGCAAAATCACAATCTGTAACGAAACTGATATTGGATTATATTAAAGAATTATATACATCTGCAAAATTAGATAATTTGAAAAATGACAAGTTTGAATCTGCCTATCATAATCCTGTTTCTTCTGAATTAGAATTTCTTATTGCAAGAATTTTATACCATTATTCAAATTTTAAAAAACATGATTGGAAAATTTATTTAAGAAGACAGGTTGGTAAAACCGCCCCTGACATTAGAGTTGATTCTAAAAATAAAACTCTTGCTATTATTGAAGTGAAAGCCAAAGCTGGGTGGATTCAGCCATTTTTTTCTAAAGAAAGATACGTTAAAGACATGAAAAAATTAAGAAGTGGTGAAAGTGATTTCAATCCCCGAGATTTAATAAAAAAAGTAAAAAATCAGTTGAAGAAATATTATAAAACCTACAAAATTAAACCAAAGCAAGTTTTTGTCTTATTGCCTTCATTAAAATTGGTTCATAGGAAAAAATCAACCCAAAAAATAAAAGATTACGAATCTCAATTTATAAAAAATTCTGGATTGCCACAAGAGAGTCTAATTTTATTATCTGATAATCCTTTATTAGATTTAAGTGTTAATCCAACAAGGAACGAATATCAACCGACATATAATTTTGAAAATTTTGTTGTATTACTGAACCGTTTTTCGAAAAACCACACAATAGTTTCTTGCAGGAGAATGAAGCGGAACTAAAAAATATTTTAAAAAACTTAAACACTTTGTAAATAAAAACAGATTTATGAAAAAGTCCTTCAAACTAAAAACCCGCAACCTTTATAAAAAAGATAATAAAAAACCATTTAGGGTAAGCCGAAGTGGAATTGAACTTTTTGTTGAATGCCCTTATTGTTTTTATTTAAATAATGTAAAGGGAATAAAGCGGCCGTCGGGGCCGCCATTTACTATTAATTCGGCGATCGATTATTTATTAAAAAAAGAATTTGATAAACATCGGGAAGAAAAAACAGCCCATCCTTTAATGGCAAAACATAAAATTAAAGCTATTCCTTTTCAACATGAGAATATGGAAGTCTGGCGAAATAATTTTAAGGGCATTGAGTACTACCATAAGCCAACTGGTTTGATAGTTTATGGTGCAGTTGATGATATTTGGGTAAATAAAAAGGGTGAATTAATAGTAGTTGATTATAAAGCAACATCTAAAAAAGAAGAGGTTAACCTAGATGCTGAGTGGCAAATGGGCTATAAAAGACAGATGGAGGTTTATCAGTGGCTTTTACGCCAAAATGGTTTTAAGGTATCTAATACTGGTTATTTTGTTTATTGTAATGGCAAAACCGATCGAGATAAATTTGATTTTAGAATTGAATTTGATGTTTCTATTATCCCTTATACGGGTAATGATAGTTGGGTGGAAAATACAATTTTGAAATTAAAAAAATGTTTACATAATTCTAAACTACCAAAACCAGTAGCAGATTGTGAGTTTTGTGGTTATGCTAAGACCAGAGCAGTTAAAAAATATTATTAGAGTTGCACAAATTAAAAAAATGTGCTAAGATGATAGTGTAAGTTAATTGACAATAAAAACTCCAGCGACGAGTTTAAAAGCGCTATTTATTTTTTCCGTTAACACGGATAGGCAAGCCGGGAAATCTGCGGCAAGCTAAATGAAATAAATGACTAACCTAAAAGCGGTTGGGAGATTTCAATTTAAGAGATAGTAATATCTTTTGATGAAATCTCTTAGCCGCTTTTTTATTAAAGGTCGAAGTCTTAACTAGTCATTAAGATTATAAAAAACGGTAGTTAAAAATAAAAATATGAAAAATATAATACAAAAAGCAATTTTAATGGCCATGGAAGCTCATAAGGGTCAGGTTAGAAAAGGTGATGGCAAAACGCCTTATGTGCTACATCCTTTAGAAGTCGGCATCTTAATTTCTAACTACACAGCTCATGAAGATTTAATTACCATTGCCATTTTACACGATGTTATTGAGGATGGAAAAATAAAAGAGGAAAAAATAAAAGAAGAGTTTGGTGAAGACATTGCCTATGGTGTTAGCTTGATGACAGAAAATAAGAATATTAAAGATTGGGCAGAAAGAAAAGGAGAACATTTACGTCGCTTATCAGACAATAAAATAATCTATCTTATTAAAGCCGTTGATGCCTTGGTTAATATGAGAGATTTATTTAGAACTATCGCAGAATATGGTGAAAAAACTTGGAAAAAGTTTAATGCGCCTAAAGAGTCTAAATTAGCTTATTTTGAAAAAATCCTCAGTGATATTAAAGCTGACTTACCGCCAACCTTGTTGGAAAATTATGTTTCGGCTTTAAAAGATTTACAATATTCTCATCTTTTAGAACATAAAACAGAAGAAATTGGATTTAAAGACTAAACCTTGAGAAAGCTTTTTAGAAGGAGTAAGATTAAGTAATAACCAATAAAACTATGTTTAGAATTATCAAAAGAGTGCTTTGCTTTCCAATTTTTAAGTTTAAAATTAATTATTCTAAACTTAACCCCTTTAATATAGACAGAGTTGGTTTTAAAAAGTTTATTAAATTTTTAGCTAATTTAATTATTTTATTATCTGCTATTACTATTATTAACATTTTTTGGTTTTCTGACTATTCTGGCACGAGTGATAATATGGCTAGTGATATTAGTGAAGAACAGGAGAAAATTTGCAATGTTTATGGTATTGAGTTACATGGGGAATTGGTAACTTATATGTTAGCTAATGATACAGATAGTAATGATAATGTTAACAACGACCAGACCGCTTCGGAGGATATAGTTATCACCATAGAGCAAGCCGAACAAGATGAAAAAATTAAAGCTATTCTTTTAGAAGTTGATTCTTATGGCGGATCACCAGTGGCCGCTGAAGAGATCATGAAGGCGATGAAGACCGCTACTAAGCTTACGGTGGCACTGGTTCGTACCGCAGCCGTTTCTGGGGCTTATTGGTCAGCTACTGGTGCTGATATAATTTTTGCTTCAGCTATTTCAGATATTGGAGGAATAGGTGTTACTAGCTCTTATCTTGATAATTCAAAAAAGAATATTAAAGATGGTTTAACATTTAACTCTTTAAGCACTGGGATATTTAAAGATACTCAAAATCCAGATAAATCATTAACTGAGGCTGAACGAAAGCTCATCTTGAGAGATTCTTATATAATTCATGATCATTTTGTTAATTCAGTGGCTGCTAACCGTAACCTAGACGTGAATAAAGTCAAAGCTTTGGCTGATGGTTCTACCTTGCTTGGTGAGGCAGCTTTAAAAAATGGTTTGATTGATAGAATTGGTGGTATGCCAGAAGTAAAAGCATATCTAAAAGAAAAGATCGGAGAGGAGCCCGAAATTTGTTGGTAGTTAAAAGGATAGTTATAAAATTTAAAAATATATTTTTTAAAATATGGGAAAAATAATAAAAAGATTTGGTAGCCTCGGAACTGAAATAGAATTTGATAGTGGCGAGAGAGCTATCATTACTAATTCTGGCGGAGGAGGAGTAAAAATTAAAAAGAAGTTATTTGGTTTATTTTTAGAAACAGTTTGGATATGCGATAATGATAAAACTTTAAAAAGATTGACTAAAGATGTTTTGAATAATTTAGATCCGCTAGATAAAGTTCTCATTGAATACCTTGAAGTAGTTTCTATTAGTCTTTTAAATAAATATTATTCAATAGATGAAGTGAGAAGAAATTTGTAAATTGTTTATAGCATGACTCCTTTCCGCTCCAGCAGAGTCTCTTTTTGGGAATTCTGTTATTTTTTTACGACATAATATCCGAGTTTAACAATAAAATTTTATTTTCCTTAGCCACCTTACCCTATATCGCCTCTTTAATTACAACCTAAAATTGTAATAAAGATTTTAGCCAATAAGATATCTAAGGAATAAAAATTGTACCCGTATTGTACCCAAATAATGATAGTTTTAATATAATTCGATATAATTAGAAACAGGAAAAATTTTGTTTTTTTAGCTAATATTTCATTTTATCCTTGATTTTATTAGTGTTGCTCAGAGTTGTCTATTTACTTTCGAGCCCCGTCCGCTCCGCCAAAATATTGGCTAATATTAGAGAAGATTTTTGTCTTCTCTTTTATTTTGTACCACTATTGTACCACTAATTTTAAAAATATTTTTGTAGCAATAACAATGCTATTATTATAAAATCTTATTCATTTTTCCTAATATTTTTAGAGCGTTTTGGGTATTTTCCCGTCCGCTTATTTGAAATTTAAGATACCTTTCTCTAAATAATAAAAACCACCAACAAATCGTTAATGATTTTTATAGTGGGTTTTTAGAGGTATGATTCAACTAATCTTCTAATTTGCATTTTTAAATTTGAGTTAACCAAAAGTGATTGATAATTTATTGGTAATAATTCTTTTAAGCCACTTTTAATTTGCTTATCGTCAATGGTCTCTAATCTTGTTAATATTTTCGTTTTTAATGATTTATCACGTTTTATTAAGCTTCTAAAGTAGTCGTTGTTAAGTATAAAATATAAATCAAAGAAATCTCTTTCTTTGGCATTTTCTCTGGTTAAAAAAGCTTGGATTTTTTCTGCTATAAGAATATCATCTTTTAAATAAACTAGTGAGTAAGACGGAATAAAATCATTGTTAACTAGCTTTGAGCTACTACCTAGTGATCCAGCCTCTTTTTTTTGAATGTTTAATTGAATTCTTGGATTAAAAAGTTGGCTGGTAAAATCCAAAAAGGCAATGTAGCCTCCGCTCGTGGGCTCACTTGATGGTATCCCTACTAGCGTTAACCCTTCGTTTTGAAAATCCTGTATTACTCCTTGTAATAAATCTTCAATTTTTTTTTCATTTATTAAGCCCGCTGAAAAATCCAAATCTACCGAATAGCGTGGACTTTGAAAAACAATTCTTAAGGCTGTGCCACCTTTAAATAAAAATTTATCAGATCCTTTTTTTGAATAAAAATAAGACAGGAAAAGATGTTGGCAGTATTCCCGATAAACATTTAGCTCATTAATTTGTTTTTTGGTAGCTAAGCTCTGTAAAAATTCTCTGTCTAGCATATTTTATAGTAAGTTTAGTTTCTTTAAAAGACGGGCCAGTCTTGTCTTAATATGATTATTTCGCAAATTTTTAAAATAAGTATTAGAGTAGCTGGCTAATTTTTGTTTGTCTATGACTCTTATATCTAGGCGTTCATTATATTTCTTTTGTCCGAGGGCTACAAAATATAAATAATCCAAGAAAGCTTTTTCTTTAGTGGCTATGAGAATATTTTTATTACTTACTTTCTTAAATTCATAGCCAAAATATAATTTTTTAGATAATCTATGATAAGAATAAATTTGGTTTAAAACCGTTGCTTCTTTAGAATGCTTGGTAGTAATAGATGTTATAGTATAAACAGTTTCAGGAATAATATGATAATACGAGAGAGCAATTTCTAAAGAAATGTATGATGGTTTGTAAATTAAATTGGCTATCTCTAAAGGGGACGGCTGGAGATTTACTGAAGAGTATATTCCTTTTTTTAGTCTAACGAAGTTTCCTGAACGTGTATTGCGAGATAAAAATATTTTTGCTGTAGATAATTTTGTTTTAAAAATTTTAGCAAAAATATCAGGGGTGAAAATTGACAACCCTCTTAGCTGTGCTTCTTTGAGAACAGTTTTTATATTTAATCTTTTGTTTAATACCATGTCTTTATTATATACAATAATGTATATAATGTAAACATGCTATACTTTTGCTATATTTTTAGTAAAATATAGCAGTAGTTTGCTAACCGAACAAGCTATTTTCTTTTACATAATGAACCTGATAATCTCATTCTTAGATTATCTAAAATAAAGTACGTTAAATGTTGTTCTTTATCAAATATTGCTAATCTATCTAAGGAGGAATTTTTAAGAAATTTAAAACAGCCTGATTAAGGCTGTTTTTATTTAATAATTGTAAGATTATTACAATGAGTATAGCTCTACCCCCCCCCATAATCATTTATGATATAATAACAATATAATTTATTGTGTTTTTTATTATGACTAAACTAAAGTCCGGTGGTTTTACTTTAATCGAACTACTCGTAGTAATAGCAATTATTGGCGTACTCTCAACTCTAGCCGTCATAGCCTTAGGTAACGCTAGAGCTAAGTCTAGAGATGCTAAGAGAGTAGCTGATGTTAAACAGATCTCTACGGCTTTAGAACTATTCTTCAATGATGCTGGCAGGTACCCCACTAATCTAGAATGGGCTTCTGGCTCTTTAGAGTATAATGGTCAGACCTATCTCACCACTATCCCTTCCGCCCCCTCTCCAGCTGATGGTACCTGTGACAATAACACCAATACCTTCTCCTATACCCAGGATAACGCCGGTGAATCATATACCATCACCTTCTGTACTGGTGAAGTAGTGGGATCTCTTGCTGCCGGTGAACTTTGCGCCACCCCTAGTGGAATTGCGGCTTGTGGAGGAGGAGGTGGCGGAGATTTCTCCTGTGGTGATCCTGTTTCCTATGGCGGTGAATCATATCCCACTGTGCAAATTGGTAATCAATGTTGGTTTGCCAAGAACTTGAATGTTGGCACCAGAGTTGATAGCGCTGGTTCAGCTCCTTGCGTTGATGTCAATCCTAATAATGGTTGGTGGTCCTGCCAAGTCAATGATAGCCAATTAGAAAAATATTGTTACAATAATAATGACAATTATTGCACCACCGATGGTGGTCTATATGAATGGGCTGAAGCTCTCCAATTACCCCATGATTGTAATAATGCCAATAGCACTGATAATGGAGATGGAACTTATACAGTCCTTTGTTCTTCCGGCAATCAAACTATTTCAGTCCAGCATCAGGGTATTTGTCCAACGGGTTGGCATATTCCTTCCCTACAAGAGCTTAATATTTTAGCTCAAAATGCTGACCCAGGTTGTGATTTAATTAGTGTTAATTGTTCTACTGCTGGAGGCAAGCTAAAAGCTACTGGCAGCCATTCTCCTATTTCTTGGGATGGAACCGATGATTATAATTTTTCTGCTCTTCCATCGGGCTTCCGCGTTGTAGGTGGGTCGTTCCTCGGTCGGGGTGATGGCGCCGTCTTATGGTCGTCTATGCCTTACTCGGGTGATCCGCTCAACGCTTGGTACGGCTACTTGGAGTCAGGTGATACCACTTTCTACGGCGGTTACGATCACCGAGCTAACGGGTTCTCGGTGCGGTGTGCTCAGGACTGATTGATTATTTTATTATCTTATTTAGTATTTAAATTTTAAACCACCTTATCTATATCGCCTCTTTATTAATAACTAGATAGTTACAATAAAGAAAGTTTAGCCATTATGATGGTTTTAATAATTTAAATTTGTACCACTATTGTACCACTCTATATTGATATTTGATGATGATTGATACATTTGAAACAAAAAATTTAAGCATTTTTTTCGCTAATATTTAATATAATCCTTTGTTCTATTACCTTTTCTAAAAAACCCTGTTTTTGTTTCGAGTCCCGTCCGCTCCGCAGTTAGTTTCCCGTTATCGGGAGACTCTAACACCTACTTAAAAGGTGTTTACGCAAAGATCTCGTTATCCCGATATCTATGATTACCGCCTTGGTTGTCTAATGTTGGAATAATGAGATTTTTTGCATATATTTTATATAAATGAGTAAGAAATCAAAAAAATTAAAAGGCCCTAAAAAACAGCACTTTGTTCCAAAATGTTATCTTTCTGAATTTGCTGATATTATTACTGATCCTCGTTATACGAATGAAGAATTTCCATTAAATAGGGACGAATACTTTCCAAAAACTCAAGTAGGTCAAGAGGAAAGAGTACAGGATGAAGATAGAAGTATACTTAAAGTAAAAGTTAAGTTTATGAATAAGGTTATAGATCGACCGCTATATAAAAATGATTTAGTAAATATTCCAGGGCTAGATCTTTTATCCGTAATAACAATGCCGAGAGCAACAAATTTTAAAGTTACAGAATCTGAATGGAAAATTATTTCCAAACTAATTAGCGCATATTAAATAAAATGAATTTATTAAACAAAAAGTATAGAATTTATACAATTTTGGGAGTTGTTATCCTAATAATAGTTTTAGCTTTGACTTATTTGCTTTATGGAAACAATGAATCAATTAAATATTCGAAAGTTATAACCTTAAACGATAAATCAATTGAATCTTATGTAGGCAGGGAAGTTAAATGGCAGGCCAAAATTAGTAATTATTATACGCAAATTTCTGGCATCAAATTTTGCATCATTGATAGTGATCATAAGAATGTTGATATTGATAAACCGTGTGATTGGTTTTGGGCAACGGCAAAAGATTTAATGAATGTTGATAATACTAGTAAAAATCCAAATTGGAGCGGTGATTGGGTTAACACTGTTTTAGAGCATTATAAAGTTGATTTTGATAAAGATGCAGTATACACAGTTAGGGGTAAGGTTAATGGACTTGATTGCGGAGTTGATGATAAGTGTAGGCCAGATATTGACATTGTAAGTATAGGTAAATAAAAAATAAATTAACTAACATTAGTCATAAAATTAGCTAATATATTGACATTTTTATTAAAATATGTTAAATTTGTTTTGATGTAAATATTGTTAATATAGTCGCGGTCAGTTATAAAATAATAATATGCAAAAACGTGTTAGAGCGATTATTATAAATGAAGGGCTTGTTGTCCTTATAAAGCGCATAAAAAGTGATAAAACTTACTATGTTTTTCCTGGCGGCGGAGTAGAAGAAAATGAAGGCATAGAGCAGGCCTTAAAAAGAGAGGTAAAGGAAGAAATAAATGTTGAGGTTGATATAGATAATCTTCTAGTTGAATTACCATTCAATAAGCCAGGAATAGATCAGGTTGAGTATTTTTATATTTGCAAAATAACTAGCGGAATAATTAGTCAGGGAGATGGACTGGAATATAAACCAGACAATGGTTACGAAGGGGTACATGAAATTGTACAAATACCAATTAATGATATTAAAAACATAGATTTATTACCATCGGAAGTAAAAAGTTTAGTTTTACAGCTTTATGCTTAAAAGAAAGATATCGAAAGATATTATCAAATTTAATAGCCTCAGTAATGGAACAAGATTTTTTTCTATTGGAAATGAATCTTTTTTTTTAAAAAAATTATCTTTGCATCAATTTAAGAAAGAGTTAAATGGTTATAGAGTTGTTAGAAGGTATTATCCAGTTCCTTCTCTAGTGTGTGTAGAAAAAAATAATAAAAACGGAATAATGATATTTGAGTTTGAAAAATCAATTTCTAACAATAAGGGCCTGTTAGTTGATTTATTTGCCCAGAAAAATAAATTTGATAATAGTTTTTTGCCAATTCTAAGGCTCTATAGAAAAGTATTTTTGCAAACTCTTAAGAAAACTAAAAATAAATCATCTAATGTTTTCTTTGAAGATAGGATTAGTACTAGACTGAAGAAATTTTATAATAAAAAATTTATTGACTCATTTCAGAATAAAACTGTTATACTGAACGGGAGGTTAATAAATATAAATTTAAAAAATACTATTGATAGCATCGATGCATATTTTAAAAAACAGCGTGCTGAGTGGTGTGTTGTTTCTCAATGTGATCCCAATGATCTTAACATATGTGTAAAGCCAGTTATCTTTGATTATTTAGCAGGTGGTTTAAATCCGTTGATGGCTGAATTTGCCACTCTCTTTTGGCATAACGTTGGTCAAGGAAACTATTTATCACCTAAATATAATAAAAAGTATTTTTTAGATCATCAGGCTATTTTAAAGAAATTAGATAAATTAGAATTTAGGGGAAATTCATTGAGACATAGATCCTTTATTGTTAGACAAGATTTTTTAAAAGCTTATGTAGATTTAGTTATTATGCCTTGTATGAATAAAATTGGATCATTTGATAGCTGGTATGAAGATTTTAAAAATTATTTAGCAATGAAAATATTGGCAGTTTTCGATGTGTCTAGAATGGAGAAAAAAGACATAATTTTTTCTTTAGCCTATCTTGAATATTTTTATAACAATATAAATCCAAAAAGTCCTAAAGATTTGATTAATCAAATAATAACTCTATGGAAAAAATAGGTTCACAATTATATTATAATGCCGAGGAAAAGTTTTTTATAAATCTTAAGAAAAAATTAGGCAAAAATTTACTTTTCTATTGTGCCACTGGCAGCATAGCTCGTAGAGATGTAATCCCTGGTTGGAGTGATATCGATGTTTTAATTGTTTGTAAAGTCTGGAATAAGACTGTTTTTAAAGCATTAAATCAGTCGCTAGCACTTAATAAAAGCGGAATAAAGATTGGTACTACCCTTTATTCATTGTCGGAATTTAATGCTTACGTTTTTCAAGATCCTAAAACTTTTATTGCCATTGAAAATATTTTAGATGGAAAATATTTACCACGCATACATGATAAATTAGTAGTGTTAAAGAAAATGGATAAAATTTTAGCTAAATCTATCAGTATAGTGGGGTTTGCAAAAACCTTGCACCTCTTTAAAAGAGAGCTTTTACTTTATCCATCTTTCAATGAACGATCAGCCTATAAATTACTGACGATAATGTTACGCGTTTTATTATTACAGAAAAAAATTGTAACAGATGGATACGAGAGTGTTTGGTCTATTGCAAAAATTTATTTACCTAAATTTAAAATTCCTCAAATTTTACCGCAAGATATTATAAATAATCGAAAAGGGCATTTCAAGCGCTTTGGGTATTATATGGAGTTTTTAAGTTGGTTAGAAAAAGAATTATGTTAAAATTTAAAACTACAAAAATTAAGAATGACAAAGTTGTTGTGGGTTTTAATACTGGCCATCATGGGGGATGTTCTATTATAGCTCATGGCAAAATAGTATCTATTTCAGAAGAGCGTATAATTAGAAAAAAATATGCAGATGGTTATATTAACTCCTTGTTCTATTGCTTGAATGCACTTAATTTAAAGATTGATGATATAGACTTATTGGTATCTAGTAGTTATCATCAAAAATTATCACCTTGTTTTATGGGAGATTTAGTAGCTCTAGGAATTCCAAAAAATAAATTTATTACAGTTGATCACCATGTTTCTCATGCTTATTCAGCATATTTCCTATCTCCTTTTAAAGAAGCCTTTGTTGTGGTTATTGATGGACTTGGTAATAACAAAGATACAGAAAGTTATTTTTTGGCTAACAGCAATGGAATAAAGAAAGTTGGAGGCAATGACAGTGCTCGTTCAATCTACAAAGGAATCGGTCGCGCTTATGAGGTTTTTACAAATTTTTGTGGTTGGAGCGCCCAGGAAGCCGGTAAAACAATGGGTCTTTCAGCTTACGGCAAAGAAAAGTATCCTAATATAGAGCTTTATAAAATAAATTGTAATCTACAAATAGAAAGTTTAATTGAGGGAAAATATTTATCTGGAGCGGTTAATTTTGTTAATAGTAATAAAATTAATTTTGATAAACCAGAGCTAGGTTTTAAAAATAAAGATGCTGCCTATTTTGTGCAAGCAAGAACAGAGAAAGTTATTTTAGACTTGATAGAAAAAATCAAAGACAAATATAAAATTAAAAATTTATGTTTGGCTGGCGGAGTTTTTCTTAATAGTATTATTAATAAAAAGATTATTGATGAGACTGGTATTAAAAATATATTTATTCCTCCATGTTGTGATGATACTGGTCAATCACTAGGAAATGCTTTGTATGGCTTTCATTCATATTTTAAAAACCCAAAATCAATAAAATTAAATCATGCTTATTTAGGCAAGGAATATAGTAGCGAGGAAATAAATGATGTTCTTAATAAAAAACAAAAGATTTATCCTTTGCCATATTCTGTAAAATCAAAAGATATAGTTGTTGTGAAATCAAAGAATATTGCCAAGGAAGTGGCAAAGCTATTATTTAAGGGTAATATTATTGGTTGGTTTCAAGGGGCTAGTGAAGTTGGGCCTCGAGCTTTGGGTCATAGAAGTATATTATGCGCCCCATATCCAGCAAAAATGAAAGACGTTCTTAATAATAAGATAAAACACAGGGAGGCGTTTAGACCATTTGCGCCCGCTGTTATGGCGGAGCACGCATATAAATATTTTGACATACAAACCGACAGCCCATTTATGTTGTTGGTGGCTAGGGCTAGAAAAAATATGGAGAAAAAGATACCCGCCATCTTACACGTTGATAACACGGCGCGCATACAAACAGTTACCGAAAAAGACAATGGTCTTTATTACTATTTAATCAAAGAATTTTATAAGCTATCTAAAATTCCCGTTATTCTTAATACGTCTTTTAATGATAATGGTGAACCTATTGTTGAGACACCTCGTGATGCTCTTAATATGTTTTGTAAGTCCAAACTAGATTATTTAGTAATTGGAGATTATATTATTTCTAAGCTATAAGTATGGAAAAGATATCAATTAAATTGCCATATGTTCAAGAAGAAATATATATTGGAAATAATATAGCTTCTTTTACTGCAAAAGAAATTGCTAAAAAAGAGTATGAAAAAATAATTATAATAGTTGATGTTAATGCACTGAAATATAATTCAGAGTTAATCAAGAAAATTACAGAAAAGAATAATGTAGTTGATAAGATTATTGTAGCCCCGATTTCTAGATATAAAAATTATCACGAAGCGGCTATTTTAATAAATAAATTAGTTAAGAATCGTCTTATTAGAAAAAGTTGTCTAGTAGCGATTGGTGGTGGTTATGTTGCCGATATGGCTGGTTTCGTTGCCTCGATATACATGAGAGGAATTGATTTTATTCAAGTTTCAACAACCTCTATGGCAATGAGCGATGCAGTTATTGGTAAGATTGCCGTTAATTTTTCTGGTTATAAAAATATTGTTGGTAATTTTTATTCACCTAGATTAGTTTTTTGTGATTTAGAGTTATTAAAGACTTTAGACAAGAAAGAGTTTATCTATGGTGGCAGGTACCCCAAATCCTAGACACTTTCTCTATGAGTTTCTACAATGAAACC
>CAZQHN010000011.1:0-3336 GCA_964593745.1 uncultured Gammaproteobacteria bacterium
GGCGGCGGCACTGGCGGCGGCATCGGCGGCATGGGCGACATAGGCGGCGATTCTGTTTTCTTCGCTTGGATCAGCCAACCATTTCTTCGCTGCCGCTATTGCTTCGGCTGGCCGCTTGTCATCGGGATATTGTTTTTCAAATATCGGCAGCACTAATTCTGCCGCATAAATCGCCAGTTCAACCGACATTTCTTTTGTCCACTTATACCGCTTTACCAGCATCATGTCTGACCACGTGCTTTTGTCGTCGCTGTCATCGTGATCGCCCTTAACTTTTACCGGGCAAATAAAACCTGGATTGACATACCGCATGGCATCCAGGATCGTGGGCGAGGCGTGAAAGCCGTTCTTACACAACTCAATCTTACCATCCACATGAAACCACTTGCCGACCACCCATTTGTGACCGTGGCTGGTGAAATCATCTGGAATACATTTCCATAAAAGTTTAGTACGCGTCATTTTAGAGCCTCCTTGCTTGTGTCGTTGCGCTTGTGACAATCTGGACATATCGTTTCAAGGTGTTTTGGATCGCACAGCAGCATTTCATAAACAATATCAATTAGTTTCTCCCACGCAATACCGTTTATATGGTGAACCTCAACCTTAAATTCTTTGCCTTTCGCCTTGCTTTGCTTTTTATGGCATTTCTGGCAAGTGTAGCCGTCGCGCCGTAGGGCTGCGGCCCTCTCACGGCTGCGGAGCCACAACTGGCGCAAACACGCTCTTACTTTCGATCTTGGCGTTGTCAGAAGCCGCTTACCCATTATTGCCTCCGATATAATAATGTATCAATTTTCTCATTTTGTCAACAACGATTCTAATTCTTTTTGAATTTCCAAAAACTCTTTATTGTGTTCTTCAAGAGCGGTTTTGTTTCTGTTTATTTTTTCAAGCGTAGGCGCGTCAAGATCGCTCTCGGCAACGTCATTGAACTGACAGAGATAATTGGTTATCCTGGTAATCACCGCGTCCTCGGCCTCTAGTTGCCGCATAAGTTGCTGTTGCGGCGTAAGTTCCTCGTTGGGCCGTATGCGCTCGTTAGTTGCTCTCCGCTTAAACTCATCTGGTTTTTGATTTATATAATTATCTATGTGAGATTTTCTGAATAGTGTTACCGGATTAAGATACTGGCTATTCTCCATGAAATACGGATCGCATACCTTTACATCCACTATTCCCTTCAGTTGTTCTTCGGTATATCCGTCCCTTAACCGAGCCAATATCTCTTTGTTGTTCCTATATCTCTTTCCCGTTTTAAGATTAAGATAAGATAAGACAGAATTAGATACAGATATATATGTTATCGGTGACGTAACGCCTGTCACGCGTGACAGTTCTCGATGCCTCCTTTGACGTGCGGCGGCAGTATAGTCTTTGTCCCGATAATTCTCATAATTTAGTATTTTATACCCATTACCGTTTTTTTCAATTCTGCGGCCCTCGTTTGAATTATTTGTAGAAAATAAATCCGGCTCCATGAATTTTTTTACTGCTTTTTCGGTGTTTTCTTGTGAAATTCTGGCCCTAGATGCTATTCCGGTAAGTGATGCTTCAACCAACCCATCGGAATCTGCCATTGCCAACATTGTAATCCAGACAATTCTAGTATCAGAGTCCTCGTCCCAAATAGATTTGTCGAGAATTTTACAATCAAGTTTTACGAATGGCATTTTTTTCTCTTTTATTTTTTCTTATTTCAAAATATATGTCCGTACTATTTGCAAATTTTTATTTATACGATATGCGGTTGCGGTTCAACTCGGTTTCGTACCACCTGTTGCAGAACTCACGGAAGCCCTCACGGAAATGGTACTCCCGATTGCGGTAAAAATACGCCCACTTGGCACGGCGGCGGATCATGTATTCTTTAGCCAAGTCCCAAAGCCGTGCGCCGCCCCTGGTGCAGTAGTGATTGCCAGCACTTGCAACATCAAAAATACTGGCAGACGGATTGTCGGCAATAACTTTAGCCATCAGCATTTTTTGGGTCATATTTAGTCCTCCTTTTTATTTTTGTAGCCAGCAACGATAGCATCATCCTCGATCTTGAAGCCGGGCGCTTGCCGTATGCCAGCGGCCTTGAAGTATCGTTTGGCCGCTTGCTCATCCACAACGACGATAACATTTGGCAATGACGGGCCGATAACGATTTCCTTTTTGCAATGAGGGCAATCGCAATGCACACCAGATACAGCAGCAAGCACGGCTGGGCGATCTGTAACCGTAACCTTAATGTCCTTGCGAATAGTGGTAAAGCCGTTATCGGTTTCAATGCGCCGTTCAGTTTCAGCAAGGATAATATCTGGTACAAAGCAATCACCATCGGAGCGTTCTTTTTCGGCATTAGAATTATGTAAGTCTTGCGCGATCTTTCGCGCGTCCTCAAAGTCCAGCCAATCCTTTTTCAGAAAGCCCATAAAGTCGTCCTCGGCCCGTTCTTGTAACTTTTCCAGTTCAGAAAACGGAATTTCGATTGAACGGATTTCCTTTTTGGCATTGGCAAGTAATTTCTTTCTAAGTGATTGGGCCTCGTCAATCTCGCGCTGCACTTCAAGAAATATACTGGCCGCCCGTTTCCGCTCATCATCATTTGTGATTACGAATGTCTTTGCAATCTCAATAAGTTCCGCAATCCTAGCATGATAGGGGGCGAGTTCTTCCCGCACATACTCTTTGACCAGTCGTATTTTCTCGCCAGCCGTGAGTTCGTCGCCGAAAGCAATGCCTATGTTCTGTGCTTTTACAATGGCGTTGGTTTCGTCCATTAGCGCCCTCCGTTTTTGAAGTTGAAAACAGTTAAACAGCACATAAAGATATTGAAATACTTTTTGAAATTGTATTCCCTTACCTTATATGATCCGTCATCGGTTAGGAAACAGGCGATAAGCCGATGCTCGGAAGCGTCAGGCAACGGCGCGGCATAAGCGGCGAGCTGAACTCCGGTAGTGTCATTCGGCGCACAGGTTTTAATTTCAACGATAACCCCAGGCCAACGCCTATCCCTTGTGCCAGCATAGCCTAAGCCGTCATGGTAAAACTTTTCCTCTGCCGCTAACGGCTTACCGCCAAGTGAATACTGATCTCGGAATCTCTGCCATGCGGCTATTACGGGTATCATGCGCTCATCCCACTTGGTCTGGTCTGCACTTAGCGTTCCCAAGTCGTACATTTCGGCGTAAAGGTGTACCGCCGTTCCCCATTCCTTTTTCACTTCAAGGATATGCGGTGGTATGGCTGAAAAATCATGCAAGCAGGCAATGATATTGCTGACGCACGGCACAAGTTTACCGTCTTGCCGGTATTCGTGGGTTTCTGCGTTAAATTCAAGCATTA
>CAZQHN010000011.1:3436-4793 GCA_964593745.1 uncultured Gammaproteobacteria bacterium
CGCTGCAATGCACCATAAACAAACTGCAACTGCTTGAACGAGCGCATTTCGTCAATGGAATCGAAACCGCGATAACCCTTTTCCTCATTACGGGTAAGCGTTTTGAGCCAGAGAGAGAACGCCGGGGGATTGGGGAAATGCTCTGCCGCCTTATCGCGGATTTTGTTTTTCAATCCCTCAACCGTATTTTCATTATGCTCGACTGGCGGTTCTTCCATGTCCGGCGGCTCGGTTTCGCCGGGGCGCACAGGGGTATAGGGTGGTTCTTCCGGTTCTAGTTCCGACTCCGGTTCCGGCGTAACGTCAATGGGTTCTTCCTGTTTCATCGGCGGCGGGATAACATTGGCCTTGGGGTTCAGCGCAACCGGATCAAAAGTGTCTGCGTCATGGTCGAGAATATCCCTGTATTCCGGTGAGAGTGGCAACCACTTTGACAGGCGGCGGAATACCGTTTTCTTTGCCATCTCATTCCAATCAGTAACCCACGGCCCAAAACCGCCAGCCTTAGACCGGCCCTTGATTGCTTCGATTTCTTCAACGGACATAACCTCGGCTTTCACCGTGCCGTCCTTGAACTTACAGAACGCATAGGCCGCATACACCTTGCCCCTCGGCTTGCGGAAGTTGATCTTGTGTTCCTTGATTTCGCCGCAATCGTAGGTGAATGTGTCGTTCTCACACACAACGTCAGCGTGAATGTTCGCCACCGTGCCGGAACGCATGGCGAGTTCCACTAAACCCTTATAGTCAATGATAAGGGTACACTCGGTTACGCCGCGCTTGTTGTTTCTGAACGGTATCAGGTGCGCCCGTCTGCCGTCCGGCTCAATGCCGAGTTGGGACAGCGACAGCAACGCATTGAAAAATGAAACCTGATCGCACTCTTTAAGCAACGGCGTTTTCATTACAGCCGTAGCCGCAACCCTGATAAACCTATCGGGTGTCAGGTGCTTCGGCAACGCTTTGGCTACCTGGACTTTGAAGTTATCGCTTTCCAGTAGCCCCTTGATGGTTTTCGTGTCGGTTCTCTCTGCCAAGTTTTCGCCCATTATATAATCCCCCTTTAATTTAAAATCTAGTTATGCCAGAACCAATAAATCGTGCCGTAACCGGCAATGCAAATGCAAGCGGTTACAAGCACCCAAAACAATACGTCGGCCCAGCACAGGTTTTCTTCGTCGTAGAGTTTCATTTCCCACCCCATTCACAAAGTTTTAATTTTTCAATAATGGCCTTGCGAACAAACGCACTAACCTTCCCTTTGCCGAACCTTACCCTAAGTTGCTGGATAATTTCGGGTTCAAGGCGAAGTTGGTACTGCACTAGGCCGTTTGACGGCCTGCCGCGCTTTGGCTTT
>CAZQHN010000011.1:4893-13134 GCA_964593745.1 uncultured Gammaproteobacteria bacterium
GTCATTAAATCCTCCTTGCAACAGTTATGCGCTAAAAACATTTATTTGTCAACAACTAAAATTATTTTTGAGAATTTAGTTGACAGAATTTGGTAATTATACTACCATTGTCTTGATGACATACTGTGAATATTGCGGCGGTGAAACTGAACTTATCGGCAAGCAATATACCGAACTGGATGACAGCACTAAAGTCACAGAGGAACGCCGCCATTGCTTGAAATGCTCATATAAATTCTATGTTATGCTTGATAATAAGGAGAACGAAGATGACGGATCACAGCATACAGATTAAATCGGGTGTTAGGTTTAAGGTAATTAACAAGTATTGTCTTGAATTTCTGTTAGCATTGGATAATTGTTGCCAGCGATTCGGGCGCAATTATACCATTACATCGGCCAATGACGGAACACACAGCGATAACTCATATCACTACAAGGATTTGGCGTGGGATATTAGGCTAAAGGACTTGCCGAAATCCCATTGGTGGGTGCTTCTTGACGCATTAAAAATGTCTATGGGGAAATACTTTGATGTTTTAATTGAATATCAAGATGACCCCAACAGGTGCCACATCCACGTTGAGTGCGACTTAAAGAAACTCGGTGATTGGTTCTTAGAACAAGATCATGCAGACTAATTTATCAACCTATAATTTAGGTTACACAACCTCCTCCTTTGGTTTTACGGTTAGCGGTGAACCGTTGGAGAAGCGTAACGTGCGCTACGCAAATCCAGAAAACCGCCGTGGGGTTTGCTCGGTGATCCCTCTAGCGCAAAACCGAGCGCCATATAACCATGACTGAACTTGCCGCAACATTAGTTGTGCTTGGCGTAGCAATCGCAATCGGCGTTGTCTTGACTTGCTTTTTCTTTTGGCTTAGAGATAGGTTTCACTTGATTATTTATAAGATCGAGAATATTGACATGGAATCGCCAAGCAGAACCAGGACAACCACGGCAATAGGCGAGGATGGCGGCGAGAGCGAAGATGCTGATGGTGATATAGGGTTTAAACCTAAAAGGGTGGACGAATGATTAAAAAATACTGGCGAGAGATTGCCCTGTTTGTGCTTGTGGGCGTTGCCATGTTTTTGTTTCAAGCATGGCAGAACGCTACTGATCGCGCGGAAGCCGGAGTGCTTGCCGAGAAAGCGCGTAGTGCGCTTGCCTTAAAAATTAAGGCTATTGCACTACAATACGCTAAACTACAACTGGAAGCGGATAAGCAGATTGCCGATTCCCATGCTACCATCAGTGAGATTTCGGCTAAGGCAGATAAGTTTTACGCAGATAGCAAAGCCGCACAAGCCAAGATCAAGCAAATGCAATCCGTGAATGACCAACTGCAAGCAACTAATTACGAACTTGAACTCTGCCAACAGTTCGTGCTGAAACAGAAAGACGATTACACCACAGAAATTAATGGTTTGAACCTTTTGTGGCGTAATAAGTTTCAGTTAAAGGTTAAAGAATGTGTTGCCAAAGAGAACGAGTATATCAGAAATACTGATCGCATGACCAAATCGCTTGCATGGTATGCGGTAAAGGACAAGCGGCGTTGGGTGTTTGGGCCGAGTATCGGCTATGGCGTTCATGGCCCTTATGTAGGCGTTGGGCTTACGTTTAGGATATTTGGGTTTAGTTTATAGGGGGATAACATGACCACCTACACGAAACTTACCTGTGAGATCAAGGGGGCGAGCCGTGGCGATGACACTGAAATTTCTGTAATCAAAGAATCATGGGATTTGACATTGGGTGAACTTTTTAGCATGATGAAATCTTTAGCCCTCGCCTTGGACTATCACCCCGATACAGTTGCAGAATATTTTGAAGCAAAAGACTTTAATGGGTTGGAGCAAGATGAATATGAACTCACTAAGGCAGTTATAGATAATTTGGGGAATGACAAAAAGAAAACAGAATAATGGAAATCTCATTCGTTGCTGAAATCAAGGAACTGAAATGCAAGACCACGGCTGACGAGTGCCTGACGGGCCGTATAGTCTTGGAGTTCCCGCCTACCGATGATGTTTTTATAGCACTTAAAAAATTGTATCAGTATGAAACGACAGTAAACGTGAATATTATGGGTGAGGATAATGCCTAAGAAAAAACTATTTAACGGCTCAAATTACGTTGGCGCTCCGGTATCGGATGATGTCTATAATGCGTTGTGGAATAACGCCGTATTGCACAACAAGTCCGTTGCGGATGTGATAAGGTCTGTGCTTGCCGCCTTTGCGAAATCTCCTCACGCCGCGATACCGCAAGATAAATTATCTATTGTGGAAAATAAGGTAAAAGAACTTAAAGCACAACGGAAGTCTAAATAATCTGTTATGGGCCACGATATTAAAGTTAAACGCAAAATACAAAAGCCAAATAAAGACCAGAGAAAGAAAAATAGGAAAGAGTTTGTTACTGCAATATCCCGCGCAAAGTTTTGGGAACCTCTATCAAGCTGACTTCACCGCTATAAAGTTTCAGTATTTTATCGAGTGATACAAGCCGCTTTTTCTCAACTTCAATAAGTTGCTTACGCTTTTCCCAATCGGGTATTTTCATGGCGTTGATTTTGTCAATGCGCTTGCCGTAATCAGACATGATTTTTCTATACCTATTGAAGTCTGGCCTGTATTTTATTTCTGGGTGTTCGTCCCTGTATTTCCCGGCTTCTCCCGGCTTACCCGATTCTTTTAGCTTCTTGTGTCTGGTATATGCCGTATCAACGTCCTCGTAAGCGCGGTAGAACTGATTTAATTTCTCTGGGCTGGACGATGTTCTGCGCCCGACAAAGCCCTTAACAACCGGAATATTTGACGGCTCGGTGGGTGGTCTGCCAGCATCCTCTTTGAAGCTGTTTATCAATGCGTCAGACGCTTGCACGGCGTATTGCCCAAGACCGGCAGTATATCCCCTGAAAAGGTTTTCCATTTTAGCTGGTGACATTCCCAACGCTTCGCCAAGCATCTTAAATGTTTCCTTGGTGAATTTGCTAGACCGTTCAGACGGATCAAGTTTTTCTTTATATTCAGGGAACAAATTGGTTTGCGTAAAGAAGTTGTAATTGAACATATTTTCTAGCAGGGGTTTAATCGCCGTGGGGATAATGCCGCCAATCGCATCAATACCTACCGGAGAGAACCCCTCGGAAACCGTGTTTAAAATGCCGTCAAATGAGTGTGGGTCTTTCGTTATGGCATACTCCATAAACCTACCGGGAACAGAACCAAACGCCTGACCGACAACAAACGGCTTGGGAATCCAGGCGTTTAGTCCAGGGATATGCCAGAACAAATCCTTGCGCCAGCGCGGAGCGTTAGTAAATTCCTCATCGTCTTTGTTAATCAACTGAAACAATATTTCCGGTATGGTGACAGACGCTATGGCCTTGGCCGTGAAGCCAACAGGATCAGCCTTGGCCACCCTAGCCATTCTGTCTGTTCCTTGAATCCCGGCATTGAAAAAC
This sequence comes from uncultured Gammaproteobacteria bacterium, assembly GCA_964593745.1. Classification (GTDB taxonomy): domain Bacteria; phylum Patescibacteriota; class Patescibacteriia; order Patescibacteriales; family Patescibacteriaceae; genus Patescibacterium. The sequence goes on from CAZQHN010000011.1 coordinate 8,370, forward strand.
GCTATAACCTTATTGACCTTTTCACCGGTAGTTCCAGACCTTGAAAAGTCTAAGGTTGATTCACGGCTTACATAAGCGGCCTTGCTAACGGTTGCGCCAGACCTACGCGCCGCCTTATATGTGCCAAGTCGCGTTGCGGTTTCAAGTAATGAACTAAGATCACCGAGATACGTGATAATATTCATGCGTTCAAGTTTAGTTTTATTGCCCCTAATGTGTTCAAGCGTCTTGGTTAGGGCGCTCCTGTTTAGGTCTGCGTAACTCTGCATACCCGCACCAGAAGCCATGTATTCCTTGAATATATCTTTACGCCCCATAATGTCGGCAATAGAACTGATCGTATCAACAAACGGCCTAAACTTTACCCTGGTGTTAATCATGGCCCCGGTTTGGTCGCGCATCAAGTTCCTAATGGCAAACTCTGGCGTAGCCGTGGCCCCGACCTGTAACATTTTCTTGGGGGCCGTTAGCATTTTCATAAATATGTTGGACGATTGCGGATTTAAACCCTTCATCCCCTGGAATATACCATCACTAACGCTATATACTGACGGTTTGCCATCTTCGTAAACCACAATTTCATTCTTGCCCGGCCTGCGCCCCGGGTAATACTTCTGTTTTTTAATCAGTTCCGGCAGCGCATCAGCAAACTGCGCCACGGATCGGTTCACATAGTTTGTTTCAGCCGCGTCCACAATCTCATAGGTTTTCTTTAAAACGGATTCGATTGTGTTCTTGACTTCTTTCTCCGAACCCTTCATGCCGAAAATAACTTTGCGCGGAGCCGATCTCAATTTCCCGCTTACGGTAAGGCCATCCATTATGTCTGGCAATATCCTTTCAAACGGAACATACGCCTTGTTTTTGGCAAGGATGTTATCGTATGATTCTTGGGACATAATACCGGATTCAACAAGCATATTAAGTGTTCGCCGCTGGTAATCGTATAGCCTGTTGGCTGTTTCGCTCAGGTTTTTATACTCCGCTGGATTAGACATTTCAAGCGCGTTGAGTTTTCTCTGTGCCGCTTCAACCTGTTTGGGCGTAGCCTTTTCAGTAGCGGCCAAATCGGTAATGGTTCTGTTGGCCTGCAAAAACTCATCTAGCCGAGCCATTCTAAGTTTTTTGTCCTTGATCGTGCTGCGGCCATCAAAATCTTTTATGATAGACTGGAACCCCTCGCCCGTCCGGATGATATTACCACGCTGCCGCTTAAAGGTTCCATCCATTATAATTGAATTGGCCGTCCCAACCGCCCCCCACTTTCTCCTTGTGGTTAGCAACGGGTCGAGCGTTTCGTCCAGTTTAATATTATTATCTTTCGCAAACCTAGAAAGATTGTCTATGTCTTGTGCCTTGTTCACCCAATCGAGATACGCTTTCTTGGCATTTTTAAAAGCCACCGGCATACGGTTAAGAACTGTTTTAATTTTCTCGCCAATCATGCCGGATGGCTTGGGCGCAACTGGTTCGGCTACCGGCACACCCTCCGTAACCGTAGCCCCAGGTTTCGGTGCCGCCATATCAACCGCCTTCGGCGCTTCCGGCGTTGGCAGTTTGTTCATGGTGGGTGGTGTAGGTGGCTTCTCGCCAAAACCTTTCCACGCCTCATATTTCATGGCCCTGGTATCTCCAACCCGGAATATACCAACCCTAACATCTCCCCCATCATTCTTGTCCACAACCCTAAAGTCAAATTCTGGGTGATCCCGGCGCACCCTATCGTGCATCTCGTATGCCTGCTTGGAAGTAATAAAGCTGTCACTTAAAACAGCGTTACCCTTAGCGTGTTCTGTCCTAATTTCTCCAACCATAAAGTCGGTCGCCTCACCCTTTATGCGCGGAGAGGTTATATTACTAATACCCTTTATGGTGGTATATCCATTACCGCTAAGTTCCCTAACACTAACGCCATCAATCTTTCTTGTTTCGATAACGGGGCCATCCCCCAACATGGGGTCTTTAACACCAATCTGCGGCTCTTCTGAAACTATCTTTATTTTGTGCTGTTTTTTGTCACCAACGACCACATATTCCTTTGGCCCAGAAACCGGCTCAGATATACCGCCAGAACCATCTTTTTTGACAGATTCTCCTGTTGAAACAGGGGGTCTGGGCACATTACTCCCCTCACCATGACCAATCACCCTGGGGCCGGGGGCTTTTGATTTGAACAATGGTTTTTGTGGGGCATTTATTTTTTTTGCCCCAAACCCAAAGCCCAACACACCACCGGCAACCGGATCGCCACCCTGCGCCGCCGATATTGCAGCCATTCCAGCACTCTCTACGGCTGGCCTTGCTATTCCCTGCGGTAATGCCGTGGCGACTTTACCCAAACCCATAAGCGCCGCCGCATTTGCCGTGCTGATCGCTCCCGCTTTTAGGGCATCAAGTATGGTTTTTTTATCTTCTATCGTAAGATTCCCGCCCCCCGATTCGATTTGATTGGCATAATCCTGTGCGGAAACACCTCCGCCCTCAGCAAAACCCTCTGCCGCCATGATGCCCATACCGGCGGGGTTGCTATATTTAACGGGAATATCTACGCCCATTGCGCCGATTTGGTGCATGATCTCACCGGCGGTGCCGTCAAGTCCCCTTTCTTTTTCAAGTTCCGTTGAACCGGCAATAACTTGACCGAGCGTTTTTTGAACTTCATCTTTATTGGCCCCAACCATTACGCCCATACCCCTATCCGGCGCAAGCATGGGGTTTGCCGAATATGCCTTTACCGCTAAGTCGGCCAATCTCGCCCCGGCCTGGGTTCCACCCTGTAAAACATTATTCAACCCGCGCCCAAGCTGTCCGAGTGGTGTCATGGCCTCGGCCATTTCTCTTTGTGACATTTGTGGCGCGGGCGCTTCCGGTTGGTTCTGCCTTTCAAATCTCTCCACAAGTTGCGGCGTAATGGGAATATCATCAACTTTCTGTGGGCCAGTATAGGTTGACTTTAGCCAATCTCGGATGGCGGTGTCGTCTTGTTTAGGTTGCGCTGTCGGCTTAACGTATGCCGACCAATCTATTTCATCTTCCCGCTTTTGTTCTTCCGGTTCTTCTGGGGTAGCGTATTTAGTCCAATCTATTTCAGCCATGCTTCACCTATTTACCGTAATTTTTGATCACATCCCCCACTTCAAGAATTGGTGTGCCATTTGTTTTAATATTGTCCTCGACAATCGTGCCAATGTTTGCCAATATTTTGTTTTTAATTTCCTCGTCAAGAACTTTGAAGCGCGGATCGCTTGACAGAGATTTTGCCGCATTATTTAAAACTTGCGCCTTGGCTTCGGCCTGCTTGCCGGGAACCGCATCCCTGCCCTTCAATATGTTTTCGACTTCGGCCTTACCAGCCAAACCGGACTGATAATCTGCGGCTGCGGCGGGGCCAGTTACGGTTTCGCCGCCATCGGCTGTAACAAATTTACCCACCGGCATTGTCGGATTTTGAGAAAACTCTTTATACGTCCAGGTTGCCGGATCACTTATTCCACCGCCGCCGAGATTGCTCTGTTGTGATGTGTATAATTCGGCAAGCCTGTTGGCTGCACCCACGGAATCTTGCGGAACGCTATGATCCGGCCCGATATAACTATACGGCGATTCGGGGGGTGCTTGCTGCCCCCCGCCACCATAACCGCCCCTGCCGCCATACCCGCCACCGCCAGCCGTCATGCCTGTACGGAAATTCTGTTGCCATTGGTTAAACGTATCTGTTGGGCTTACGCCGCTAATATAACCGGCCTGCTGATCGAGAAATTGTTTTTCTCTCATGCCGCCAAGACCGGGGCCAGCGGGAAGCGTAATCGTGGGCCGTTCTTTTGCTTTAAGGTTCGCCCATTCTGCCGCTTCCAGTTGTTCTTGCATAAGTTTATTCTGCAACTCTTGCTGTCTGCGCTGTTCGCTTGTCTGCTCAAACTGCCGTCTCGCCTGCAATGCCGCAAGCAAATCTATTGGTTGAAGTTTCCCTTCTAAAAATGCCATGTTGTCCTCCGTTACCCGGCCCAATTGGGAACGTAACCGCCACCGCCCATACCGCCGCCACTACCGCCCAAGCCGTACATTTTCAGCATCATCTGTAATTGCTGATTATACATATTCTTCGAGGTGGCATCCTGACCTTTTTGGTAATCGAACTGCTTACCCCATTTGTATAGGTCGGAATACAGGCTTTTGCCAAACTGATCCTGACCGATAGCCTGTTGGTTTTCCTGTAAGCCAATGCCCATTAAATTGCCGAGCATACCGGCCTTCTGATACTGATTAGACAGGTCGGTTTGAGCATTTGAAATATCAATACCAGACATGGTGCTTGCAAGATTCCTGTTAGAACCAAGCATGGCATTGGTTAAAGCGCCGGTTTCGGAACCGCTACCGGACAATCCCTGCGCCGCCATCAGTTCCCTTATCCGCGTGTTCATGCCCTGCGTTCCCGCCGCGTTCACATTAGTCGCGGCAGTTTTCATTTTAAGCATATCTTCGTTGCTATATCCGGTGTTCAAATTCCGTATAGCATTAGCATCCGCACCCTGATAAATGTTCTGATTAGGAACAGTCATCGGTGCAGTCATGCCCTCGCTATAACCGGATAGCGGTGTACCGTATTGACTTAAAACGCCACCGCTTTTGCTGCCGGATGAACCCCCGATTTTAGCAACATTTCCACCAATATAAAGATTTTTCCCGCCACCCAAACCGCCATATCTCGCAACACCACTACTACTGCTCATTCCCGCCATTATGCCCTCCCGTTATTTGCCATCAT
>CAZQHN010000012.1:0-7953 GCA_964593745.1 uncultured Gammaproteobacteria bacterium
TCTGATCTGAGAGGCCCAACGAAAATCTCTGCTCGCTGAGAACCACGGGAGAGCCATTGCCTTGTCGCTTGTCATTTCGGCGGCGTTTTCCCGGTCGTGATGCCAATCAAAAACCGCATTCCATACTCAAATGGCGGCTGGTGACACGACTGTTGGGTTTATGCCTACAACGTTTCCCCGGTGCATCCCTCCCCGACCGCCCCCACCGCTCCCTCTTCGGCTCCGCTCCGGGGGCTCCCCTCGGATGTAGGGGTTACCCCTACATCCGCTCCAGTTCTGTGAATTCTTCTTGCTCTCTGAAATGGTGCGAGGTAACATGAAAATCGTAGCGCATTGAGGAGGAGAGAGTATCGTGAGACGGTGGCGGCTGCATACCTATTTCCTGGCTCTGGTGCTGTTGATCGTAACTGGTGCGGTCCTGGTTTCTGGGGCGGGGAGTTCAGGAGAGTCTACCTTCTCACCAAGTCCCGTCATTCAGCAACTTCTTGATGGTTCCTCCAATGATTTTCAAGGCGCTTGTTCGACCATCAAGGAGAAAGATCTCCCCATCGCTCTCGGATTGATTCCGATCTTTCGGTTTCGTTCCCTTCACAACGAGATCAAGGCTTCCGTGGCCCAAATTGAGTCCTTCCAAAAGCACATCGAAGAGCGCTTAGCCAAGGCAAAAACGGTGTCTCTTCAACCGACCGCTGTCTGCTCAACGGTTGTCCCGGCGCGGGATGTTCGAATCGGCGACTCCAATTTCATCATCCCTAAACACTTTCTGGCCACTGCCACCCTGATGATCATTGATTGGGCTCCCAAAGAGGACATTGGCAACCTCTTTCCTGACATTTGGGTTTCCTTCGTCACTGACAAACCTCCCGTAAGAATGCAATTGACTTTGGATAAGCAAGCCTTTCCCCCGATTTCGGGGTCATCAGGTTTTGCGGTTTATCAGCCTCCGATAGATTCAAAATCTTTCATTGGCATTGGAACCCATTCCGTAGAGGTTACACTCACGGATTCCTCGGGTCGAACCGTTACGAGTTCATGGTCCTTTACCAATGGTATCGAACCCATCGAATGCTCTTGGGCACCTTCTGATGCTGTTTCAATTGGTGAGGTTTCGATTGGTGTTTCTGAGTTGATTAAGGATGCCAGGGTCAAGGGGCAAGTGCTTGTTAGAGTTTTCAAAACCCCCGATGGTAAGAGGTTTATTGAATACAACCTGATTGATCCTACCAATCCCGATAAGCCGATCATCAAGACTCCAAGCCTTTATTTTCTGCGAAAGTATGTGCGTGAAAAGTCCCCCAGGGAATCCTTAACCATTCTTCCCAAATCCTCAATCATGTTTCCAGGATATGAAATAGAATTCTCATTTGAATTGGTTGGGGAGGGCTCAATCAATTTTATTGAATGGAAAATTAGTAAGCCACAAGAAACTCCGTTCGTTTCGAACGAACCAAAAGTCCCCTGGAAGCTCCCGGGAGATTTTGACAGTCTTCGGGTGGACCTTTATGTGTCTGTGGATGACGGCCCACATCATTATGGTGTTTCCGCGATCAGGTATATTCACTTCCCGCCTCTCAATTATTACTTTGAAAGAGCGAGAGATTGGATGTTCTCGAATTCCACTGTGGCCTCGCTTCCGTTTGCTGTTTCCTCGCTGAAAATTGAAAATCAGATTTTCAAGGAGGGCGATGTCTGGAATTTTCCATCGGAAACTCCGGGGGTCTTGCGATTTGAAAGAGCTCGTTCCAAAATCATTGGCGGCAGCGCAGACGCAGAAATCGCCGATCCATTGGCAACTTCCACCTCTGTCCTTTTCAAAAGCCAAGGCTTTACGGAGATCGTTCTTGACCTTTTTGTCACCTATGATTTTGGCGATGAACACTATGAATACCTCTATCCCCCGAACAAATCCGCCCTCCTGAGCATATTATCGTATAAAGCTGAATCAACGGGTGTTGCCCCACTCGGAGTCATTGGCTATGCGGACCGACAAATGACCATCACGGGAATAAACCTGGAAATCAATGGGGTGAAGCGTTCTATTTCCAACCAGGTCGGTGACTATTGTCCGGTCGATCCTCCGATAGCCATTGGTGTCTCGAGTCTTTTTCCGGCCTCCGCGCCCTGCTTCTTTGCCGATCGCATATATCCGTTTGTCGTGAAGCAAAGTGGTTACAACACATGGTTTTTGCCCATGAAAGACATGAAGGCCCCCATAACGAATGTTTGGAACACGAATGGAACCATGATGTGTTATGGCTATTTCCAGTGGCCAATGAGGGCACGAGAGAGGTTTGATGGGTTGCTGGATGAGAATGGCCTCTTCACCGAGCCACCGCCGGAACCAGCCAAGGCTATCCCAGACTCTTATGGGTTCTATTTGGGGCGATGGTGGAAGATCTGGCAGTACAAATCGCCTGCTGACATTGTCAATGTAGAGATCGAGCCCACGAACGTTTCATCCATGAAAGAAGGCCAGGAGCTGGTTCTTACCGGCAAGGTCGTCCCCAGGCCTGGCTTTGGCACCGGTGAGATCAGTGAGACCGGCAGCAACCTCGATCTCCTCAAGGGCTACCAGTTTGATGGCTCTACCGCACTGACCTGGAAGGCGGATCTGAAAGGGCAAACCAAATTCACCGCCGATGGTTTTCACTTTTCATTTCGACCGGGGAAAGGGACCGGAACGTATGTCATCGAGGCCAGGACGGAGTTCGATGCCATCGAAAAGGACCTCCACACCGTGGCCCGGATTATTGGCTCCGGCACAAAGACCATCCTGGTTGAACCCGGCCTGCGGATTCTTTCTCCCGGCAACGGTTTTGCGTATCCCCTTGGGCGCGCCATTCCTCTCAGGACAACCATAGACGGGAACCTTGCCGAGTGGCAAAAGATTACCTGGTCTCTCAACGGGAAGCCCTGGAAGCCGGCGGAAGATGAGCCCCCCGCCTTCCTCGCCATCGAAGCCCCCAATGATCATGTCATCCTGGAGGCCAAGCTCACTTCCACTGACAGCAACGGCCAGGATGTCGAACTCTCCGACAAGGTCGAGTTCGGGGGCAAACCGGTGAGTGCGGTTATTTCCCCCTTCCGCAAAGTCGTCCCAAAACATGCGGGCCCGGTGGACTTGAATCTCTCGGTGACCCTTGGAAAATCCGTTGTTGAGAACACTTCCACGGTGGTCGGTTGGTCTGATTTCCTCAAAGCCAAGGTGGAGAAGGTCGAATGGTCCGGGACCTTTGGCCAGGGAGGTGCCGGGAATGTTTCTCCAGATCCGGACCAGTTTAACGCTGCTGCCACATTCGAGAAGCCAGGGGCGTTGACGACGCTTGCGACGGTGACCGTCAAAATCTGGTCCACCGATCCCAAGAAACCTTACGATGAGACCTTCGCCTTTCAGGCCACACGGTCTGATGTATGGGCGATCGAAGAGCCCGGAAACTTGACTCTCAACCCCGATGATTTCCCCAAGAAGGGGATTGCCAAGGCATACCGGACATTTGCGCCCAAGGAAATCACCTTCAAGATCGGCCAGACCGGGTATACCTGGAATCCCCCTGGCACAGAGCCCCTTTTAACGCTGCACCCCGCCGTTCCGTTTGCCGGTGGTGGTTCTGGCCCCTCCGGGGTTCTCCGGCTCACCTGGAAAGGTCCCGGTGGTTCCACGGCCTCCGGGCCTGTCTTCCAGCCGTTGCTGCCGGATGTTGGAGAATATGTCGTTGATCTGGATCTTTCCCTCTCCTTTGGTGCCGCCGGTCGTTTTCCTCTGGGGTCCCACAACGTGGTCGGCGAAGCGGAAGATTTCTATAGCCTGGTCAAAGCTTCTATTGATCCTGCAAGCTTCCCGATCTGGGTGGGTCAGCAGCAAAAACTGACGTTTGTTATTGAACCAATTGGCCAAACTTCACCGCCAACTGAGCCCCCATCGGAACCTCCACCAGTGCTCGCAAAGGGGTTCATCCTCATTCAAGACGGCAACTTCCAGGCTGAGGTGAACTCCGTGGTGTGGGTGAAAGATGGCTCAACGCTTGGTACAGGGAATCCATACGATTACTTGGCAAAGGACAAGGCGGTCGAGACCATCACCGGGAAAGGCAAGGTGAAGGTCACCGAGGCGAAAACGAGCCCCGTAGCGAAACCATCGTTATTCGATCACTCAGCAGACACCAAGACAACCATCGGTCGAATCATTGCGTATCCCAGTAACGGCTATGTTTTCCCCGCCTCCTATGCCGTAACGCTTCAAGCAAGATCCGATGCCCCGGATCCGGAGACGATCGAATGGTCTGTCGATGGCAACCACGTAGGAAGAGGCGTTACCGTGCCTGTAAACGGGCTGAGCGTTGGCACACACAAAATTCAGGCCGTTCACCCCGGCAACAACTCCAAGGAAGAACGATTCATCTCTGTCTTCCCCTGGTCTGTGAGTTTCTCGCCTGCACGGAACGTGCTTCTCGCGCCAAAACAGGGCCAGGCCGCGCAACAGGGCTTTGACTTCAAGGTGAAAATCAAGGACGCGTTTATTGCTTCAGGTTCCGTGGTCAGCATCGAGTTCCTGAAGGACAAGGATGCCGCCGTCTCAGTCTCGGCGTTGGGGGTTGCATACGTTGCGAAAGAGCCTCAATGCGCGAGTGCGACGGTTTCAGGCCAAAAAGGAACGGCCACCTTTTCCAAGGATGGGGCAATCACAATCCTGCCGAAAGGCACCTTCTCGGTAACTCAATTTGACGGGGCAACCAAAGAGTATACCCTGTTGCAAAAAAACCGGGCCGATTTCTGGGCTGTCCAACAACCCACGTGGTGGGCAATAGACGGGCACTTCCCTCTCAAGGCCATCCTGAACGCGAAACGCACATTTCAGTTCAAGAACGGGGAGTTCCGGTTAAGTGGCGATCAGAAGTATGTATGGGCGCCAAAGAAGCCTATTGATCCGGCCCTTGAACTTGATCCGGCCCTCGAGGCGGATGGAAAGGCCCTTGTTGCTGAGGACATAACGCTGTTCTGGAAGAAAGGTTCCGAGAATGCGGTAATAGAGGGCGATACTTTCACGCCGTTCCTGGATACGGCAGGCAGCACGACCATAACCCTGAACGCCAAACTCCTGTTTGATACCGGTGAAGTGGAGTTTGAGCCCCAGGAATTTGAGACCAATGCCGTTCCCCTTGCCACCCTTGTGCAGGCGTTTGTGGTGCCCGCCTCCTTCTCGATTCCGGTAGGGAAGACGCAGGAACTCAATTTCTTCTTGAGGGGTGATGGTGCGGCCGCCATGACAACCGTCACGTGTGCGACAAAAAACTTTGAGGTGTCGCTCACACATCTGACCTGGCAAAAGAATGGTAAGACGTTTGCACCCTACGAGAACCCGACAAAATTCTCTCAGGACCAAGTGGGATCGGGGGTTATTGATGCCATCGCAAGCGTCACAATAAAGGAGCTTGATGTTCCGCCTCAAGCATTTTCTGGTGATGGTGTCTTAAAAGCTACCTCCCTCTATTCTGTTCGCCCGCCACCACTTGAAAGAATTGAGATTAGATTGAATGGGTCCATCATCTCACCTACCAACTTTGAAATTGGTTTTCGCAAAGAACAGGTCATTTTTAATGCCTTTGGCTTTGGAGCTAATGATTACCCACTTGGTTTAATCCAAGCGGATTGGCGGCTAATTGGTGGCTCCGCGACAACCAAGCTTGAACGCGAAATTCTCGAAAGTCAAATTCCTGGTTTGGAAACAATTGGCGCTATAAATGATGGTATGACTGCCTCGTCCACACCGACAATCAGGTTTACCGCCTTTTTGCCGGGCAATCTAAACATCGTGGCTTTTTCTGACGCTATCGAGTCCATCCCTCTCTCTGTCAGAATCAAGCAACCAACAGTTTATCTCAGCATAAAGGGGATTCGAGGCCTTTCTGAGGGCCTGACAACTCTGGTATCCATGATAAGTAAAGCACAAGCGGTTTGGTTGCAGGGAAATCGATTTCTGGTTGTAAAAACCCGTCATGGCGGTGCTGCAAATGATTCGTTTCCCTGGGTGGAGAACAAGACTTTTACGCCCGCATCGTGGCCTTTCTCCGCCGAAGAACGATTTCAAAAAATGTATCTCAAGGAAAAGCCGCTTAGCTTACTTTACCCTCTTGCAGCCGACCAAACCTATAATCAGGCAGTAAGCCATGGCTACTTGGTTTTTCCAAGAACCTCGGAAGAAATTCTTTCAACGGCCAGAAGCGAAACGTTGCCGGCAGGTCGTGCCACCGACGTAAACTTTTGGCTTACAGAAGCGTGTTACTTCGAAATTCAAATGCCTTTGGGCTCAAGCGAATTCCATCCTGCTGATGGTTGGGCTTTTTCTCAAAATTCATACTTCGAAAAGTCCACGCTACAAAGAATTAATGATCATAAGCGTGCCGGTGTGTTTCTGGACACAATGATTAACCCCCTGGGAACGGCAACTTTGAACCTTGCGCATGAACTTGGCCACGTTTTGATTCAGCATCCCACTGACGTTCACCCAAACATCGAGAAGAATCTTATGAATGGTAGTTACTATTCCCGAGGCGATGAGATTGCTTCATTTCAGGCAATTATGATTCTTGACTATGACCGAAAGAAGCCGGTCTCTTCATACTTTCTCGTAGGTGAGTAAAATGAAATATGCTCTTCTTTTCCTTCTGCTAATCAATGTTTTTTGTTTGCAGGCAAACGAACTATCAAAGGAACACTTGTTGGGGTTGTTTGCCGGGGTTGACACCCCGTTAGCTGCTGCCCAAGTTTCGAAAATTGCTCAAGCCAATCCCTCCTTGGTTGAGGCAATCATTCGTGATGAACAACCAATCCAGATTGAGGCTCGAAGTCACGCTTTAATTGAGTGGGAATTTATTCTCGCAAGCGATGCTATAAGCACGGAAAGATACCTTGATGCCTGCTTTTTTGTTTTGAAAAATCAGAATCGCCTGGTTCCGCGTCAAAGCCAGGCGTGTTTCTCAGATTTTATTCTTCGGCGAATAACGAACCTTGGCAATAAGCCAACCCAAGAAATACCCTTTTATAAGGGCCCTTTAACAAGTGTAAATTCCTTTTTGTTGTGCATTAATTTACTTAACAAACACTCCTTGCTCTTTGTAGGATCAATTCCAGGCGATCTAACGTCCCTCTTTCTAAGGTTAAGAAAGCTTTCAGTTGCTCCATTTGATCGTGTCAATGCGGTTGTTTTGCTACTTGAGATTCGCATGAAAATAAACCAGCTTAGAGGTGCAATTAACCCAATTGGTTTTAAGGTGATTACTGCCTTTATGCAGAATCTGTTTACTCAGCTAAATCCAGAGTAGGTGCCTTACTTTGTCAGGCTCAAGTTTCACGTCATGCGGCTAACCTTGGGGTCCGGGGAGTAGGGGTTTGGGGAGTAATGGAACGTAAAACTCCGTTAAGAACTGGCCAGTTTCAAAACCTGTCGGCCAGTGTGGTCGGTCAAATCTCCGAATCATTGGGATTTCGCAGTGGTCGGAGTTCTCCCCGTGTGACTGCCTCGGGAACTGCAAAAGAGTAACGGCCCAGCAGGTTGATGTGCTCATGACCGAATGGTGACAGCCTTCTGACATCTTCATCCAGGACCGGATAGCCTTCCTTCCGCAGCTGAGCCAATGCCGCATCAATGTAAATCGTGTTCCAGAGCACGATGATATTGGGGTCACGACACCAAACGGAAATTTACGTACGTTAAGCTCTTCTCAAAAACCTAGGTTTTTGAGAACCAACGCATTGAGAATCCGTGAATAGCCTTTTCAAGGCATTTTCCGAAGTCTCGAAAAACATTCTCGAAACCAACTTCCCAGAGGGTACCAAGAAAACGAGTTTTGAGAAGGTTGGCGTGGTGACAGCTGTCAAAAGCCCGCCAATACAAGGGTATCAGCCAGATTCGTGTGAAAATATACGCTAAGAACTATCTGAGCTTTTCAGTCTCAG
>CAZQHN010000013.1:0-7296 GCA_964593745.1 uncultured Gammaproteobacteria bacterium
ATGAGTACCGAAAATGCTTTGCAGGAACTATTGAATGACGCGGCTAAGAAAATCGCCCACAAGCACCGCGAAAAGCCGCAGCAACTTAACGGCCAGTACCGCAACCGTATGTGGTATCGCCATCTTTTCAAAGGCAAGAGCATGGACGAGGCAAGCGATCTGGTTGCGGCTAACCTAAAGAAACAGACCTTTGCTCACGAAAGGGAATGTGCCGAAGATGTTTATTATGAGGTTTACGGCACGAAATTCCAGACCAGAGCCGAGCGTACAATGGCTACTATCGAAGCCGAGAACGCCGCGCTGAAAGCAAAACTGGCCGAACTGGAAGCGGTGAAAATTCCCGAAACCGTGAAAGACGATGGCAAGACCATTGACTTTAGCGAGTTCCCCGATGGCATGGACAAGGAAGCGTTCAAAGTGTTTTTCTACGAGTGGTTTGAAAAGAGTCAGGGCAAGCAGCCCGCTCCGGTAGTGTTCGGCAAGGCGTGGAAAAATTACAATAAGGAAAATGAAGTCGAGAAGGTATAACCTAGACCGCGACGCAAAACGGCTTATGGGCATGAGCGGCATTGAGGTATATGAGTGCCGCACCGGGCCTGCGCCGTCTGACCATTACTACGACATTGTATGGCGTGGTAAGCGGCGTTGGTCTTTGCCTTATCCGTGGGATAAGCAGAAACATGAACTTGTCGAGGTTGGCCGCAATATGCGTTATCGGGAAAACATGGACGAGCAGTTTGAAAAGATTATGCGGCAACGAGAAGATTTTGAAAAAGAAACGGAACTGAAAGACGCAGACGAAAGAGAGGTCATGGTGCGTGATGTGTGCCGCACCCTGGACAAGCCGTTGTATTTCTACTAAGGGGCAAATATGAAAACGAGAAGCGAATTGGTTACTGAATTTCGGCAATGGATAGATCAGCCGCATACCGCCATTATAACGGCTACGATGGCCAACTATGAGATCAATAAGGCGTATCGTGAACTGATTGGCCTTATTAACTCATGGAATGAAAAGTTTTACCTGACCACCAGTACGGTTACTACCACGGCCTCTACGCAGTATGTGGCGTTGCCGAGCGATTGTGTCATGGTAAAGCGGTTGGCGGACTCCGATGGCTATACGTTAAAGCACCGAAATTTGGATTCATTTAACTATTCGCTTGCAAATGGTGAGCCGATTGCGTGGGACACCGCTGGCAGATATATCCGGTTCAGCCCCACACCGGATGCCAGCACCTACGTTTACACGATTTACTATACGAAAATGCCTGCTGAATTGTCAACCGATGCCACAGAGCCGGAGTTTATTCCCGGCTACGAGGGCTTGATTGCCATGAAAGCGGCTATAAATTCAAAACTTATCAGGGAGGAAAGCACCAAGGAAATGGCGCAGATGGCTTACTACGAAGAATTGAAAGCCCTGCGTCATGCAATTATCACTCAATATACCGGCGGTGGTAGCCGTATTATTGACTCCGATTACGACATGGAGAACTAAGTGCCTATCGAAAAAAAGATGATCCCCGTAGCGCCGTTCAAAGGTTTGTATCTTGACGGCGTTACGATTCCCGGCGGTTTGTCTAAGGCGGAGAATGTTATTTTTCTGCCTGACGGCACGGCGGAGCGTAGGCCGTTTGAGCGCACGTTGGCTGATACCGAAACCTGTCAGGCCAGCCGTGGCACCAAGGAAGTCTTTGAATTGCTTAAAAATGACGGCACGAGGTATATTTATGCCGACATTGACAATAGCGAAACCTATACGTCTGCCTTTGGTGCAGAGGAAGTCGAGCATTTTGCGACGTGGACTCCCACGGCGGGATGGACTTACGGATCGTCGAAATGGACACACTCGGCAGGCACTACGGCCCTGGTTGCCACAAGTGAAACGGCTATTGTTGCGGCGACTAAATATCGTGTTGTTTTAGATGTTACGTTTCCTACTATTTATGGCAGTAGCACGGCTGGAAAATGGACGTATGCCAGCGCCGATAGTGGGCAAACGTGGACGACTGAAACCGGCAGCACGGAAATTATATGGCTTACCACTTGGACTCATGCCAGCGGTGCTACTACTGCATTAAACGCCAGTGAAGATTTCGACGTTGTAGCTGGTCAATCTTATGTTGTAAAGTTATACGTTACGCACACAAGCGGAACGGGGTTATCGGTATATCTCGGCGGAAATTTGCTTGGCACGATAGCCAGTTCTGGCTATCACACCTACATTGCCAGATATGTAACTAACACCACCGGCTTACGGCTCGTGCCGTCGAGCGATTGGGTGGGGAGTATCGAAAAAACATCTCCGCGTATTCCATCAAAGATTGACAAGTGGTGTTCTGTTGTAAAACTGATTACGCCCGATGCAGCCAATATACCGGCCAATTACGATTATACGGAAAGCACACACGAACCGAAATCCACATACCTTAATGGGGCAGAGTTGTTATACAGGATTCCCGTTTATTGGTATGCGGAGGTCGGATCGTCCGTATCGCAATCTGTTTCAGTTAGCATCGGCGGTGCGGCGGGAACCGAGCTTATCACCGAGTCTGGTGTATATTCATTCGATATAACCGCAACCAACACAACGGCCCTGACCATTACCCCGACAACCGCATTTACTGGCGATATAAATAGCGCATCAGTAAAGAAAATGACGCAGGCTGCGGCTGCGACGCGGTGCAAGGTCATTGGGGGTTTGGTTACTGGCACAACCGACTATGAGGTTACATGGGCAAAAATACTCGGCAGACTTTCCAGCGGTGACACCGTTAATCCGCAATGGGCGGCGCTGCAAGACCGAGCGTTCCGAGTTGATGGCACGAATCCTAATTACTGGTTTGAGGATGCGACGTATTATCACACGCTTGGCGTTCCGTCTCCGGCTGATGCCCCGGTTACAGCAAGCACTACTGGCGGCGAAATCACCGCTGGCGACTATAACGTATATTACACCTACGTTAAAAAGTATTCCGATAATTATACCGTTGAGGGAAACCCCAGCCCCGCATCCCCGGTGACGGTGGCGGGTTCGGCCATTACTGTTACGGTTGTGGCCTGCACCGATCTCGATGTTACGCACATTCGTATATACAGGACACTTTACGGTGAATCCGGCAGTTACGCCTATCGCTGCGAAGAAGTCAAAAATGCCACGGCGACGATAACCATAACCCTAAGTGACGATTCCATCCGGGATACCCTGAGCACACTTGAATTTAACCACGATGTGCCGCCGTTGGGCAAATTCGTTCTGGGTGCTGGCAGTAGGTTGTGGATCGTAGATACGGACGGCACGTTGCATTGGTCTGTTCTCGATCAGCCAGAACTTATGCCAGCCATGAACTATCAGACATTTGATCCGAAAGACGGCGACAAAATGATGGGGCTGTGTCCGTTACGGAAAAACATTCTGGTATTCAAGCGGCGTAGGACTTGGCTGTTAGATCAATTCTCCGAAAGTGTAAGCGATGATGGCACGGCGGCATTGGCAAAAGATGTTGTTTCAAGCACTTACGGTTGTGTGGCGACCGGAAGTATTCAGCCGGTAGGCAATGATTCGGCCATTTGGCTTTCTCATGCTGGTTTCATTCTGTATAACGGCGGCTCAATAAAGAACATAAGCGGCGGCGGTATGGACGCTGACGGTAACATGATGCCTAGCCGCATACAGGACGTTATAAACGCTTTCATGGCTGATGGCGCAGAGCATTTTATTGACAGCGCTTATCACACGGCGCGGCAGTTGTATCATGTAAATTTCCTCACGCGCAATGCGGCTGGTGATGAGATTACCGAACAGCGTCATTTTGTCTATAATCTGCAAAGCGATTCGTGGTCTGAATATGTGTATCGTGATTCCAATGGCGATAAGATGTATGAAACGAACTTCGCAATGGCGCACGATTCGTTGGGCAACGAGGTAATACTGATTCCGTATATTGTAAGCACTACAGGAACGGTAACCTATGTTTACCAGGGAGAATATGACTTCCCGCCGGAAACCCTTGGTACGGCGGTTGAGTTGTTAGACTCAACGGGTGCCGATGGCACGGCCCTTGACGCCCCATTATTTTCATTTGCCGATTCATCTAATAATGTTTACGTTATTGCAGGAGATGAGGATTCAGATTCAAGCATTAATGTTTTTAAAATAACTGACGCTGGGGTTGCATCTCTTTTAATTTCAACGAGTACCATAAAAACGGCGCTTGGAACTGGCGATAATTACCCCAACCTATATCCGAAATCATTTGTGCAAGATGACACAAATGAATGTTTTTATGTTATGGGGAAATCTCCACAACCGGCACTTGGTGGTTTTACTGGACTGGAGGTTTCCCCGCGCCGTGGATGGCAAAGCATAACAACAAATCCATTTTCTCAGGGTGATGTTTACGCCTTATATTATCATACCGGAGCAACAGCTGGTGTATATAAGCAAACAGATGGTGCGGGGGCGTTTTCGCTTGTTTCCGCCCTAACCGGATGGTCTGGCGTACCGACAAACCTGTGCGTTTCCCCAACAACGGGAGAATTATATTTAACAACTACAACCCAACTATATGTTTCCGATGGCACCAGCGGATTTTCTTTGCTTGACAATTCCGTTGCTATTGATGGAAATATTACGCACGCCCTGGGTGCAATAACGATAGATTCGGATGGGAGCGTTTACGTTAATGAAGCCGGGTCAACGCTTATGTGGAAAAGAACCAATGGCTCTGGTGCATTTCAAACATTTACAAACTCCGTTTCGTGGATCGGATTGTGTGCATCATATAATGGGGATATATATGGTGTCGCCAATGATGGAGATGTTTATAAAAATTGGGTTGCCCTTGGGAAAATACACCCAAACTATCCAACGGCAAGATGGCTTGATGTTGCGGTTGACACGGACGACAACATTTATGTTACCGATGGCAGAAGCGCAATAAATGTTTCGATTGGTGGAACCGGAGATTTAACCACGGCTGACTACACCTCTCGTAATTGGAGCGGTCTAACGGCATCACCAACGACGGTTTATGCAACAGACAGAGATTCTCCCACATTTTCTGGTGATATATACACGCAAGTTGGCGGTGGAAGCCAAATATATTGGATATTAAAATCCACTTATGCCGGTGCGTGTACACTAATAACATCGGAAACAATATTAGATTATGTTGGTAATAGTATTGAAAATGGAATAAAGATAAATGATGATGGCTCAAGCCTGTTTTATATAAAGGAAACTCACGCATCCGAGTCGTCATCAACTTTTGCCCTACATAAAGTTTCCGATCCGAGTTCTAGCCCAACAGATGCCGTGTATTATTCAGCGGCGTATTCAATGAATGATTGCAGTTCCGGTGGAATGGATATTTATGGTGATAATTTATATATTTTACATACCGGAACAACAAATTATCAACTAACAAAAATAACAGATATAACTGCGGCCACGGCAACGGCTAGTTTAATTGATACTGGAATTGCAACCTCTTATTCTCCGACACATCTTGTATCCGTATCGGACACCGAACACTATATTTTGTGTACGGGAAGTGTCCAGAAACTCGCTTATTCTGATTCGGCATGGAGCAATTCATCGTTTATATCTATTTCTAACACAAATTGGGAAAAATCGTTTTTTGTTAATTCGTCAGGACAATTCACGATCACATCGGGAAATTATGTTTATAAATATAATAGTGCTGGAACCCTTATAGACACAACATCTAATTCATCTGTAACTGAATGTGTTGGCGTTTCCAACCTAAATGGTTCCGAATCACTGGAAGCCGTTGTGATTTTATGCGGATATACCAGCAATAATGTTTACAAAATATATCCAGAGGGATATTGGGGGGAGATATGGGACACGGTTATTGAGACCGAAACTGAACCAACAATGTATAATACCGTGATTGATATTGTTAGCAATTATAGCGATCTTGGCATACCCAATGAAAAGAGAATTTGTCGTGCCTATTTAGACTTTGATTGTAAATATAGGGGATGTGGGGCGTTTACGTTAGAGCCGGATTTTTATATTAACTACCACACGCACTCCAACGAAGAATCGACGGAACCGTTCGGTGCTACATCGCTAAGGCCATTTTATCACCCCGGACACCAGACTTGGACATATACCAATTCGCAGTTTGATGACGATATTGAGCAATGGCAACACATACGGCTTGACGTTGGCACTAGGGGTACGGCGGTTAGGTATTCTATTAGGGCTGGCGATGTTGCAACCAATGTTTCCGGCACCATGCGTATCAGGCCACCCAAACTTATGGTGCAAGTAAAAGAACTTCCATGAGAACACCGTTTATAATTAAGATTCCGATGGGGCTTCAGCCGTGGGAGGCCGATAACTGGCGGTCTGTGGCAGAGGCATTAAAAATGTCGCTGTCCACAACCAATAAAGTTGACAGCCCCACAACCGGACTGGCCACGATTCAGGGCAAAGTGCGGATAAACCAATACGATCAGGTTCCCGATTACCTTGAAAAGAAAATTGAGGGCGGCAATGATATTGATTTTGTTTCTACTAATGACGGCTTGGGCAATAAAAAATATACTGTTAATTTGAATGTGATTGCACAAGACGAAGCGCCAAGCGCACCGACAAACGGTATGCTTTGGTATGACACGGATGAGCCGGAGCCGGAGTATTTCGACATCGGCGATAGCGCGGCTGACACCGATTTCAAACTCCGCTTCTTGGGCGAAACCAATGACGGCGTTATGGCATGGATGGAGGATGAGGATTACTTTGAGTTTTCAGACGATGTTGTTTTGGACGAAACGCTTACCGTTGCCGGTGATACGACTTTGGCCGCAGTTACTGCAACGTCATTCAATATCGTTTGCTGTGATAATCAAGTTGTCTGCTATGAAAACGAGGTTGTAACATGGACTTAAAAGAAAAAGCGGTTAGTTTGCTCTCTGCCACAACGGTTTCATTTGCCGCCGACGGGCAAACCACACTATACACCGTGCCTACTGGTAAGCGGTGTATTCTGTCCCACGCGGTAATTGTGGCGGCGGCTGACGCTGGCACTACAACCGTAACCATCGGGCAAGTCGGGGCGCTTACCGACTTCTTGGCTACCAATACGCTCGGCAATTTGGACGCTCAATATGACGCTGTAACGGTTATGCCGATACCAAACACTACGCCGCTAAAGGGTAAAAGTTATGCGGCTGGAACCGTCATACAGGTTGACGTTGGCGCTAATGCCGGTGCTGCGGGTAACACGATATATCTTTATGGGTTCTTGTACTAATGGG
>CAZQHN010000014.1:0-6203 GCA_964593745.1 uncultured Gammaproteobacteria bacterium
CCCATTTTTTATAATTAAGGTCTTTAATTTTCTGTAAAAATTCTGTTTCATTCATATCTAATCACATTTTATAGTTAAGATTAATTATCTAATACCCGAAGGATGCTCTTCTTGAAATATATTGTAGACATTCCCAAATCATCTACGAACTTGAACCCACCCCCATCTATTTGTGCAATGACGTGTATCATATCTACGATATTATTCATCGTCACCACTATCAAGAACCTTTAAGTCATCATCGGACATACTTTCCAATCATTAATTAATTCAGTCATAATTCTATTTTAAATTACCAATATGTGTTCAACATTTTATACGTAAATCCCAAAGATAAACCTGCAATTAAACATGCAATAAAAATGCAAACATGTTCACATGGAGATAATATCATAGACCATGTTATGTTTAATTGAATATTTACAATGATAATAATCCAATATAATATTTCTATTAATGCAAAAAATATCAATCCAAGAAGCAGGGATGCTAATCCATAATCAGAATCATAGGCAGTCATGATTTTGATTTAAAATATCCTAATTTTTCAAATTCCGCATGATACATCATATCAAACACGGCATGATCAATACATTTCTTCAATACGCATTCCACATCACCTGATTCCAGTAAAATTTTATTTTTTACAGCTAACATCATTTTCGATGAGGTGAGAGTATCAAGGGTTAATTTTTCATCTTCCCACCATAAATATGTTCCAATAAACTCACCTATAACTATATCTTTATTTGATAACATAGTTATAATTTTACTTCTATCAGATTTTTCATTAGTCCATAACTGATATAATAACCATTTTGAATAATATTCCGTAAGAAACTGCTTATCATTTAATAATTCTAAATAATATGCACGAAGTAAACGTCTGTATTCCTGTTTATTATCGACCACTTTTTTGAACGCAAACAATTTGTCAGCAGTTATAGTTTTTCTGATATAAGATTCTATATCTTGAAGATAAATTTCATCTAACATCATTACATTATCGCCGATAAAAAATCCAGCCAAATTACCATCAAAATTTGCACTAAACATACATTTCATATCCTTTAATTAATAGTAATTAGTTTCAATAGTATATATAATTAACTATTTGCATATCATTAGTTGACAAAATCGATAGCAAAAGGAGTTTTAGCATTAACTAAAACTCCTTCCGAATCGACATATAACCAATATCCAATTCCTAACGTCATAACTCGCTCTGGACTGTATGCACCAAAGCCTCCGTTGATAATTACTGAATCATAACTTCCATCCGCAAGATTCCACGGAATGAGGGTTTTCCATGTATTGTTGAGACAAGCGAGGGCACTTTGTGCTGAAATATCCGCAGTCGCCGCAAGTCCAACTGCATTCCATCCAGGATATAAAG
This sequence comes from uncultured Gammaproteobacteria bacterium, assembly GCA_964593745.1. Lineage (GTDB taxonomy): Bacteria > Patescibacteriota > Patescibacteriia > Patescibacteriales > Patescibacteriaceae > Patescibacterium. Next base: position 1,397 of record CAZQHN010000014.1, read on the forward strand.
GTTTACTTAACGATTCATTCACTTCGTTTGAATATGTAAAATTAACAATAGCCCCGTGTTTAGTATAAATCCAATAAGCATTTAATGGTTGAATCACGTCGGTTTTATTTAACGATATCCATTTTTTTGCACGAGCGTCATACATTAAAATATGACGATTGTCAGTATCAATATCGCCAAAGAGCTTTTCTACAGTGTTTGTGGATTCATCAAGTGTTTTTGGAACAGAAATGAAATTCCATCCGGATTGCAAAGTAATAAATGGAAGAATCGATTCATCTGGATATTCAAAAACTGAAACCGTTATCTGCGATGAAATCATAGGAAACTCAACGGATGATACTGAAATAATCACAGAACCATTACAATTCGCCGTATAGCTACCATATTCAGTAATATGCAATACTGTATCATTAGAACTGGCCCAAATAACACTTGCCTGCATGCGTTCACCGTATTGATCTAATCCTTCCATTGAAGCCACACCACTCGTCCCAACTTCTATCACATTCCCTTCATTAGGGGATGTAACGTTAATACTCGTCAAAACAATTGGCAATTGTGTAATCTCAAGATATCCTTGTATTATAGAATATTCATTTTCAAGATTTAAAGTGTCATCGTAATTTTCCAGACTATTTACTGAAATCACAAGCGGAATTTGAGAAATATCAGCGTTGTAAACCGTCACATCAATGAAAAACAAAGTGATAATTTCACCACTTACTCCTATATCCAAAACATCATGCCAATACACTAACGATGAATTCGCTTCTAAATTATAATTTGGGAAATATCGATTTGCATATGACGAACCTTCGCTCATATCATCCATAGGTCTTGACTGATTTACTAAAATAGATACTCCAGTAATATTATTTGGAATGATAATTTCAAAGGATGTGATGTTTTTTGCATCATACATAATAACTGGAATCGTTACTTGTTTGTCGATTGTCATTTCAGATATGACTGAAGTGTCAACTACAATTTCTGTTGTAGCAGACACAGTCCCACAGCCAATTAAAGTAATACAGACTAATATTACTAATATCATTAAATACTTGTTTAATTTCATACTAATTCACTCGTGCGATCGTTTTGTTTAATAAATTCAAGATTTCATTTCGTTACTGAAAAAATTAAAAACTGAATTTAATTTTTTCATTAGTATATTTAAATTATAAGTATATATAATTACCTCATCTGAAACCACTCATGAGATAAATTATCCTATGGCTTTATAATTTGAGATTTCGTTTTCATTCCTTACCACTAATTCCTGTTTTAAATTTTCTAATGTTTTCATCCATACAGGAGCATCAATTTGTAAATTTCCAAGACAATTATTAGTTTTATTCCATTCAATACCCTCAATCAATACGTTTATTGTTCCAATAGATAATACTTTAAGATGATGATTTATAATTTCACATACCGTATGTGGGGCAAATGTCATACGACCAATCGCATATTTCTGAGCGTTAATGATAATTGCTTCAAATTCGTCATACGAAAGAACAAACTTATCGGCAAGTTCACTCGGATCATCAAGGTAATACAAATCAGTAAATAACTTTTTCCAACAGTCATTCATATCAATATTCCATTCTTCACAATCTTGCATTCTCCAAGTAATATCCCTCATGATTACATCAACAGCATTTAAACTTAATTCTGTCATGTATTTATCAATTATTGGATAAATTTCAGATGGTTTTTCAACAAACAATATTTCAAATCGTTCTGCGTAAATCAGTATATCCTCAAAGTCAAATCGAGATAGAATAACCGTCATGTTTTAATGTCCCTCTCAGCATCTATAAATTCAACTGAATCGATAGATAACTCTAATCCAACAACTTCATTGATAAATTCATCAAAATACCAAACTAAATCTTTAGCTCGTTCTATTTCATGTTCTTCAAGTATGGTAAATATCATATGTATTTTCATTTTTTTATTATACCTCCCTTTTCGTACCACATTTCGTTAGATTGCATACTCCGTTTTTAAGCACACATTCGATGATGTTTGTCATGATGTGATCTCCGATACATAGAGCGTGCCGTCAGCATTGTATCTTGGGCACATCCCGCCTAAACCACCAGGTAAAAGTGGTACTGAATATATAAGATAATTTACTCCTGTTTGAGGATCGACATATACAAAAATTACATTAGGGTCGTACGCACTTTCATGCCCTGTTAGTGTTGGAATTTCAGTTGTTGAAGCTTCAACTGTCGATATACAACCAGATATACAAATTGTTGTCACGAGCAATACACACAGAATTCCAAACATAATCTTCTTTTTGAACAAACCTGTGAATATTTGAAATTTATCTTTACTTACTTTCATTTTTAAGTTTTCCATTCATATTTTTACGCTGGTTTCTCTCTTCTTTTTCACGCTGTTGTCTATGCGCGTCAGTTTCAGGAATTTCATCAGATGGTTCCCATTCAACATGCAGATAATCATACATGTTTGCACAATAGGTATCGCCCTTTGCAACAGAATTATCATCCTCAAAACGTCTAATCCATGTAGGACGTTCTGATATACTTATAAATACAACATAAATAGTAAACAAACCCCATTTGTCTTTTCGATGTTTGTGTTCAATTGCAAATGGGAATGTGGAATTATGATTTGCATAAGCGGTTTTAATTGCGGCGTGAATATTCATCTTTAATCCTCATCTATCATTTTTACTCAAACAATTGCATCTTCAATATTACATTCGGTAAAATCAACACCAAGAAGAATCGCATTTTTAAAATTTGCATCACTCACATATGCATCTTTAAACACAGCTCGTCTAAGGTCACAACCTGAAAAATTAGCGTTATATAAATTTGCATTTTTAAAATTTGCACATCTAAGGTCACGACCTGAAAAATCAAAACTCGCAAGATTCTCATTTTCGAAATCAAAATCTTTAGACTCCAACATAGATTGTATATAATCACCATTCATTTTTAGATAACTCCATTTGTATAAATAATAATTGGCTGTAAAAGTATATATAAATTTCTATAAAAATAAAAATGATAATTATAATTTAAAATTTAAAAATTTTAAATTTTTTATGTCTAGGCATTTGATTAGTCCAATCATTAGATTTTCGTCCTGCACAAACATAGTTTTTAGCATCTCCTATTTTAATTATTTGATTAATTCTATTTGCTAATTCTGAATTACTCATATCTGTTTTATAGCTTTTAAAAGCATCCATACACTTCCATTTCCCACCCATTTCTCTAGTAGCAAGAATTGCTATAAAACCACGAGCAATATTATCTAAACGTATTTCTTCACATCGACTAACCCAATTTGGAGTAATTTGTTTTGCCATATATAATAAGATGCAGTCTGTATATTTAAATGTAACTATAATAAAAATATTGATTAGAGAAGCGATTTAGCTTTCTGGTTTGCGATACGTTTTTTAAGTTTATCCAATTCAATCAAACTTGTTAAACTACCACTTTCTGTACGTTTTCTCGCAAATATAATTTTAGGTTTGCTAATGTTAGTAGGACTTAACATAGAATTAAACGTTTGAATTAAAGTTGCACTGGATATAGCTTTAAGATTTCCAGAATTTATCCACCAAGTTTCATTGCCTTGTGTATATTTATACCAATCAGAAACCCAAACATCATTGATTTTACTATCGTAATATTCAAATCGTAATGCAATTATAGATTTCGGTAGATTATCTAAAAACTTTTTACTCACAGTAACTTTTGTCATGTGAATATAATATTACATCCGTATATTTAAACCTAATTCATATTTTTAATTTTTCGTTCAACAGTTACAATAGTATCATTATGCCAACCCCCATGAGCAACCAGTAATACTTCCTCTATTTCAAATCCACGAGATTTCCCAATTCCATTACTATTCCAACACGACGTTATACAAATACCATCTATATCTACAATTCTTGCGATTTCATCTTTAATATTTGCCCACCATGACGATTGCGTGGTTTTCATATTCACGGCATGTCCAACTGACTTATAACATTCTGAAGATTGCCTTGGTGAATAAGGAGGATCAAAAAATACATTCTGAAGAGCGCATGATTGTAATTTCAAAAAGTCAATTGCATCTAAATGATAATCAGCCACAATTTCAGGATTCAAATCATTTGTCACAGATGCATATTTATTTTGTCCACAAAATGGGTCAATCCATTTACCAGAGGTTTGAGCCTGCCATTTTTCAATTAATTGAGCAATTGGCAGAATGGAATAGGTGCTTTTATTTGGCATTGCCCAGACACGATTCATTAACATATCCATAAAATGGGCCATACGGGTTTCGAACCCGTAACCGCTCGGTTATGAGCCGAGTGCTCTACCGTTGAGCTAACGGCCCACCGCGCGAATGAATTGTGAGAACCAGATTTGAACTGATAGCATACTAGGGTATGAGCCTAGCGGGATAACCTGATTACCCTATCTCACATCATATACTTATATGTGTTAATAATATTTAAAGATACGCATTTAATCTAACGCATTCATGATTAATATATCAATTAATAAAAATACAGGTATCAAAACGAGCATAACTATGATATTATGGAATGCTAACCCAATATAAGTACTCCCCATACAAGCTAAAAGAAACAACATGGCTAAAGAAAGACTACCTACTTTTTTACAGTTACTTTTAGTAAGTTTAATATAATTCGTTATTATGTTCATTATCATCATTCTTTGATTGGTTGCCACTCACCTTTATTACATTTCATTCCAAACCATACAGATTCATCTGTAATATCACAAGA
>CAZQHN010000015.1:0-5323 GCA_964593745.1 uncultured Gammaproteobacteria bacterium
ATAGATTTTATTTAATTCAAGTGTCATACTTAATCAATTATATAATTAGGTATTATTATATTTATAATTATTCATTCTTATTTGTAAATAATTTTTATATGTTTTAGTTTTGTTTTTTATAAATAGAAAGCTTTATAACCATGTCTCGCATATATTATATAGAATAAAATGTCTTTACCGAAAAAAATTCAAAATCTTCGCCGTGAAAGTATGCCATATGAAGTGATGAAAGAAGCTGAAATTACAGATATTTTAATCACGGATACGCTTATTTCTGGAGATATCTATGTTTATCATAATGAAAATGGTGAATTTAAACTTTCTCATTATGAAAATCAAGGAGGTAATCCAGTTAATTACGTGCTACAGTGTAAGACAGTCGATAAACCTATGTTTTATACATGGGAAGAAGTAGAACATCAGATTGAAACCAGATATTTGGATGGATGGGAAATTCGTGCTTGCGGAAAGCTGATGTAAAATACTAAATCTTTTTTTAATTAGCAAGCATACTTTTATATATAACAATGTCATAGTATTAAGTATGTCAGTTGAAATTTTAACTAAACCTGTTACTAAATCAAAATTAGAAAAAGCAAAGTATATTGTTAATACTCTAATAATTACGAAATACAACATTAAGACTGGGAATTTAAAAACCCAAAAAACATATGAAGCGTGGAAACTTGAAAATGGAATTTTATATGTAAATACTGGGCATAAACTAGATACCGCGAATAAAGTGATGAAAGGATGGGTTAACTATTCGAAATCATATCCTGATTTAGATAGATTGATTCTTCGAATTAATGATTATATTTGTTCTTCAACGAAAGGAGTTCGAAAAGATATTAAAAAATCTGGTAATTTTGAAACTTGGGAGAATATTGTAAAAATTTATTATTAACTTTTTTTAGTTACATTGGTAATCTTTTTATGTATAGACTACCTATACATATTTATGTTTAATTATACGTTTAAAATAGTATATATATATATATATATATATATATATAGTGGGTTGTAAAAGTCCTCAAAATGCTTTATTCGCGGTTATAAATTCAAAAAGCATAACAAAAGAAGTAACTACCATATTACGCAAATCCATCAATGAACCACAGTATAGCAAACTTATATCTAAAAAATATGGATTGAAGTTCGTAATTTCAAAAATTTAATTTTTATTATCCTGCGTTACCTTTAAATATATAAACCGCGAATACATATATTGTATGAAATCAAAAGAATATGTATTTACAGTAGGGAAAGAAAGTATACGTGACCGCATTTTAGAAAGTGCAAAAGAGTATAAATTGACACCTGAGGACACTGAACGTTTATTGATATTTGCTGACAATTGGAATGCTATATCTGGACAAACATTTGGTGGAGGATATAGTGATGAGTGGGCAAATCGTTTTAAGAAAAATAAAGAATATATCCATGCTGTAGGGGATGCTTTATTTGCTTTAGTGCAAACTGATGGAGAAAGAAAAGCTTATATGACTTACACGGATCAATTAATCGATCACTATAATCATAAACCCGATGCCGCCGCACTGCGTGCAATACAAGATATAAACAAAGTAACTGCAAAATATGGAACGTTAAAAGGTAGAACAACCGTCCGTGTGTGCAAGAAATCTGTTAAGAAACCAAGTAAAATAATTGGTAAACTTCCAAATTTCGATGCGAATTTCAGAAAACTAATCTAATCCCTTTTTTAAAAAAAATAAAAAATTATAAATTTAATATGAGGTGGGACTTCGGATCAGGTTCTGCTGTTGAAACAAATAAGATTACGTTTATTTGCACCATCTAAATATATTGTATCATTCCACATTACGCAATCACAGATGGTTTTGATGTCAATTTCCATCTGACAATAATCGTTTCTAATACGCAACATTTTGCCAGTTTCATTGAAAAAGGCACGGTTTTTACCGAACACCCAGTGGTTACTGTGAGTTTCGCTCGGTGTCATATATTCGTTTAATGCTTCTGTCAATTTAGCTTTTTCCATTTTGAATCTACTCCAGTTACAAGAGTGTGTTAAACACTCGATACTAATAATAGTATTCGAAAGTATATATAAGTTTCTAATTAAAATTTATCACTTAAAAAATTAGTTGAATTTTATAACATATTCATTTCGTGTAGGTGTTTTTTTAATTGTGAAATTGTAGAACGTACCTTCATCTTTATGTAAATAATACGCCGGTAAGTTGTCTGCGAAGCCATATCCTACAATACCAGAATAATGTTTATTTGAAGAAAGACGTTTATGCAAAATATTTTGCTGAGCATAATTATTCAATACCAGTTGAAGTAACGATAGTGTTTTATTATAAGCCAAATCTGGACGAGTTAATTTCTGTATAAATGCTTTAAACGTACCATTAGTATAATTAATAATAACTAACGCACGTGGAACTTTTCCATAAGATTTACTATTTTTCCAAGATAATGTAACTGTCATATCTTTTACGAGAGGCGTCTCGTATATATCCATATAGTTTTTATATATTTTGTTTACTTCGTTATTCCATTGTGCGACGGTCTTTAATTTTGCTCTGCGAGTTTTATCGAATTTCATCAAATCTCGTGCAATAGCTTCTTTAGTAATTGGAGGCATACCTATGCATAAGTCATCTGTATATTTAAGCGTTTGCATTCACCGACACATCGTGTTTTGGTTTTATTTCTTATCTTCTATTTTGGTTTCATGTGATCGTTTTGATTCCAGATATATGCCAATGCTACCTGCTATTAATATAATAACCAAAGAAATAATCATAAATGGATTTGATGGACTTCCTCCGGTAACATCAGCATAAATCCAATATGATGTATTATAATCAATAGTAGGATATATTATATTAGGCAAAACTAAGCAAATTAGTAATCCAAAACCAAGAGGTATTCCTGCTATTACTCCTAAGAGTATGCTGATATTTATTAGTGCATCAATTGAAGTTTGTTTCATTTGTTTTCCTCTGATTTGCTTTTATAAAATTCAACATATGAACCATGGGATAGTGTGTAGAAGAATGTATTATATATATATTTATGGTTATATCGGTTTTATATCCATTTATGAAATATATATCATAACTGCGTCCAAATGCTGGTTTCCACGTAAAAGGATAACTTACATCTTTTATAATGAAATTACCACTTCTATTTTCATAAAATATCATACATGTATCTTGATCTGAAAAATCAACGTTCTTCCATGTTCCAATACAATTATTATAATCATAAGTTATGCCGAAAACCCCTATTATCCCCCATCCTATTAGGGCAAGGAACATAAGTGTACCTATGAAAATAGTAACGACTTCTGCATACTGTGATACCATTTATTCAACCTCAATTGAATTTTTATATAACGGAATCGCTTCACTACAATAGTTTCTGAAAAAATAGATCACTTTATTTTTTAAATCAACCTTCAAATGGATAGGATCAGTCGCAATTAAAATATTAACTTGGCTTGGAACTAGCGTGGATGTCCAAGTGAAATTATAGAGAATTTCTGTTGTTTCAATGTATCCTGTATAATCAGAATTAAGCGTTATAGCCAATGGATTTTCGGTATCATTAGATGCCCATGTGCCAACATAAACATCTGATAAATCCGTCCCCACGCACATACCGTTCCATAAAATACCGATACCTATGATGCATGCCGTTAAAACACCAATACACAACGCAGTAATTAGTATGAATGCAAAAATAGATTTGTATTTAGAATTTTTTAAAAATTTTTCCATACATAGTTATTTGGTGTTTACGTATATATAACTTGTTATTTTTAAAAACCCATACTTATATATAGAAATGAAGCCAATTGATATGTATAAGTATACATGTGAGAACTATAACATGACACCTAAACCGAAAGTGTTTAAAGAAATCGATTGTATTCGCGAAAAAGATGAAGTGATATTTTTAAGTGCTATTACCTCATTGTTTGAAAGTGGCCATGCGAATTACACTAAAGAAACTAAATTGAAATTAATTCAGAATATTGTAGCTGAAGCAAAGTATGATCAAATACATAGCATGTCAATAAACATCATTACTCCTGAATACAGAATTGCAATTGTTGAAACTGCATATGAATTAAGTAAGTATGATATTTGGAATTTATTAGAATATATCAAAAGATATGTAATCATATCAGGAAATAAAAATGCAAATAAACGGTTATCAGATTTTGATTAATTGTATTTGGATACTATTTGTGGTTGTAATAATGTATGCTTTTAAAAAATACGAATCTAAATTACGTTATTTTTTACTTAATTTAATTCGATAGAATGGATTAAATGCAGTAATTCATATATTTGTATCTCATTAAAAATACGATAGGTTTATGTCGGTCTTTTTTTCAAAATCAAAGCTCAAATTACGCTTATTTTAATTTGGGAGTTAACACGAGATTAAATACGATAAGGTTGCTGGGTGCAATGTTTATAAATATAACGGGTCTAATCGCTTAAAAGAGAAAAAAGAAGTTAGATGAGTTTTTTGAAATTACACTTTTTGGTAGGGCGGACACCTACCATTTTAGAAACTGTATTTTTCGATGGAGCTGTTTTCCTGCCATTTAGGGAATTGATATCTTTTGTTTTAGTTATTGATTTAGTAGTACTTAACGGCATCCGACTAGTTCTGATAGTAGGTTTAACTTTTATTACGCCAATTTTCTTACTGAGATTCAGAGGTCCTGCTATTGAGTATTTAGTATTTCTATATTCAACATCAATAACTACATCGTGTTTACTCATTTCACTCGGTCTTTCGTAATAAGTAAACTGTAATTTACATTGCCATGCTTTATCTGTCCAAAGTTTATTAATGAATATAGCACAGTCAGAATAAGACATTTTCCTTTCTTCTTTAGCAGAATTTCCATCCGGATAATACATTGTTATAATTAGTGGTTTTGTATCTTCCCATGTGTGACCCTGATTAAGTCCATGACGAGGATAATAATCAATATACATTTGATTACTGTTTTTAATATTTCCCATACTGAATCTTATTTTATCTACGGGTCCAATTTTTTTAGCAATTGATTTTAACATCATCGCTGTGATTTTACCTATATATTTAGCACTATGCTTTCGTATAGCTCCACCTGACGTCTCTGTTCTAATTGACATAGTAACTGGTATGTTGTTTATATATTTAAATGTTAGCACAAACAGTATATCAACTTTCCATATCTTAAAATTTTATAATTTAATAAAATAGAAATGTAATTTTTCAGAAAATAACTACTTAATAAAGGTTGTCATTGTAATTTTATGAA
>CAZQHN010000016.1:0-4626 GCA_964593745.1 uncultured Gammaproteobacteria bacterium
AATCTGTTTCACTGCATCAACAAAAGACACATATTCTATAACTGGTTCATATGTGTAACTTAACATTTGTTCTAAAATGAATAAATCACATATCGGCGTATCCATCCAAATAGATTCTTGCCCAAATATATTACGACATATCTTATGTTGTAATTTTGAACCAACACCAACGTCATCAGTTTGAATAATTTGATACTCTCTCCCAATCCCACAAACTGATTTCCCAGTTTCACGCATATATTTAAGAGCTTCTTGAAAATTCATTTTAAATCACTTCTAAAATTACTTCTTTATTTTTGAGGAATTCCTCTGCAACTCTAGCCTCACCCAATCGATAACATAAAAAATCCTCTTTGGATTTGGGACAATCCATACACCACTCCATGACACCACACATTTTCGCAATGCCTATGCAATGCCACGCTATCACCTCATCCGGCGTCGCGTCCCGTATGGTTTCGGTGCGGAAAAGTCCTTCACAATGAGTGTCGTCTTTATACCTGATAGTATTTATGACATAACCACTATCTTTATATGCGGTTTCTACATCATCTCTATTAACTATACTCCAAAGGCAATTCTCTGTGATATGGATAATACATCTCATACCCGTGCATACTGGTTTCCACTCTTCCTTAACTTCCTTAATCCTAATTTTCAGTTCCATTTTTCCTCCATTCGTATAAGTAATAATTAGCTGGAATAGTATTTATAAGTATCGATTTAATTCCTGATTTCATTATCTTTATTTGCCTTAATCTTTTTTTCTGATGATACAGCATAAACAGGATTTAGTTCAATACCTATATATTCACATCCAAGTTCAACGGCCACTTTTCCTGTTGTTCCCGAACCGGAAAAAGGATCCAAAACTTTTCCTCTTTCAGGACAGCCTGCTAAAAGACAAAGTTTAACTAAAGATTGTGGAAATTTAGCATAATGAATAGCATCTGCATCAACGGATCGCTCGGATCCCGCAGTAGCAAGATTCCAAACATCTCTTCTATTACGCATGGTTTTTATTTTATAATCACTTCCTGAATATGTTGATATTTTACCTGAATATTTATTTCCTCCAATCTTATTTCGTAAACCCGTATTCGGATTTCCTAATGTTCCTTTTGATCCAGCTGGTGAACGTTTATCATTTGTAACAGACGGTTCTTTAATCGCTTCGTGATTAAAATAATATCCTTTTGCTTTTTTTGTAAATAAATAAATCATTTCATGGGAAGGACTGCATCTATCTGTAGCAGATGAAGGCATAGGATTTGTTTTTGACCATACAATTTCGTTTCTTAATATCCAACCTGATGAGATAAGAGAAATAGCAACTCTTGCAGGTAACATCATCAAGCATTTGTTAGGTAAATCAGTTTTTCTAGGAGGAGGAACAAAAGCTCCTTTTGGTTTCTTACCGCTAGTGGGATCTCCTTGGCCAGAAAGACAAGAGGTGGCATATTTATCACCTAAATTTAACCAATATGTTCCTCCTGGTTTTAATACACGATAAATTTCAGAAGAAACATCAGTTAACGTCTTAATATATGTCTCCATATCATCTTCCAATCCAATCTGTCCATCAACATTATAATTACGTAATCCCCAATAAGGAGGAGAGGTAACTACACAATCAATAGAATTACTTTCCAATGTAGGCAAAATAGTCCTACAATCACCATTTATAATCCTATACTCATTTTTAATTTTAGCATTACATTTAAATTCTGACATAAAAATATCTCCATACTAACTCAATTTGCACAAGTATTAATTGACGTCAATAGTATTTATACATATCGATTCACAAAAAAGAAAAGCAGTTACACCAAATCTATTTAGTTAATGCCTATCTCTATTTAACTATCCGAAGCGAACCAGTAGCACTAGTGTCTACACCACCGCGGAATGCATTCGCCCAAATACAACTACATATTTCAAATATCGATATGCAATAATAATAATACGTATGAACACTGCCATCACTGAGTGTAACTTGTGTAGATGGAGTCAATATATCTGAATAAGAGGTATTTTTACAACCTCCATTACACAACCTATCAACATAAAAGATACAGCCGTTACATTGTTTTTGTTTCATTTCTTACTTCATTTTTGTTTTACATATTCATATGAGATAAATACTCTCGGCAACCATCGTTTATATCCTTTACAAATCTATCTCTGTAAATGTAACTAGAGACTATTAAAAAAAAAAAAAATTAAAGTTAGAACAATTCATCAAATTCAATCTTCCAGTTAAAAAACTCCTCGAATTCAGTAGCACTCAGTGTTTTCTTCGCCTTTAAGATGATATTCTTACGGTGCTGTTCTGCATCTTGCAATGCCCCAAAGTTATTATAATAAATATAGCCTGGAATATCATGCGAAACCTCTTTATATCGCTCAACAAATGTAAGATATGCTTTCGTGTGCTGTTTTTTAATTGCCATCGTAGTTAATTCCCATATAATACTAAGACGTTTAACTATTTAAATATAATGCTCTATCACGCACATCAACCATTAATTATACTTTTTTCTTACTCGTTGTCTCATGTTGTTTTTCCCATTTTTCTATAGGCAAAAATCTCACATATTCTTTACCGCGAGCCAGCCCATGAATTACAACAACTGTCTTTCCAGTTTCACGCATATATTTAACAGCTTCTTGAAAATTCATTTCTTTACCTCCGTTACATACCAATCAGTTGCTAAAATATCATCAGGCATCAGATGCAAATACACCCCAAACGTAGCATTGTATAACATAATACCACCATCTACATCATCTGAAAATATCAAATACGTATCATATTCACCACGTTCATTGTCATATTCATCTCGATAAGAATCCCTATAATATTTTCGAGTAAAGGTAAGTTTATGATTTGACTTTAGTAACTTCATTACTTCAATAAATGACAAATATTCAACATGTGGTTCATATGTGCAACTTAACATTTCTTCTAAAATATCTACCGCAGACATTTCGACATCACGCCATACTCGTTTACCGTTCTGATAAAAACGATTATGTTTTAAACAAGTATATCCTCTAGTATCCCATGTTCCAAGTTTATATTCAAAATCTGATACATATTTTGGGTTTTTTACAAAAACCGAATTTCCAGTCTTTCGCATATAATCAATAGCTTCTTGCAAATTCATTTTAAATCACTTCTAAAATTACTTCTTTGCCTTCAAGAAGTTCTTTTGCTTTTACCCATTCGTCTCTAGCTGGGCACGGGTTTTTCGTCCCATCATTTTTGGGGCATTTCACATTTCTAATTTGTGCGAATACCCCTAAACATTTGGTCTTAAAACAACTATCCCAAACACACCCACAATGCCACGCTATAATCTCTTCTGGCGTCGCGTCCCGTATGGTTTCGGTGCGGAACAAGACATTTTCTGAACCGATACGTCTTATCAGACCTAACATATCCATTCGTTTTTCAATCTCGTCTCTAAGTCTTTGGGAATAAAGTATATCAGTTGATAACAAAAACATACACTTTTCTTCAAGTGTGATAGATCTCGTCTCTTCCTTAACTTCCCTAATCTTGATTTTAAGTTCTTGTTTTGTTGTCATTTCAATCTCCGTTATTGAATACATATAATATGTCATCTAAGATATATATACTTAATGATAATAACCGGCAGTTGATTCACTTCATACAAATAAGTAATAAATACTAAATATGCCAAACATCAAAAGGATAAATCCAGCTAACCAGATACTAACTATGCTTGCATTTAATAGCGCCTTCAAAGTTTCATTTTTACACCGTATGTTTTCCTGCATAAGTATTACAGATATTACACGCTTCAATGTTAAATCTTCCACTTCTACCTCAAATTCCTTTTATCTTGTTTCATTAACTGATTTTTCAAATGACATACCTGTATTTATAGAATTTTCCGCACTCATGCGAGCCGCTGTCAGGGGAAAATTGGTGTTATTCATTCCCAATGCTCGCCGTATAAATTTTCCATCTTCTTAGAAAACTCCACGTTTATACCCGCAATAATATCATAATTACCATATTTAGCATGAATCTTATTGCATTCATCAACATTTAGTATGACCTGTGCGGCGTCCAACATTCCCTCTATTTTGTGCGAGTGCCAATTCAAGTTCTTTCTATCCAATTCCTCAACAGCTCGCTTAAGTCCAATAATTCTCTCGTCAAAAAGTTTGCAGAATTTATCATAGTTCCTTGTCATTTTTGCTTTGCTCCGACGAAAAAATTATAAATTGTATTTCTGCACGATTTTCTTGGATTCTTCGTGGATAACTTTCATCTGGGCTTCTGCGATTTCTGCCGCATTCCGGTCTCCAGCTCCTCCATCTCGGACTACAATCTCGGATTTCGCTTTGAGGAAATTCTTGTTTACATTAGTCATAAGCTCCTTCTTGATTTCCTTGCTTGCGGTTTTGATTCTGCTTGAGAGTTCTACGATTTCTGCTTTCATCTGTTTTTGTTCTTTTTGGTTCATTTTAGTTTCTCCTCCTAGCTTTGCTCCATGTTACTATTAATCATCTAAGTATATATAGATTACGATATACAACGATCATTCCCGCCAAAAAAGAAATGCCAGAAATATACTATCATTCAAAAAC
>CAZQHN010000017.1:0-3989 GCA_964593745.1 uncultured Gammaproteobacteria bacterium
TTTGGCATTTATATTGTAGGAAAGTAAATGTAGGAAGTTATTATACATTTACTTTTCCAAAAGAAGAGGTAAAAGAATGAAAAAACAAATTAAATTAAAAAATGGAAAAAAAATATATCATAACTAGATGTTACGATGATTGTCCCATATATAATAATGAATATATGGGATGTAATTTTGATTATGAACTATTCCCATCAACCGACGACCCTATTCCAAAAGAATGCAGGTTAGAAGATTATGAGAAAAACTAATCAAATGAAATATCTTAATTGAAAAATAAAACTAAACAACAATTACTATTTTAATTTAATATAAATCAAATATAATGTAAGTGAGAAAAAAGAGTTTTTAATACACAAAAGTGGTAGCAAAAAGGTGGGAGTTATACACAAAAGTGATACCACAAATGTGATTGATGTTAATTATCTAAAAATATTATAATAAAAATGACACTTAAATATCATGAATATCAAATAAATTTAATTAAAAATAATGGGTTTATAAGTTTTAATTTTTTTTAATTAACATTCATATAATCTCCGATGAAGAATTTTAGTTGGATAGCCAGTTAAGCTATCTCGTTCTTCTTTATTAAGTATTATATATAAATTATCTCTACTATCATCTTCAGGTTTTTTGATATAAATATCAACGATATTCGATAATTTAATCGACATATCCTTAGCAAACAAATATCGACTCCGTTTACAATGTGAATTCATAACAACTTCAGCCCAGTCTTTAATAAAAGTAAAGCTCACGGTTGTGCTATTAAAATACATAATTCCATAACTGTCTGGACATCTGCCCCATTTTTTATAATTAAGGTCTTTAATTTTCTGTAAAAATTCTGTTTCATTCATTCCTTACCGCTAATTCCTGTTTTAACTTTTCTAATGTTTTCATCCATACAGGAGCATCAATTTGTAAATTTCCAAGACAATTATTAGTTTTATTCCATTCAATACCCTCAATCAATACGTTTATTGTTCCAATAGATAATACTTTAAGATGATGATTTATAATTTCACATACCGTATGTGGGGCAAATGTCATACGACCAATCGCATATTTCTGAGCGTTAATGATAATTGCTTCAAATTCGTCATACGAAAGAACAAACTTATCGGCAAGTTCACTCGGATCATCAAGGTAATACAAATCAGTAAATAACTTTTTCCAACAGTCATTCATATCAATATTCCATTCTTCACAATCTTGCATTCTCCAAGTAATATCCCTCATGATTACATCAACAGCATTTAAACTTAATTCTGTCATGTATTTATCAATTATTGGATAAATTTCAGATGGTTTTTCAACAAACAATATTTCAAATCGTTCTGCGTAAATCAGTATATCCTCAAAGTCATGTCGAGATAGAATAACCGTCATGTTTTAAGTTCCCTCTCCGTTTTTAAGTTTTCCATTCATATTTTTACGCTGGTTTCTCTCTTCTTTTTCACGCTGTTGTCTATGCGCGTCAGTTTCAGGAATTTCATCAGATGGTTCCCATTCAACATGCAGATAATCATACATGTTTGCACAATAGGTATCGCCCTTTGCAACAGAATTATCATCCTCAAAACGTCTAATCCATGTAGGACGTTCTGATATACTTATAAATACAACATAAATAGTAAACAAACCCCATTTGTCTTTTCGATGTTTGTGTTCAATTGCAAATGGGAATGTGGAATTATGATTTGCATAAGCGGTTTTAATTGCGGCGTGAATATTCATCTTTAATCCTCATCTATCATTTTTACTCAAACAATTGCATCTTCAATATTACATTCGGTAAAATCAACACCAAGAAGAATCGCATTTTTAAAATTTGCATCACTCACATATGCATCTTTAAACACAGCTCGTCTAAGGTCACAACCTGAAAAATTAGCGTTATATAAATTTGCATTTTTAAAATTTGCACATCTAAGGTCACGACCTGAAAAATCAAAACTCGCAAGATTCTCATTTTCGAAATCAAAATCTTTAGACTCCAACATAGATTGTATATAATCATCATTCATTTTAGATAACTCCATTTGTATAAATAATAATTGGCTGTAATAGTATTTATAATTTCTTATTAAAAATAAAGTCATTAAAAATTTAGGTATAATTAAATATGTTTGATATATAACTATATAAATCATTGATTATGAAAAAAGAAAGAAATATTATTTTGCATATCTTTGCCCAAAGTGCATAATATCGCGTACAGCGAAGTCAATTTTGTCTATTAAAAGATTGATACCTTCATAGTGTATTGCCGCAAAAGGATACATTTTAAAAGACATAGCAGAACCAAATTCTTCAATTATATAACGAGCATCTTGTTTGAAAGTAGTTTGTTTCTTTTTGTGTTTTGTTAAAAAGGCTTTGTTTTTTACAGTCGGGTTTTTATTTACAAAATTAGATAATTCACCTATTCTTTTATTGTAACTAGCAAGAGCAGAGTTTAACTCTTCAATTGCGCTACTTCCCATTCTGATTCCATGTTTACTTAACAGAGCCATCAATTTATTACTTGGTAATGTTTGTTTTGCCATATATAATAAGATGTAGTCTGTATATTTAAATGTTATTACAATAAAAATATTGATTAAATCAGAGATTTAGCTTTCTGGTTTGCGATACGTTTTTTAAGTTTATCCAATTCAATCAAACTTGTTAAACTACCACTTTCTGTACGTTTTCTCGCAAATATAATTTTAGGTTTGCTAATGTTAGTAGGACTTAACATAGAATTAAACGTTTGAATTAAAGTTGCACTGGATATAGCTTTAAGATTTCCAGAATTTATCCACCAAGTTTCATTGCCTTGTGTATATTTATACCAATCAGAAACCCAAACATCATTGATTTTACTATCGTAATATTCAAATCGTAATGCAATTATAGATTTTGGTAAATTATCTAAAAACTTTTTACTCACAGTAACTTTTGTCATATGAATATAATATGACATCCGTATATTTAAATGTTATTATACGACCGAGTTTCACAATATACAGCGTGATATACTCTATATCATATTGTAATATAGAGTGTGCGGCATTAACTGATTGCAATATAGAGTTAGATAAACATTAATTTAAAATTAGTAATTAATACAGGTAGGCATATATATAGTAATCAAAAAAAAACTTAAACCTTATTTTCTATGCAAATAAGGTTTAAGTTTCCTAGATGCAAATTTAGAAACGTTGCAACCACGCAAAGTATCAGTTGTAGTTACCGAAAAGCATTATCCAAATAATCCATTATTTTTTCTATAACATCATAAACATCAGCTGTCAATGTATCAATTGCTAAATAATATTTCGCCGCAACTGGATACATGCCCATGTCCATCGCTTTTTTAAAATTTTTAATTTCTATTTTTGCATGTTTGTTTAAATCAGTTGATTTTTTAGTGCAAGAAGCAATAAATGCTTTATTTTTCACAGTAGGTCTTTGATGAAGTTGTATTTTCAAAAACTTTACTTTGGAAGTAAGTTCAAATAAAGCGTTTTCTAATCTTTCAATTTGCTGTGGTGCGACATTGATGTGACCACGAGGACAAGAAAGACGCAATTCAATTTTTGTAAGATTATCTTTTGAATTCATGACATGTAATAATTGCTTTTCTATATATATAATTGTATGTATTTTAAAATTAGATTGAGCAAACTACATTTATTTCAAAAATATTTAAAATCATCTGACTTTCCGTTCAACAGTTACAATAGTATCATTATGCCAACCGCCATGAGCAACCAGTAATACTTCCTCTATTTCAAATCCACGAGATTTTCCAATTCCATTACTATTCCAACACGAAGTTATACAAATACCATCTACGTCTACAATTCTTGCGATTTCATCTTTAATATTTGCCCACCATGACGATTGAGTGGTTTTCATATTCACTGCATGACCAACGGACTTATAACATTCTGAAGATTGCCTTGGTGAATAAGGAGGATCAAAAAATACAT
>CAZQHN010000018.1:0-3796 GCA_964593745.1 uncultured Gammaproteobacteria bacterium
TTCAGGCCACACGGTCTGATGTATGGGCGATCGAAGAGCCCGGAAACTTGACTCTTAACCCCGATGATTTCCCCAAGAAGGGGATTGCCAAGGCCTATCGGACATTCGCCCCCAAGGAAATCACCTTTACCCTCGGTGAGACTGGTTACACCTGGCATCCGCCCGGCACTGAGCCCCTTTTGAAGCTGCCACCCGCCATCCCGTTTTTGAGTGGCGGTTCGGGTCCAGCAGGGGTTCTCCTGCTCACCTGGAAAGGGCCCGGTAGTTCAACAGCCTCCGGGTCGGTCTTCCAGCCGTTGTTGCCGGATGTGGGGGAGTATGTCGTTGATCTGGATCTTTCCCTCTCCTTCGGTGCCGCCGGTCGTTTTCCTCTGGGATCCCACAACGTGGTCGGCGAAGCGGAAGATTTCTATAGCCTGGTCAAAGCTTCTATTGATCCTGCAAGCTTCCCGATCTGGGTGGGTCAGCAGCAAAAACTGACGTTTGTTATTGAACCAATTGGCCAAACTTCACCGCCAACTGAGCCCCCATCGGAACCTCCACCAGTGCTCGCAAAGGGGTTCATCCTCATTCAAGACGGCAACTTCCAGGCTGAGGTGAACTCCGTGGTGTGGGTGAAAGATGGCTCAACGCTTGGGACAGGGAATCCATACGATTACTCGGCAAAGGTCAAGGCGGTCGAGACCATCACCGGAAAAGCCAAGGTAGAGGTCAAAGAGGCGAAGACCAGTCCCGTGGCGAAGCCTACAGTGTTCGACCATTCAGCCGACACGAAGACCGTCATCGGTCGACTAATTGCTTATCCAAGGAAAGGATATCAATTTCCTGCGTCCAGCTCGATTCCCCTTGCAGCTTATCAAGACCTCCCAAACAAGGAGAATATCATCTGGTATTTTGATGACGAAGAGATAAAAAAAGGCGCGACTGCAGCCGTTCCACCGACTAAAGTATCACCTGGGGATCACGTCATAAAGGCTGTCCTGCCGGATGTTCAAAGTTCCGAGGAATGCAAAATCCATGTGTTTCCTTGGTCTCTCGTTCTTACTCCCTCGCGAGAAGTGGTCTTAATGGAATCTGCATCAACAACCGTTCCAGTCTCTTTGAATGCGACTGTCGCCGGGATTCCTATTGCTTCCGGTTCTTCTTTGAAAATCGATAACGCACGGGTCACAGTAGAATCCCTCATCCTCGAACATCGTGGTGACCCAAAGGAAAACGTCGACTATTCGGGTCTCTCCGGGCCAGGGTCTGGCACTTGCCGATTCATAAAACCCGCGGCTTTTGGTCTTCGAGCTTCTTTTCTCCTTTCCATTATCCAAACGGATGCCTCCACGGCTATGTTTGCCCCTGATCCTGCGATGACATTGTTTGGGACTGTTGATGCGAAAGCGGAATACTCGTTTTCCTTTGAACCGATTCGGGCCATTGTCGGTATGACCAGAGAATTCTCAATTGGATCTATCACGATTACCTTGGACAAAACGAAGGTGCTAATTGATAAGAATGTTCCAGTGAATTTCTCCCCACCGGTCGTTTTGGTGAAATCGATGTTTGCAAATCAGGCTCCGATTCACGCCATCGGTTTTGATCATTCCCCTGGTATTCAGCAATTGCCAAATGGAAAGAAAGCAGTTTGGAGTGAAGAAGACAAACTAAAGCTTGACATATTCTTTCCGGCGAAAAAACCAGTTAAGGCATACTGGGTTCCAAAATTACGAACGAACGCTAAACGGGATCTTACTCTCCATGAGGCTTCAAAAGTAGTTTCCCCTAAAACTCTGGATGAGATTATAGCTACCAGGGTAGAGATTGATCCTTCGACGGTTGGGACAAATGAGCTGACAACAGCGAAATATCTATTTGGTTTAACTCCGGAATCCATTACAAACCAGAGTTCGATGTTGTACCCGAGCGACAAGGATCCGGACATTAAAGTCTCCTTGGAAAAAGTAGCGTGGAAATTATTGTCATCAGCGACAACCGATGGTTTCCCTCTTTCTGAAACTACCCCAACGATAAAGGTTTCCAGGCCTCTACCTGGAAATTATATTTTGTCGGCGGTTGGCGATTTTTCAGCAATTCCCCATGAAACTAATATTCCGGCAAAGGAAGGGGTCGAAGCTCCAAAAGAAGCGTTTACGGTAAAAGGCGAATTTCTCGCTTGGGAAGTGATCCCAGATAAACCCGATCATTTAGAAAGAATTGCTAGCGTAACTTCGGCAAACTCATGGGTTGAACTCTACGCGAAAAACGGTCATTGGGTTTGGCGGCAAAAGGATGGGAAAATTGAAACTCAGCCACTGGCGGTTGGAATTTCTTCGGAATTGACCTTAAAACCAATCATTGACCACAGACTGGAAGAATTGGTCTTCAAATGGTTTGATGCTTCTGGCGAAATGATTCAGTTTGGTCATGCCCACCTATTTGAAAGCGGCGCAACAATAAAAACTCCAGATAAAATAGGGTTTTATTCGCTAACCTTAGCCGTTCCTGGGCTTCAGGAGTATAAAATTCCAAATGTGTTTGCTTTATTTAAGATCATGCCAAACTCAAATTTTCAAAGAATTTATTTTCTTAATTGTATTTCCGATTCAGTTGCAGCATTATCTGGTAGTTCGGTATCTTCAAATGAAAAATCATTAATTGACAGATTTTATCAGTGGTGGTGGAACGTGGAAGAGAAATTGAAGTACGCTGCGTCTAATGCGTCATCCACTTCTCATGTAATTAAAGAAAATGGTGGCATGTGCCAAGGCTTGGGGAACTTGTTCTACAAATCACTTGAATTGCAGGGTATTCCAGCCGAAAATTCTCCGTCGAGGCCACGCCTTCGTCGGTTTGGGTATCTTCTGTATCCAGTTACCGACCCAACGTCGAAGGTGGGTTCCATTTTCGAGGTGTCGGATAACTTTCAATTGCCAGTAAGGCCTGATGACCCACCATATTCTCCTTCATCTCCAGAATACTGGGGGGGTATGATAGTTACTGACCCGGGGCTCAACCAAACGGCCCCAACCTCTACGCTTCCTAACCCAACTTCTTTGAATTCATATGCGAGTGAACCCCTAACACTACAAACCCATTCAAAAAAGAAAATACCACCTACTGACATGTCAAACCCTGCCGACTACGTGGACCTTCTTCCCGGGAACATCTCTACATCCACGTTAAAATGTTATTCATTTGTGACGGCTGGTAAGGGCGTTCTCGATGGCCATGCTTTTGTTATTTGGGAGGATGATGTTCCTATGCTGTATGATCCTTCTTTTGGGAAAAATCGATTTAAAGCCTTCCCATTAGACCAGAATTTTCCCTTCCCTTCATCCTACAAGGGTATTGAAGTAATCTCCTATGGGGGTAAAGTTCAGTTCCCTAGATTTTGGGACTATCTCTCACAAAGT
Organism: uncultured Gammaproteobacteria bacterium; assembly: GCA_964593745.1. Lineage (GTDB taxonomy): Bacteria > Patescibacteriota > Patescibacteriia > Patescibacteriales > Patescibacteriaceae > Patescibacterium. The sequence continues at coordinate 3,402 of CAZQHN010000018.1, forward strand.
GTAGATTACTGGCGCTCGAACACCCCTTGTGTCGCCTATAAAAAAGAAGACGCCAGAAATTGGCGAACCAGGGTGGATTTAAACTTAGAAATGCCAGTTAGACCAATTATGATGCTTATCATTGACGCCACCTTCAAAGAGGTCAATTTTCTCCGGCTTGTGGTTGGCCCTTACAGAAGTAACGAGGATTGATCAGCGGCTGAACAAAGGGTGAGTTTAAACAAACGACACTAAAGTTCCATAGGATTTTTGAGCGGTGACAAGGCACAAACCTCTACTTAACTCGCCCACGCGACCTCTTTGCAATATTAGGGTTCCGGGAAGATAGCTGCGTTAATATAGGGGTCACTCCACCAAACGGAAATTTACGCACGCTAAGGATTTCGTAGCGGTCG
>CAZQHN010000019.1:0-3321 GCA_964593745.1 uncultured Gammaproteobacteria bacterium
AAAGTAAATGTATAATAACTTCCTACATTTACTTTCCTACAATATAAATGCCAAAATAATGTATGTTGTAATGCATCAATGATTGCTTCATTGCCTGACCAACCCATAGTATACAAGGTTAATTCTTGTTTTTCTTTATCATATATAACTCCATCCTTATAATTCCACCACACTTGTCGTAAAATATCAACGAACTTATGAATATTTCTTCGTTCATGGATACCGGCATAATCTTCACGAAGACATACGAGAAATTTTTCTGTCGGGTATGTTGGGCCTATTTCGTCGGTAAGTTTATCAAGATCAAAGATAGATACAATTGATTTTATTGTTCGATTTAATAAATAATCCCTTAATTCAATTATATCGCAAGATATTTGTTTATTTTCAAACATATCTGCGCATACATTTTTACATATTGTTTGACAATACAATTCAATCTGTGTTAAAGCGTGTGTGTTAGTGTAATGTTCGTAATAACTAATTGGAACATCCATAACTATGTTTTTAATTTGGTTAGTGGGTTTAGTCATTTAAATTATCTCCAAAATTATTTTTTATTTTATAATAATGTATCAATTCATTCATTCATAATAATATCAATTAATCTACCATTTTTTGTCCACAAGTCAGTGTCGTCATTAGAACATGTTATGAGGTAGATATCTGTTATATTACACCCTACTCGTAAACTCGCACAGTCAACGCTAATATAAGATTCTGGAGCTTTTCCAAATTCGGTTGGTATGATATTAAACAAAGAAGCACGTATCTCACAGTTAGATTGTTTTGATGTAATGAGTATATCTATACACCCTAACCATTTTGATATTTTTTTCACATCAACATGCCACATTTTAGCCGCGTGTTTGTCATGTAGAAAGAAGTGAATAAATTCATATGAATCCATTTAACTTACCTCTTCGTTTTCTTCAACACCAAGAGTTTGTTCATGATGTCTCTGTATAATAATTCTGCATTCCCATAATTTACAAAACCCATAAAGATCATAAAATGGGCATGATTTGAGACATGCTGTAGAGACTTTTTCATCTGTATATGCTTCACAATAGTTTTTTATTGCATCAAGTAATATATGTTCAACGATGAGCTGTTTTATATTCATGTTTTCGCCTCTACATAATCTTCAAGCGGGCAACCCTCAGGAATTTTTAAATCTTCATCCACATCTGCATCAAAGAAACAATAATTCCAATTACCATGATAGGGACAGCACCCACAATCTTCTATTATATGCAATTTTTTCTTCAATCTTATTTGTTTTGTCATGATTTTTACTTCCTATATACATATTTATTGAACCCATTAGTATATATAATTTTCGAAACGGCACAGTCGTATTTATGTAAAAGTCAGATTAGATGAGTATATATACAAATACGTCTAATTATAATATATACTAGCTTACTAGGAGAATTGAACTAAAATGGATTTAGATTATTATGCTAATAGAATTTTTGTAATTCAGGCAAATTACAAAGCCAGACGACTTAATTTCATCCAGATGGTAGATGCCGTTAAGGATGTAGGATTGGATGCGAATGAGGATTCAGAATTGTCTCAACTGGAAATTAAGTTACTTCGAGCAGTGGGTCAGTTTGCTTATTATGACAAAGATTACTAAATATGATTGAGGAAAGAAAGAGGTATGAGTATTTAATTTTTTTTTTGATTTTAATACATACCTTTAAATATTCAACTCGCATATTAGATATTGGTGATTCAAAAAAATGGCAACTGAATTGACAGTTAAGGATTTGATGCCTTATGACAAATTAATTATTACAGGTATTACTGGTAAGATTGATAAAATTTGTACACGTAAAGGGTATGGGTATTGGAGTGTGTTTTATCCCAGTAATAACAGAGGCTCTTCTTATCTAACACAACATAACAAAGAGCTTATTTCAATGTTGAATCTTCACTGCTATTATCTTAAAGATATCGCATCTATTACTGGAATTAAAACGTCTAAATCTGGTAAAGAAAAAATAGGTATAATATTTAAACAAAAATAATATTTTTTTAGTTTGCTTAGATTGAAACTTAGTTGTATTTTAAAGATTATATAGTTTATTTTTTTTATTGACAATTACTTTTAAATATAATTAGTGCATATAATATAGTATGGTATCTATTACTAAAAAATCAATTGCTAAATATCGGAAAGGCTTTTCGAGTGAAGATGCCAAATGCACAGATTGTAATAAATGTGGAAAAGCTTCAAGTAGTAATACCGATTCTTCTAGCCATGATTATTTATTTAGGATAAGTAATGAGGTTATTCAATGACATTAAATCTCGATACCGTATATTTAGGTGACTGCTTAGAAGTCATGAAAGATATTCCGGACGGTAGCGTCGATATGATTCTCTGCGATTTGCCGTATGGAATATCTCATTGCAAATGGGATACAATCATCCCACTTGAACCATTGTGGGAACAGTATAAACGGATTATTAAAGACAATAGGGCGATTGTATTATTTGGGTCAGAACCATTTGGTAGTGCCCTCAGGATGTCAAATATTAAACAATATAAGTATGACTGGTATTATCGAAAGACGGGCGAAAACCATGGTTGTAATTTTGCGCATGCAAAAAATATGCCTTTAAAAAATGTTGAAACTATTAGCGTCTTTTCCCAAGGTATGATTGCACATAAAGGGAAATCACAATCACGAATGGTATATAATCCTCAAGGGCTTGTTCCATATGGTAAATTAGTTCGAGGTAATATGAAAGGAGGAATAAATAACGAGCATAGGATCAACTGTCCATCAAACAAAGAAGTAATCTTGCAAGAATACACCAATTACCCATATGCCTATATGGAATTTGCAAATGATAACCCGCGTCAACACCCCACCCAAAAACCCATTGCACTTTTAGAGTATCTCATTCGGACATACACGAACGAGGGTGATATGGTCTTAGACAATTGCATGGGGTCAGGTAGCACCTGTATTGCCGCGATCAATACCAACCGGCATTACATTGGTATCGAAAAAGAGCAACGGTATTTTGATATCGCTCAAGAACGTATCTATCAGATTAAAGAACAATACGTGTCAGAATTCTAATACTGTGCTGATTTTCATCCCATTTATTTTTTAATGTGTTCTTCCCAGTTATCATGTTTCCATATATAATTTTATTATATCCTAATTTCACAACATAATATAAACAATATTATGTTGTGAAACCATAGCCAGTGTCAAATCGGACTAAGCATCGGTCTTAGTTTCATAAAATTACAATGACAACCTTTATTAAGTAGTTATTTTCTGAAAAATTACA
>CAZQHN010000020.1:0-3255 GCA_964593745.1 uncultured Gammaproteobacteria bacterium
CGTCGGCTTACATTATATAGCGGCGCATCGCCGTGTTAAAATTCTTTCTGATTAGGACTATATAGTATACGTAACAAACCCTTGACTTTACTGAGTTCTTGCCGTGCTGTTCTTTCATTTTGTCGCTTGTTTGTCGCTTAAATCTACTAAACAATACTTGAAAATACTCGTTGAAACCCCAAAATAAATATATCAGAGGGATTGCGTTTTGCTTGAGTTTGTGATACAATATCAAATATATATCTATGTTTAGGAAGGGGGGCTATATCTTAATGAGCGATAAAGCATTAGCAAAACAGTATGTCGCGTCTGCGGTTCGCCCTGCCGCAAATGAATGCCAAATTTCACTATTTAATTATACGTCTGTTATACATAGTTCAGTTAATAATATGACGCCGACGCAAGTTTCAGCGTGGGATAATTTTAAGTTTATAGATTTATTTGCAGGTATAGGCGGTATACGTTTAGGATTTGAACACGTTGGCGGTCAATGTGTTTTTTCGTCAGAGTGGGACGAAAAAGCGGCAGAAACTTATGAAGCTAATTTTGGTGAACGTCCTGCCGGAGATATTACTAAAATCGCGTCAGACGACATACCTGATTTTGATATATTGCTCGGTGGTTTTCCTTGTCAGCCGTTTAGCATAATCGGCGACAAAGAGGGGTTTAACCACGAAACTCAAGGCACTTTGTTTTTTGAAATTGAGCGTATTCTACTCGACAAACGCCCAAAAGCATTTATGCTTGAAAACGTCCGTAACCTCACCGCACATGACAAAGGTAAAACTTTTCAAGTTATTGTAAACCACTTAAAAGCATTAGGCTATAATGTTTATACGCGTGTACTTAATGCCCTTGATTTTGGAGTGCCACAAAAAAGAGAGAGAATAATTATTTGCGGTTTTCTTGATGATGTTGATTTTCTTTTTCCTGCACCTGTTACCGAAAATGAAAGATTGTCCCTTTCCGATATACTCGAAAATGAGGACGAATTAGATGCGTCGTTATGGGTTAAAGATAATATCAAACAAAGTCGATTTGAACGTATGAAAACCACACTTGAACGCCCGTATATCACGCACGAAAATGTAGGCGGTTCTGTAACTCCGCATTATTTTTCTTGCGCGTTAAGGGCAGGAGCGTCAGCAAATTATATTCTTATAAATAATGAACGTCGTCCGTCTGCAAGGGAAATGTTACGGTTACAAGGTTTCCCCGATACTTTCAAGGTTGTTGTCCCTTATAGTAGCATTAAGAAGCAAACGGGGAATAGCGTCGCCGTTCCCGTCATAAAAGCGGTCGCGGAAGAAATGATTACCGCGCTAAAAAATTATGAATGGGAGATGATGAGCAATGGACGTTAGGCAAGCGAAAAATGCACTTGATAAAGTTATCCAAAAATCACGGGTACACTTATACAAGCCTATTCAGATAGCAGAAATACTCTATCGTCATAGGACTGCACCGGGGTCTATTGACTTGTTAAATCTCGACGATTACCGAAACGCAAGTAAAAAATGGCGCAATGATATAAGCATTGTTTTACTCGGTCGCGTGTGTACAAGTAGCGCACGATTTCAGGACGATTTGTTTAATGATAACGCTATACCGCCGCAAGTGTTAGCCGTTCTTGGCGAAGAGAATGTGCGCACGGGTGGCGCGGTGGAAGCATATATTTACGGACGTTTCACGAATAAACACACGCAATTAGCGAGTGCCTTAAACTACTGTCTTAATGCGACGTGTGAGAATTTCAACGTCGGTGTATTTATAAACTCTTTTCGCGATGAAGCAGGGTTAAAGCGGAGCATAGATAAAATTTATGAAGTTATCGTTTATGCCCTGTTTTCAACGCTTGTTTCTGCATTAGAATTAAAAATAGAAGTGTCTATAAACCAAACAAAACAAGCTCTTTTAACAGAGTTTGCCGACTTTGCAAAAATGATAATGTGCCTTGACATAGATAATGGTAAAAACATACAAAGTGCAAAGGTCTTTCGCGTCGGTGTAACAAATGCCGCCGACAGAGGACTTGATATGTACTCTAATTGGGGTCCGGCTATTCAAATTAAGCATTTAAGCCTTAATGAGGAATTAGCAGAGGAAATTGTAGACGGAGTTTCAAGCGACAAAATAGTTATTGTTTGCAAGGACGCGGAAGAAAAATTGATATTATCCTTGCTTAATCAAATAGGTTGGCGCAGCAAAATTCAAAGTATAATAACTGAAACAAACCTTATTGATTGGTACGAAAAAGCATTGCGCGGCAAGTACGCCGATGTTTTAGGCGACGAATTATTATCTTGTCTATCCGGTGAAATTTCAAACGAATTTCCGTCATTGACAGAAACGCCCGATATACTTAAAGGGCGCGGATATGATGAAATTTATAGCGATTATTGGGCTTAACCCTTGCGGTCAAGCCCTTTTCTTCGCATACAACGTCAAGTCGCTTTTGTACCCCTCGAACGTGTCAACGCGGGTAATATCATAGTCCACGCCGCGAAAGCGGACAATATGCCGCGTGGTTATATCCGTCCGATAGTTTATGATAAATAAAACTTCCTCGGTCGCCTGTACGGACATAGCCGCATAAACCTCTTTCCCTGAAAGCTGCCGGAAGTACGCCCATAACGGCGGCGCGATAGGGGCTAATACCTGCGTCGGAAAGCCCTCCGGGTCTTTAATCGTTGTAACCGCCAAAACCTCTATTTTCTTGTCTTTCAGCTTCATCATGTTACCCCTTTCGGCAAGCCCTCAATTTAAATTAAGGCTAAATTGCATTTATGAATTCGTTGTAATGCTCATATAACCCGACGTAACAATCCAGTAACGCCGCCGCTCCGTCAATTCGTTGCCGGGGCGATTGGTTTTTTATGGGTACAATATTCCCGTTGCGGTCGGTCTGAACGCCCGTATTCGTCAAGCACCATTTCAAGATAGGGTTGTTGTTGTAAATAACTCTGTGCGCCTGCAAGTCCGCGCCTAACATTTGCATAGGCAGGGACAGGGTTTTTGCGCCCTGTATGCACCTAACCATATTAAAGCCTTGGAGCGTCATTTCCTCCACAAAGTACCGCGCCGAATAGCTGTCATAATAAACCCACGCCGGGAACAGTTCATATTCCTTGACGGTTTCAGAAAACCACGCTGTAACGTCGGAATAGTTGATTGAATTGCCCGCGCATAGGCGCAAAAGCCCCCCCGGCTCCTGCGCTCGCCTTCATTTTCCCCCTCTGCTTTCCGACAGGCTCC
>CAZQHN010000021.1:0-3011 GCA_964593745.1 uncultured Gammaproteobacteria bacterium
CCTCTTTTAAAACTTTATTAAAAAATAGCGTAGCGTAGGTATTGATATAGGATACCCTGATGTGATACACGGCAAGTTTTCTTAATCATCGATTATCCACTTATTATTACCACCAGTAATATTTTTCTGTATATTAGTGGTGGGTAAACCGTATCGCGCTTATGCCGGGGTTCTTATAAAGGTTTGAATGGATAGATGCCGCAGGTCTTACGGTGACAGGTTGAAGGATATTTCCCGAAAGTTTTTGTATCAACTGGTTTTTTCTGGATTTTACCGAATAACCATTCATTTGGTGAATTCCGGCCCTTATTTAGGGTATTTCTCGCAGTGTTCTATTATGTCCCTGTGTGCCCAGTAAAGAGGGTATCACCACTCTGCCCGCTTATCGCTCCGCTGGCGGGCGAGGTGACGGCCGGACACGGCCTGAACGCTGCCCTCTCGCCCTGCCACGGGCGAACCGGGCACGGCAGGAGGGGAGGTAATAGGGGAGGAGGTGGTTTTTCTCCCCTGCTTTCAGAAAAGAGGATATTTGTAAGGCGATTTAGGTTATCCCTCATATATCGCCCTTTTCCAACGGTTTATGCATAATGTCAGGTATTGTGCCGAAAGAGGTGGAAAGGCTAAGCCCTGCCGTAACCGCGTTCCTAGATGAGAATATACCGGTATTGAGGGATAACCAGGGAAAGACCCTGGTATCACGTGCTTATCTCGTTTCTCTGTTTTTGGATACCAGGGGGCAGGGGGGTATGAAGCTGCAGATCATCAAGAGGGAGATCACTATCTGGATGAATTACCGGTTTGATAAGTGGACCAGCGTACGCAAGGGGGTAAAGGGCGGGGTATGGATTATCCGGGGGCAGGGTTCGGTCCCTGGTCCTGGTCCTGGTTGAATATTCATTGTGGGTGCATGGCAGCCGTTTGATTGCCTGCCCTGGTCCTGGTCCTGGTCCTGGTCATGACCGAGCTGTCCCATCCAAAAAGAGGGGGTGGTATCTACCAGGACCACATGAGATCAGCCAGTGGAACGAATCCATGAGGCAAATTATTAGGGTTCGGTCCCTGGTCCCTGGTCCTGGTTGAATATTCATTGTGGGTGCATGGCAGCTGTTTGATTGCCTGCCCTGGTCCTGGTCCTGGTCCTGGTCATGACCGAGCTGTCCCATCCAAAAAGAGGGGGTGGTATCTACCAGGACCACATGAGATCAGCCAGTGGAACGAATCCATGAGGCAAATTATTAGGGTTCGGTCCCTGGTCCCTGGTCCTGGTTGAATATTCATTGTGGGTGCATGGCAGCTGTTTGATTGCCTGCCCTGGTCCTGGTCCTGGTCCTGGTCTAATCTATAGAGCTGGGTAGGGAAAATATAGAGAAGTGCATTATATGACAAAAGGTAGGGAGGGGGGCAGGGTGGACGGTTCAGGAGGGAAAATCGCAAGGCTACTAAGTAATATTATCGCTTGTATACCATTTGTGCACACACTTCACCTGCCGGATCGCGGCCCTCACAAGATCGGTTGGTGAGATGTGGTTCTCCTTAAGGTACTGATAATCCAGGGTGGATATCCTGATGTGGATCGCTTTTCCGTTTCTCATCTTTTGCCCTCATCATCATGACGATCAAACCAGGAGCCGGGAATTACTCCTTTGGACTGCAGCTCCTGCCAGTAGTCCTCACTGATGTATTCCGGCTTACCGCGTGCCTGCCACCCATCACCCTTCTTATGGATACGGTATATCCCTACCTTCCGAACCTTCACATAATGCCGGCTCGATGGTTCCCCTTCAAACATCCACTTCACCGGTTCACCCCTGCCACGGTGCAACTGCTTTTCCTGGTCCTGGTCGTTCTCAAATACCAGGGAACCAGGGAGGACACGGGCTAACACCCTATAGGCGTGCTCCTTATCGATCCCTTCCTTTATACACTCATCACATACCAAGGGAACGCGACAGCGGTACTCGTGCACCTTCCGCAGCTTCCGGGGGGCACATGCTCCGAAATATGTAACCGCGTTCACTCCGTGTGCAGCGGATGCATGGGAGAGAAGATAGTACAATGCATCCCGGGGTTCGTGTGCAACGCGGTGCATACGGTAGGTCCAGCCGGTTCGCTCGTTGAAGTCTTTTGAATTCTCGAGCGAGCCGAATAGAAGGACGTGAACGTGTGGGTAATATTTCACGTGCTCCTGCCAGTCGTCCCGGTTCAGAACCTTTCTATATCGGTTCGTATTGCTTGTGTAATCGGCTTCCTGGTTATCGCGGTCACTTTTCAACCTGATTTCATGGGGTACCATTACACCCGCAACGCCCCCGGCTTCCTCAATTATCCTGGTCGCGAGCTGCCGCAACCGCTTTAAGAATTCTGTTTGGAAGTCCCGAGGAGATACGATCACCCGATCTACCTCCCTTACCAGGGCATCAATCACCTGCCGGGGGGGATGGAAGGACACGTGCCGGGGTAGCATACGATCAATTTCCATCCCTGGTAAGGCCTTTTGTGCCGATCCATATCGGGCGGTGATATATCCATTAAGGACGTCCACACCACGATCGGCGGCCCGATCTGCCCATGTGGTCCAGCAGTCAGGGCAGGTCCTTCTTCCGCAGTTATGAGGGATAAGGACCGGTTTGTGCTTGTGGGGTTTATTGTTACAAGCTGCAGCTTTCGGAACTACTGAGCGGCATGCATATTTTTGGCCTTTTGTGGTCCTCCCGGTTCCAACCAGGTCCAGGTAGTACCATGCCTCCCCTATTGGTATATGCCCGTAATCTGGTAGTAGTGGGGATTTCTCCGCCGTGTTTTTAATTGGCAGAAAGAGATCAGAGATACCTATACCCTGTCCCGGGATTGTGGTAATCCCGGTCATGATAACCACTCCAAAAGGCTGAAAAGTCCGAAAAGTGACAAGCTGATAAATGCGGCAAAAAGTGCTATAATCAGATAAATCTCGAAAAGTGAGATAATTCCATCGAAAGCCTTTTTATATTGTCTTACGTTTATTGTCATGGGAA
>CAZQHN010000022.1:0-2934 GCA_964593745.1 uncultured Gammaproteobacteria bacterium
CCGGCTTGCTGAAAGATATAGTAGAGAGCGGCGAGAGCGAAGATTGAAATTACAGAGACGGCGAATTTTTCAACCCATTTGTCAGCCTTTCGTTGTTCCACTTTTTCCAGGAACTCCTCCATGCTGTTCATATAGTTGAGTTGGTTTCGTTTTATTTCAGTGAGTTCGTCTTTTATTTCTTCTATGTCTTTTTGCATTAAGGCCATGCAAGTGTCGTAGGTTGAACACTTGTCTTTTAATTTATTAAGCTCTTGCGAGGTTTGTTTAATGCGCTCTTCCATATTAAATGTTTATTAAACCTGGTGGCCGGTAGTTGTCTTTTAAACTGATTAAATGGGCCACTACCCAGGAAACTCCCTGAGCATTTTTCTCGGTAGTGTAAATTTTTGTGTCTTGGAATCTTACTGGAGTGTCAATATATTGAGCCCAGTTCTGGTGGGTATAATATAAAAATGAATTTTCGTTGTAATAGGCAACATGGGTGGGGTCCTGGAATGCTCCCCTGCCGTCCGTTGAGGGGGTCATTGACAGGAGGTATCCTCCTGGAGCCAGTACGCGATAAATTTCTTTGATAACATGGAGCTTGTCTTCAATGTGTTCTAAAAAATCATTGGCGATTATTGCTCCCACGGAATTGTCTTTGAACGGCCATTTCTTGGAGAGGTCAGCAATCACATCAGCGTCTTTCAAATCTACCGTAGTGAATCCTTGGTGGGAGTTGAATCTTCCTCCTAGGTCAAGGGATTTTAAGCCCCTTAAATCTGCTTCCCGCTTGGCTAGTTTTTCTATGTACTGGTCATATAATCTGACTGTCCCTGTCTGAATTTCCCCATTGAAGCGCAGCCAAGTGTTGTCTCCGGTAATCCGGTAAAGATAGAGGCACTTATTAAGGTGCTTCATCTTGGTCGCTAGGTAGGTTCTAATCAGAAGCTCGTGGTCGTCCAGTACTCTGGTGTTATCCAGGTGTCCTCCAATTTCGTCATAAATGGATTTTCTCCAGGCTCTTAAATGGTCGGGAGCGTACCAGACTCGGGAAACGCTGGCGGCAGTGGGAGGAAAGGAAATAGGTTCTTCTAAGAGGTGTCCCTTATATTCAACCTGAGAATAAATCCAGCCGTGTTTTTCGTCATACCTTTGGTCTTTTTCAAAGTCTCCCTTAAACCTGGCGCAGTTGGAATAAACAAATCCAATTTCTTTATCCTTAAAAGCTTCCTTAATTTCCTGAACGGCATTGGGCAGTAAAAGGTCATCGTGGTCCAGTTCCAGCAGGATGTCCCCTGTACAGAGTTTGCAACATTCCTTTTTTAGGGCTCCCACATAATGGTCGCCCAGTTTTGGGACTTGAAAAACTTTTACTCTCTTATCATCAAATTTTACTTCGCATCCTTGGGCGAGAATCACCCATTCGTAAAAATCCTGGTCTTTAATGGAGTTATAGGCTTCTTCTAAAAACTTGGGGTCGTGTGTCGGAGTGAATACCGATATTTTCATAGAGTTTTATTAAAAAATAGTTTTCCACGTATCACCTAAAATTTAAATCCATTTAAGTCGTATTTTTTGTGACAACTATAACAGAGTTCTTGGTAATCATTCAGATTTCTCTTATATTTGTGGTCTATATTCGACCAGGTAAAGCGTTTAGCTTCTGTCGTTCCACAATGTTCGCATTTTGTCGGATTACCTTTTTTTCTGACTACCCATTGGTGAATGGCAATATAAGCTGATGAACGTAGAGTAATTTTGCCTTTGACTTTTTTAAATCTTCCGTAATTGCTAGGGGGTGTTAGTCCTAACCTTATAACGGTGTTTCTTATTTTATTTTTTGTCGCTTCAGTATGCTTTTGACCAGTCTTTGAAATACTGATTTTTTTTAAAACTTCTTTGCTATGTTTGTGGCCTTTTTTGAATAATTGGTGGGGATAATGCTTGTATACTCCTCTTGGCATATAGTTGAAATAATTATTATATTTCGATTATACCCCGTTTATTTTCTTCCACAAGTCCCCAATGTTAGAATATGGTTCGCCACGTGTCGCCCACGTTAATTTTGGCTTCTGTTACTGGCTTCCAAGCATCTCCAATATTTATATAGGCATAATCAGCATCTTTCCAATCATCTCCTATATTTAATTTAAAATTTGTCTTTCCGTCATAAATTCCTTTTATTTGGTCTGCGCTTAATGCTGTTCCGTTTATAAGGAATACATCATCTAAAGAACCAGTGAGATAATTTGCATTAGTTGTAGCATTTACAAAACATCCAACTCGAATATAGTTTGTAGCTGCATAAGCAGGAGCGTTAGCCCAAGAAACATCTCCACCTTCTTGAACTCCGTCAACAAATAATCTTAAATAACTTCCATCCCAAGTACCGACTAAAAAGTGCCAGTTTCCATCAGTTATATCAGTAGAGCCAATGACATTTTTATAGTCCGTATTTAAAGTTGTGCCTGTATTTTTAGCACTATCGAAAGCAGCGTATCCTGTTGTCGCTGCAACATAAAGCCTCCAACCAGCTCTATTTGTGTTAATGGAAAAAGATTGAAATAAGAACTGTGCAATAGATTGTCCTGTCATTTTAACCCAAGCTCCAACTGTAAAATTACCTGTAGGTTTAAAATCTGCGTGGTCAGTAGCGGAGTAAGCGTCATTACCATCTAAAGCTACTGCTCCTCCGAACTTACCTGAAGCATCTTCGGCTGGGTCTGAAATCGCTGTAAGAGTATGCCCCTCTCCTGAAGAGTCAGTTGTTAAAGCACCACTTTCAAAGCGATAGTAGGCTTTAAGGTTGGTATTAACAAATTGTTTAGTTGTAATAAGTTCTGCTGACATTAGGCTGTGTATTTAATCCATTTTTTAGCTTTTTCTCCGTAATTTTCGGTCTTTGTGTGGCAAGGACGGCAAAGTGTCTGTCCGTTATTTATGTTCCACAAT
>CAZQHN010000023.1:0-2634 GCA_964593745.1 uncultured Gammaproteobacteria bacterium
CTATGAGCGCAAACGACGGTTGGCATCTAATTTGCTGCGCTCCCAAATAGATAGCACATTCTCTTTTGAAAATCTGGTTGGCGGATCAACTTTTTCATTTTGGGGGAGATTTTTTCGCCATTTTCCTGCGACTTCCTCATTGCCTCCGTTGCCCGCTTGCTATCGATAGTGGCAAATCGTTCCTCCAGTGTCGGGCAACCATTCAGCAGAATTTGCATGTATTCTTCGTTGCCAAGATTTTTCACAAGAGGGGTTTCCTTCAATATGTGTCGCAGGGTCTTTGACAGCGAGGCCGTCCCCTCTCGCTGGCGATTCCCTCTTTTCATGTCCCGAAAGAATCGCTCCAGAATGTTGTTTGTGCGTTGAGGTTGAATGCAGAATGTTCCATCGCTGGTTCTCACGGATATTGGATCAGCAAAGAGTTTTGTCCAATACTTCTCGATCTGGCTGATCAGCTTGTCATAGGCTCGGCTTCCGGAAATCCGCTTTTCCTTCATCACCCATTTCTTGAACGCTTTAACCCTCATTTCAATGGTATCGAGGTCGGGCTCGCCTCCATTGTCGTTGAGACCGTTTCTGCCTTCTTTTTTGGCAATGCTCAACGCCTGTCGGAGCGCGTCGAAGACTTCTGCATTTTTGTTCAGTTGTTGGACAACCTTTTTCAACATCCTGTCGCTGGCAACCTTTTTCAATAGGTTTTGCAGCCCTCGAAGCGATCGGCCGGCCGGGCCTTGGATCATCCTCGGAATTCTGCCCAGGATGCGGGACGCTGCTTCCAATCGCTGGTAGAAAGCCATGTGAGAACGGTCGAAGGGAAAACCGTATCCTGCCAGTTGGCTGGGATAGTCGAGAATCCAGTGAATCAAGATCCGGCAAAGGTCCATTGGAAGCGACTTTTCAAAAGGAGCGCCTGTTTCGCAAAGAGGTATTAGCGCCTCCGGTCGGAGGGTGTTCCCCTCGGATTTCTGGTCGATCGTTTTCAGCTTTTGCCGCAGCAGAGCACGGACCCTGTGTTTCTTCAAACCATTGCGGAGATCGTTGTATTCCTTTTCCAGCAGATCTTTCCCGATATCGCGAAGGAAGTGAAAATGGCAAATGAAGGACGGCACACCTGGAAACACAGCCGCCACTGCGGCAAGTATCCCTCTGCCCATGTCGTGGACCAATCCGAGCGGCACTCCGTAGCTTTCTCGAATTCCAGTGAGGAAGGGGATCAAGGTGTCAGCATGCTCCGAAGGCATTTTAACGCTTTCCATAACCACTCCGCTCAGTTCATCTAAGCCGGTGAAAAGTATTGGGCTGTTTCCTTCGCACGTTCCGTCGATGTGGAGAATGTAGCCTCCTCTGCGTTGCATAGCCGCTTTGAGGTGGGGTTGGCTGTCCCGATGGGCAAGAGACAGGTAAATTATGAACTTGCGGCCCAAGTAGGCGACTTCCCGTTGAGATATCTTGACGTTTCTTTCCAACAGGTCCTGAACGATTTCATGTATTCCCTGATTGCGCATGAAAAGGGCTTTGCCGACGTAGGACAAAACATCAAAACCGAACGTACATCCCGTCGGGCTCAGACGGCGTAGTTCCTCGGATGTGAGCACCGTTCCGTCGTGAGAGCAAACCTTCACGGTTTCCCTTGCCTTGAAGGGGCCGATTGCCAAGGTTACCAAGCGTTTGCACCGTGTCTTTTGCGCTTTTGTCATTTCGCCGCAGACCGGACATTTCTCCGCGCTCGGTGAAAAATCAATCACCGGTGCCTGAGGGAACATATTCACCGGTCTGACACAGGAAACAAGGCGGTCTACATAGTCATTCAGGCATAGAATCGCCTGATAATCTGCGTTTTTTTTTACTCAATCCATGATGCTCAAGGAGGCTGCAAATCTTGGCTGCGGTGATCCCCGCTCTTCGTTTTCCTAACTTCCTGGCCAAACCTTCTGGATCCAGCTCCGGATGCTGAATAAAGCAGACCAAAATGGCCACCGCTTCTTCTGCGGAAGGCAGCAGGCCGATGGCCAAGTCCATCGATTTGGAACGTTGCTCCAACTGCATCTTGCGAACTCCTTCTTCCTCAGCCAGATAGACCCACCGGCCATCTTGCCATTCTCGGCTTATTCCAGGAGCATTCCGCAATCTGGAAAGATATGAACTACCGGCAGGCAAACCCACCATCTGGCTGATCTCTTGACTGTCCAGGCCCCTGGCCGATCGCCGAACGAGATGGATGGCCGTCTGCTTCAGGTTCCCATGAGTAGAGAAAAATGTGTCGCGAAAGCGCCACAAGCCGTTTTGATCGAAACTCGGCACTCCCGGTAATGCGTAAAACATCCCGTTCTTGTTGATGCTGGTGTGCGCCCGCCAGTCAGTCAGGCGCCTTCTGGCCGTGATGTTGGAGCAGTTCAAGATGTGAATGAGTTGAACCAGGGTAAAAACCTTGAGTAGATCAAGCTGTTTGGGGGGAGGGTTGATACGCAAATGACACCTCCATGATCAAGTGTGCGGCATGGCATAAATTCTATCGCACACTTTATCATTTTTGGGTGCAAAAAGCAAGAAGTAACCCGATCAAGCAATGCTTACAAAAAAGGTGATTTTGTTTCTTTTCCCTCAGAAACAAACGATCTCAAAACGAAATAGCAA
>CAZQHN010000024.1:0-2565 GCA_964593745.1 uncultured Gammaproteobacteria bacterium
ATATACCCCCCACCGTGGAAACAATCTATATATATACTACTACTAAATATATTCTTTGTGAAAACGACTACTATTTCACTATTATACATAAAAACTTTAATTTTTAATTAAAGCAAACATTTAAATATACAAAAAAACAACTTATAAAAGTATGAAACCACCAATGTTGAAAACGGCAGATTTAAGAAATATAAATCTCATTGAAATAGTTAAAGGAGATGTTAAAAGTGTTCTTTATAAAACCGCGTATTCTAATCCACAAAAAACATTTAAATTTACACATTTTGAAAGAAATGATTTTTGGGATAAAAATGTGAAAGAAAAATGGTGGGTACAAATGAAGGGAGGAATAATGGGATATGAAGGTGACAAAGCGTATTCTAATGCTGAAATAGTTCAAAAATTATTAAAATTAATGAATACCTACAATAAAAACCAAATTTGTTTTGATGTTAGATTAATGAATGGAACAAATATTAAAAAAATCATCACTAATTGTAAGATGGTAAGAGTCCCAAGCGGTTATGTTTTCATATTAGTTCCAACGTTTATTGGAAAAGAATCTGACGTAATCATGCCTTTATCTGACTCATATTAATTTTCTTTTTTTTTATTTCAAATAATAAGTTATATATATAATGAAATACAATTATATGCTATGACAGAATTAACATTAAAACAAATGATCAAAGACTTGCCAAAAGAAATCGACGATTATTTGGAAAATTTAAGACTCAGAATTTTAAAAAGCAACATGGACATACTTAATCAAATTTGGTCTGATTTAATTAAATTACCAAGAAACTTGAAAAGCAAATCAACATTAAAATCATATTCAGATAGGTTAAACGAAATAAGTCGTTTAAAAAACAAATTAAATCAAATATTAAGTGATGTAGAAAGACAAACTAGAATCACCATGCTTCCCATTTACAAAAAAAATGTATTTATTCCAGCAGAACTTAGAATTAAAAAAGAATTCGGTAAAAATTGGGAAGATAAAACTTATTTCAGAGGACAAGTTAGTTTTTATGATTTAAACGAAAACGAATTAAAAATTCATAAAAATATTGATAAAACAGCATTAAAAACGACAAAAGAATTAAAAGAAAAAGCTGAAAAAGAATTTGGCTATACTCTTAAACAGCTTATATCTGAAGAAAAACAATTAAAACAAGCAAGTACATCGGCAAGAAAAGATATGGCCGCATGGAATGCATTTCTGAAAAAACATAAATCAGCGGAAGCATTACCCTTGAACCAATTATCAAATACAAATTCATTAGCTGAAGCAAAAGAAATAGTTAAAAGATATTCAGAAATTTCCAAAGAATCTATGAAAATGGATTTAATTCGTAGAACATACGATGTTTGTGGAAAAATCAATAAAATGGTAATAACTGGAATTGGAGGAAACGGAAGTCTCAACGGCATTGCATATGGAGAAAAACAAAATGCATATGTTGAAACGATTCCCGCAGGAGGATATAATATTCAGTGTTTTCACTATAGAGTTTTAATAAAACCATTTTAATCTTTTTTTAACAAACCTTCAACTATACTAAAATTATACAAATATAATAATTTAAATTCTGTTAAAAATGAAATTAAGTTTTACCAAATAAACAAACCCTTAAGAATAACTAATGCGTATATATAGACATGATGACCAACCCTTTATTTAATTTACGTAACGCAAATCTATATTTGATAATCAGTTCGTTATTTATCATGATTGCATGGTTAACCACCACCACTACATTGCCTGGAATAGGAACGCTAGGAGTGATGCCATATCAACTCTTTGCGGCTGGATCAGCAATAATGTTATTCTATATAATTATATTTATAACACAAGCCTGCGAATTCACCTTAACTAGATTCGAAACTAAAAAATGGAAATGGCATAAAACCGAAGATAGAAAGTTAGTAGAAACCATAACACCAACGATTTCACTGGCACTTATTTGGTATTTAGCGTATGAATTTACATATTTAAACACATCTCAGTATGTTTATACGTATGCTAATGTGCCAGAGTCATTTGTTGATATACAAACCGCTGGCATTCTAGAAATAGCCTTTAATTTATGGATAATAAATGCACAGCTAATTGTATTTGCGACAATAGCACTTAATATTCTATTAATAATTGCAAATATGTTTATGACTCAAAAAAAGAAGGTAATTTAAATTATATTAACTTTTTCTCTTTTTCCATTTCTACCAACAATTTCAAACCAACTATAAGTGTAATGATGTTTAGAATCT
Source organism: uncultured Gammaproteobacteria bacterium (assembly GCA_964593745.1). Classification (GTDB taxonomy): domain Bacteria; phylum Patescibacteriota; class Patescibacteriia; order Patescibacteriales; family Patescibacteriaceae; genus Patescibacterium. The sequence goes on from CAZQHN010000024.1 coordinate 2,272, forward strand.
TGCCTATACACACGAAGTGTGTAATTCAGCTTCTTGCTGTCGCAATCATTCATAGTATAAATCAAAAAATTTCTCACCTCAGAAGGAGTAAATATATCATTAGTTTTCCGACGAGCATAACCTTTATCTTTTTTTATAAAAGTTTCAAACGGATAAGTTCCACGAAGATTATCATCAGATTCTAATCTAAAGCGTGTAGCATGTTTCATCGTATAATCAGTAATTTCAGGTTTTTTAGTTGTAACCATACTATATAATGAATTGCCGTTATATTTAAATGTAATTATTAAAAAA
>CAZQHN010000025.1:0-2255 GCA_964593745.1 uncultured Gammaproteobacteria bacterium
TTCGGCCCCCATCCCGCCGGATCTCCAGACGAAATCTGCTGTCCCCCCCGACCCACACCTTCATGCCCAACCTCGCCTATACCCTCCTCCATGTCCCTCGTCACCCTCACCCTCACCGAGGAGCAGGCCGATATCCTCCTGATGTCGCTCGAGACCTACAGCCGCCTGAAGATGGGCCAGTTCAACGCCGTCACGGACCTCTTCCCCGCCCGCGACTTCGACCGGGGGAAGGCGGCCGCGGCCCTCCAGGAAGCCCGGCAGACCGTGATGCCCGAGCTCGACCCCCGGGGCTACTACGGCATCCGGAACCTCGAAGCCGGGGAGCAGGCCCGGGTCGCCTTCGACATCCAGCAGGTCCTCCGGCACGCCCTCGCCTGGCACTGGCACCCCGAAGGGGGGATCGGGGTCTGCTACGACAAACCCTACCGGACGAGCCGGGAACCCCTGATCCGGGTCGAGATCCAGAAGTAAGTTCTCCTGTGGAAAAACGGGATCCCTCCCCCCGAACACTTTTGCGGCAGGAACCCCTCTGTGGAAGTGTTTTCCTCCCGGGCAAAACCGATACCTATTTACAATAGTAGGTATCAAGTAGGTATTATATGGTGAACTACATCATCAACTGGACGGACGGCCGCCACTGCGGCCACGAGATCGTGGGGGGCTACAACGCGGCCCTCCGGGCGTATGACGACCTGATCCGGGAGAACCCGGCCTGCGATGTCGCCTTCCCCCTCCGCTGCGACCGCCGGGTGGTGTGACCCCATGGCCACTCCCATCCCCAGCGAGACGCTCGCCCTGGCGCAGGTCACCGTCGAGACCGGGTTCGAGTACCAGCGGTGGATGTTTGAGGTCCCGTACCTCCGGTTCCCATCCACCTGGGAGGTGCAGGTGATCCCCCCCTTCGGGGGGGCGGTGGTCCGGTTCTGCGTGCGGAACCGATCCGGCCGCGTGGTCTCGGTCTTTCTCGACGCCTACGGGAAGCTCGGCGCGTCCCAGACCCCTTACTGGGAGATCTACCCCTCGGCATCCGGCGAGCCGGAGCGGTTCGCCCTCGAGGACGTGGCCGGGCTCATGGCCGGGCTCCGGCGGTCGCTCCAGAAGCGGCAGAGGAAGGGGGCGTAACTCATGACTGACGACTATCCAGAGTTCTGTATCGAGCGGGGGTGCCGGGAGTGCGCCCCCACCTGCGCCCGGTGCCGCGAGCACTACTGCCGCGAGGGAGCGGCCGAGGGGAGGGCGTTCCCCGTCGAGGGGTGGACGGCGTTCTGCGAGCAGAACTGCCCCGCCTGTGAGTACCATATCGAGGGGGCTGAGATCGACCTCTTCAATGCCCTCTCCCGGACGGGGGTGCCACAACACTTCCTCGCGGACCTGCAAAGGAAGGGGGACTTCCGGTGCGACCTCTGCGGCCGGGTGCTCGAGGTGCAGGAGCAGGACGAGACGTATGTCTACGTTGGGTGCCCGAAGCACCTCGCCGGCGAGGAGGGGCACACCTCCTTCTCGCTGACCCTTGCCCCCCGGCCCGACCGTTACGAGATCGAGGGCTACGAGGTCCTGGAGAAGACGGTGGCCCCGGGGAACGCCACCAGCGGCCGGATCAACATGCGGGTCAAGGATGTCGGGAAGCGGGTCAAGGTCGTCATCCTCGACCCGTAACGCTTTTTTTCTGCACATGCAGGCTCAACGAACAGGGCAAAAAAGGGAGGCGGGGATTATTGTGCAGACCGGCTCGGCGGTCTTCGAGGAACAGATATCTCGGTTTCTCCGATCTCGATCATTGTCTTTCTGTACCTCTCTGCAAGAGCCTTCTTCCCCTTTTCGGTGTCAGGGAATCGGTGGAATCCGGCGTCGTGCATACTCATCGCATACCCCAGAATATCCTTCCAGTCGGCGGTCGCAGTCTTAACAGTCCTATACTGCTGCTTCGGCTGGAGTTTGGCGGCTTCCTTTTCCTTCAGGGTGTAGACCCGGCCCGCCTCGAAGAACTCTCCTTCAAAGATCTTCTTGCCATTGACATATACGGCTGCGTTCTTGCCGAGGTCAACCATCTTCACCCCGTACCTCTCCACAACAATTTTACCCTTCATTTTACATCGCCTCTCTGGCAGAGCATAGACTATGCTTTCTCAAAATAGGGGATATACTTTTGCATGGCCGAAGGAGGGGGTTGGGGAGTCAGAGAACCTCCCCCAACCTATTGCCCTGCACATGCAGGCCCCCCGCCACCCACATCTTCATGCCGGACCTCCGACAAA
>CAZQHN010000026.1:0-2244 GCA_964593745.1 uncultured Gammaproteobacteria bacterium
TGAATCTGCCCGGCGCTGGTTTCAGCCTTGTTACCAACCAGCCCGATCTGCGCTTCGGCTTGCTGCAAGAATGCCTCAGTAAAGGCTTCATTCGCGCTCATGCCCGAATCTTCCAGCGCCTTTACCTTCGCGTCAAATCCATCCACGCTCACGCCCAAAGCGTCAAATCGCATGGTGGTCTGGTTGGTCAATGTCAGCACCAACTGGTTCATGTTCATGCCAAGCGCGCCCGCAACGTCCGTCAATCGCACAACCTCGTCATGCGATTTCGCAAGCCCCAAAGCCATAAAGTCGGCAGCACCGGCAACCAGTTCGGCATCGCTCATCATGCCGCCCGTAGCGTCCTTCAGGTCGCTCAAAAGGGCATCAGAAACGGTGCCGATGGACGCGGCAAGGTTATCGAACCGCGTGCGCGCGTACTCCAATTCCGCGCCTTCTTTTGCCATGTCATAGACTTCCCTCAACGCAGTGGCAACCGCAGCAACGCTTCCAGCCACAAGCGCGGCCTTGCCAAGAATAGAGCCGATGCCGTCCGCAAATCCAGTTACGCCGCCCTTCGCGTCTTTGCCAGCATCACCAACGTCTTTGATGTCGCCTTTGACTTTCGCAAGGTCGCCGCTGGCTTTGTTCAGCGCACTAATAACCACCCTTAGATCAGCCATACTTCGCTCTCAATCCGTCAACCTGATTCACAATATCCCACACGCTTTCATTCTCGCGTTTCCACTTGGCAATCTCACCTGGCTTGTTGCCCTCTTTTTTGTACAGCCTGAACGCCTCGTAGACATTCTGCACCTGCCGCATTTTCCGCAACAAGCCCGCCGGTTGCTCCATCACGCCCCCGCCGTAAGGCAAGGCGCGGTAGTTCTCGCAATTGAGTGCAAGCTCCAGCAAGGCGGGCATGTCCGGTCGCTTTCCATCCGCATAATCAGCGGCGGCAATCAGGATAAAGGGTCAATGTTCATTGCCTCCGCAATGACATTGAAAATGCAGTCCGCAAGCCAAACAATAAGAGCGGGTTTCGCATTATCTACATCGTCAAGCGTCCACTTCGGCTCGGCCATATATCCATGCTCGACAAATGACCTGACGCTATCCCCGCGCCACACAGATAAAGGCGAGTCCTGCTTACCCTTCATGTCGCGGTGATAATCCTCAAGCATCTTTTGTGTGAGGTCTTTTACAACGCACTTGCCAAACTTTTCATGTTCAAATTCCATAATCAGCCTTTACAGAGTAGCTAACGCGGATTTGGTTTCAAATGTGAGCCAGTTGGTCAGGGTCGGGTTATAAACACCATCCAATACCAGATCGTAGGTCATCAGCCCGTTTTTATCCTGGAACAGCTCCGGCGCTTGCATCGAATGACCAGCGAAGGTCAATGTGAACGAGCGCAAGGCAGTCGTGGCTCCGGTGGTGTAGATGATCCGAACTTGCTTTTCCAGAATGGATGAAGCCGAAGCGCCTAACATTGCGATCAAATAATCGTCAGTTGAGGTATTGAGCTCCAAGCTCAACTTCAGTTGCCCGCTCCACTTGTTATCGTAGGATGCGGTTGGTGTGCATTCGCCCAGGAAGTTGTGATACTCGCGGTTGGCATTGACGCTCAATTCCCAAGAGAATGCGCTCGATGCCAGCGGAGTGAAGGTGTTACCATCCCACGTTTCAATCGCAACGGAAGCCATACAGCCGGTCATGCGCGTGCCGGTGGTTATATCCGCCAACGCAGCCAGCGCGCCCTCTTTTACCAGCCCGCCCATCAAGGATGCGCCCACACTCACACCGGTGTTGGCAGCACCGCTAAGCGTCAAACTGGTGACGGTCGCATCCTGCATCTGCCAGACTTCGCCAGTTTGCCCGAATTGCAAGGTCGCAGCGTGGGGAGTGATAGCAGAGGTGGTCGGCGCGGCATAAGCGCGCGTGTAAGGCGTGGCAGCGCCTGACGGAGTAGCCGTGCCAGCCAGCATTTCCAACCAGTAGTTCAATTCCTCAAAGTCGGTATCGCTCGTCTCAGCCGTTGCGCTGGATAGATAGCGGTCAAGCGTGGTCTGGTGGGTCGGAGCCATTGTGCCGCGCAATTGGTCAAGCGCGCGGGTTTCCAGTTCAGGACGTAACTTGAAACTTGACACGTTCTGAAGTTTGCGGGTCGCAGTCCCGTTAGCGGTTGCAAAAGCAGACTGCCAGCCGAGTTGTAAAACGTTATGTGCATTAAGCATCTTTTACCTCTTCTTTTTGTTTTTCTAA
>CAZQHN010000027.1:0-2173 GCA_964593745.1 uncultured Gammaproteobacteria bacterium
AGACCATCGATGCACGTTCAACGTGAATCGCCCCAAGACGCGTAGTTTTGAAACGCCAGACGGCTGCTAGTGCCAAGGAGGCGAGTAGTGGCTCCTGAAGACGGGATTACAAAGGCCCAATTGCGAGGAAAAGGGGGTCAAATGGCTGGCAGACCACCCGCCTGAATCGGCCCAGCAGAAAATAATCAGGACTCAAGATACCTTCATCCGTTCCAGGGAGATTTTATCCATCATGAGCCTTAGGATCATTTCCGCTGGAACCGACTTTCTGCCAGCCAATTCTTGTTGCTTCGGATCCAGCCTTGAAAAGGCTTCTGCGCGCAACTGCTCAAGCGCTTCGGGAGTCAAACTGTGCTGGTAGACCTTGGCCCGCTCGTGGTTTTCCTTTTCGCGCTGAAGCTGTTCCTGCTGCTGCTTCTTGGCTGTTGCTTCTTCTGTCGCTTTTTTCCTGATGTGATCATTTGTCTTTTCGGCTTCTTCCATGTCTTCCAGATATGCCAAGCCGAAATCACCGCTCAACGTTTTTGCCAGGTAGTTTCGATAATTGCTTCCCCTAGATATGTTTGCACCAGGATTGACGGCATTTGAGCAATCATTGGCATAGGCAATATTACGGGCCACATAGTCAAAGCTTTTTGTTTCCAGCCATAGACTCAGAAGCTTTTTGATGGTTGCCTTGTTCTTATACGCCGCAGGCACCATTTCCAACAGTCTTAGCAGTTCTTCATTTTCCAATATAGTCTCTTCCTGCTTTTGCGGCGAGATTACTTCGCACTCGGGAAGATCGACCTTCGATGCCTGAATTGGATTTTCCTTGATGAAAAATCTTAACTTGCCAACGCTTCTACCAACTTTTATCTCTTCAAATCTGAACGAAATATCGGTTTTGCTGGCTAATTCATTCTGTGCTACCTGTAGCACAAACCTCTTAAAATCATTAAAATTCTTGTATTGCTCACTATCTATACCCAATCTTTCACGAAGAAAACCTATTTCAAAAACACGACTGCTTATCTTTTGGTATTGTTTTAGCAACTCATAAATTCTTATCGAGAACGAGCTTTTCAACTGCATAACCTGATGTAAGCGGTATTTTGTGAAATGGCTTTTCAGTTGCAGCAAGAACGGCTTTAATTTACTATCAAAGCCAAGCTTAACAATGCCCTTGCCGGCAACATACAGAGCAGAGGAAAGCCAGCTAATTTGCAGTTCCTCACCATTGCTTTTTATCGTGAAGACTCTGCCAATCAGTTTTTTTGTTATCTCCTTAATATCCTCGTATGTGCCTTTATGACTGACACCAACCAACTCGGAGAAGTCTTTTACGGAAACAGAGTAATCCACGAATTCATCGTCATCTGGCCTGATCATGGACACCAAAAATAGGATGATCCGTTGCTCTTGCGTTGAGAGTTTGTAGGAAGCTTCCACCAAGACATTCGATTTTCGAACGATCCTGTTTTGATCTTGCATTTTCCCCTCCAGATCTCGCCGGTATTTTGCATCGTATCACGCGAGGGGCAGAAAAAGAACTCTTTTGTCGCGAGATCATAAAATCCGTCTCGCAATTGACCCCTTTTTTCTCGCAATTGACCCCTTTTTTCTCGCAGTTTGACCCCTTTTTTCTCGCAATTGGGGTATCTAAACCCGCACCAGGAGAGGGCCTAGACGAGCCGAAAAGGTTTAAACCTTTTAAAGAAAGACAAACTATACAAACAGGGGAGTGCGGTCATAGATAGATCTCAGATCAAGCAGTGTTGGCCCTACAGTTTGTCGGTCTGTTTTTTTGGAAATCGAAAACAACAACCGCCCCCTGTCCCGACTACCTCCACTGGAGAATGGAAAGGTTGCCCATGCTGCCCTTGTCTTTGCCAAATCAGCCGCGCGACAAAGAAGCCGGTAGCATGAACCAACCTTATTTCGAGCCATTACAGGCCGTTTTGCTGTTAACGTGGCCTCGGCGATGAGACGCGCATGACAGATGGACATTCTTGAGACTCGACATCAATCTCGAAGGTAAAACCTTGAGAAACCAAAAACCCGAACATACCTCAGGCAATCTGTCGATATATGGTTTCAACATTCAAGTTGTGGGAGAAAGTTGATGGAGTGGCTCAAGATTGCTGATGTAGCCAAAAACCTGGGGATCTCCAAGGCGGCGGTTTACAAGAAA
>CAZQHN010000028.1:0-2141 GCA_964593745.1 uncultured Gammaproteobacteria bacterium
GCACCCTGCACACCGCACTCCAGACTCCGCACTCCGCACTCCGAACTCAATTTAGCCCGACTTTCGCTACCGGCGGGCGGTTTAGGTTTTTTTGGGGTAGGCGGGCTGCGAATTTTCTAGGAAAACCTTGGTTTGTTGGCGTGAAACGGTGTTTGGTGCAGACCTACCCCCTTCCCAGGCTGTCGCGCAGTGCGGTAAAGTTGCCACCGTTGCTATGGGAAGACCTTTTCTGCACTGCCATCACCGGTTCAAGAACGGCAAGGATCATTGTTACTGGAGCATCGCCGAGAAAGTGCGCACGCACTGCGGCTGGGTGCAGCGGCACCTGTTGTATCTGGGCGAAGTCAACGATAGCCAGCGGGCGGCTTGGACCAAAGTCATTGAGGTGTTTGATACGACGGGGCAGCGAACGCGAGAGCTGGCCTTGTATCCGGCCGACCGCGCCGTGCCCGAGCACGCTGCCGGCTATGGCGTGCAGGTGCGGCTCGAAGAGTTCCAATTACGGCGGCCCCGCCAGTGGGGAGCGTGCTGGGTGGGCTGCCAGTTGTGGGACCAACTGCAATTGGAGGAGTTTTGGCGCCGGCGGCTGCCCGATTCGCGCGAGGGCACCTCGTGGCGGCATGTGCTGCAGACGCTGACGATCTATCGGTTGATTGATCCGGGCAGCGAATGGCGGCTGCATCGGGAGTGGTTTAAGCACAGCGCGATGGCGGACCTGTTGGGCGAGGACTTCAGCTTGGCGCAGAAGGACAAGCTGTATCGGTGTTTGGATCGGCTGCTGGAACATCGGGATGCGCTCTTCCGACACTTGCGGTGCCGGTGGGAAGATTTGTTTGGGGTGAAGTTCGAGGTTGTGCTCTACGATCTGACCAGCACGTATTTTGAGAGCGACCCACCCTTTGGAGAAGGAGATAAGCGCCAGTATGGCTACAGCCGGGACAAGCGCCCGGACTGCGTGCAAGTGGTCATTGGGCTGGTGGTAACACCGGAAGGTTTTCCCCTGGCTTACGAAGTGATGGCCGGCAACACCTCGGACCGCACGACCCTGCGAGCCTTCCTGCAGCGGATCGAAACCCTCTACGGCAAAGCGCAACGGATCTGGTTGATGGACCGGGGCATCCCGACCGAGGAGGTGCTGGCCGAGATGCGGGCCAGCGATCCGCCGATTCATTACCTGGTGGGCACGCCCAAAGGAAGGCTGACCCAATACGAACAGCAGCTGCTGGAGCGGCCCTGGCAGGTGGTGCGCCAAGGCGTGCAGGTCAAACTCCTGCCGCAGGAGCAAGAACTCTATGTTTTGGCGCAAAGCCAGGATCGGGTGAACAAAGAACGGGCCATGCGGCGGCGTCAACTCAAAGGGTTAGTCAAACGGCTCAAAGCACTGCAGGCAATGGAGCTTTCGCGCGATAAGCTGCTGCTCAAGCTGGGTGCGGCCAAGAGCCAGTTTCCGGCCGCCTGGCGCCTGGTGGCTCTTGAGGTGCCCAAAGAAGGGGAGCCGCTGGCAGCCCCCAACCTCACCTTTAAGCTGCGCACCGACAAGCTACGACAGGTGCGACGACGAGAAGGCCGTTATCTACTGCGCAGCAACCTGGGGGCAGAGGACCCGGGCCGGTTGTGGCAGTTTTACATCCTATTGACCCAGGTCGAGGCGGCCTTCAAAGACTTCAAGGACGATTTGAGTTTGCGGCCGATCTTCCACCAACTGGAAAGGCGCATTGAGGCGCATATTTTCGTGGCCTTCCTGGCCTACTGCCTGCACGTGCAACTCCGAGCTCGGCTGCGGCCCTTGGCGCCGGGGCTGACGCCGCGCTCGGTACTGGAGAAGTTCGCTGCCATTCAGATGCTCGATGTGCACTTCCCAACCAGTGACCAACGGGAATTGGTGTTCTGCCGTTACACTCAACCCGAGAAGGACCACAAGATGATCTTGGCCCAACTGGGTTGGGAACTGCCGCCGCAATCGCCGCCGCGGATCACCCAAAAAGGCCAACTACTCCAAGAATGACTTTGGTGCAGACCTTTTAGGCTCGGCAGCGTATTACCAGGCACTTACGCATTCAACCGCCCGCCAGTAGCGAAAGGCGGGTTAGTCCTCCCGTCCGGCTTCCGGCTCGCGGATGAACCGCCGCAGCAGAATCAAG
>CAZQHN010000029.1:0-2115 GCA_964593745.1 uncultured Gammaproteobacteria bacterium
CTAGCCTCGATTTCCACGGAACAGGGTTGAGCTAACGGGACGCCACTAAGGAGGCTGGTTGAGCCCAACCATGCCGGGCTGCTGGGATGCTGTGGGCGTTAGTAATCACGAGTACTGATCGTTCGATGTCGGTTATGTGTAATCAGATTCTTTGATTTCGATGCCCCGCTTTCCACTTCACGTCGTCGTCGCAGAAACCACGCTTGAAAGCACAACCGGTTGCGTGTCGCGCCATTGCCCCCACTACCGCTTGACAGCCGCTGATCAATATAGCATATTAGTAGCATGACGACCAATACTCGTAATGCACTAACTCCTGACCCCGACGCCCAGTTCTTTCTCGCCCCCGAAATCCCCCTCCATCGACAGTACGAAGCCCTCCGCGCTTACTTCGCCGATCAACTCCCCAGCTCCGAGGTCGCCCGCCGCTTCGCCTACTCCCCCGGTGCTTTCCGCGTCCTCTGCCACCAGTTCCGCCACGATCCCGCCAAACGGGCTGGCTTCTTTCAAAGCCCGAAACACGGGCCGCACTGCGCCCCGGTGCGGGACCGCGTCCGCTCCTTGGCGGTGGCGATGCGCAAGAAGAACCTCTCCATCTACGACATCCAACGCGAACTGCGCAGCGCCGGGCACACCGTCAGCATCAACGCTCTGGCCGTCCTCATGCGCGAAGAAGGCTTCGCTCGTCTGCCCCGACGGCGTGAGGAGGAGCGCCCCTTCACCCTCAAACCCGAAGCGGCGGCCGTGGCCGATGTCCGCCAGTTGGATCTGTCCCCGCGCTCCTTTCGAACCCGGGTCGGTGGCCTGTTCCTCTTCGTGCCCCTGCTCCAGCCCATCGACCTGGCGGCTGTCGCTGGCCACGCCCAACTCCCGGGCTCCAAGCCCATCCCCGCCGAGCAGGCCCTGCGCAGCCTGCTGGCCCTCAAACTCATCGGCAAGGAACGGAAGAGCCATGTCATGGATTTGGTCTTCGACCAGGGGCTGGCCGTCTTTGCGGGGCTAAACGTGATCCCCAAGCGCTCCTACTTGGCCGCCTACAGCTCGCGCATCGATCACCAGACCGACCTGCGGCTGATGGAGGCCTGGTCCGCTCAGGTTCAGCAGGCCGGTCTGCCCCGGGGCGATTCCTTCGACCTGGATTTCCATACCGTGCCTGCCAACACGCAAGAGGAACCCTTAGAGAAGCACTATGTTTCCAGCCGCAGCCGCAGCCAGAAAGGCATCCTGGTCTTCCTGGCCCGCGATGCCACCGAGCGGGTCCTGTGCTATGCCAACGCCGGACTGACCAAAGCCCAGCAGCCCAGTGAGGTCTTACGGTTTGTCGACTTCTGGAAAGAGCGCACCGGCAAAGCGCCCGCCGAGTTGGTCTTTGATTCGCATTTGACGACCTACGCCCATCTGCATCAACTCAACCAACAGGGCATCCGCTTCATGACCCTGCGCCGGCGATCCAAGAAAATGCTCGGCGAGATTTACAGCCGTCCGGCTTCGGCCTGGCGCCGGATTAGCTTGCCCTCGCTCACGCGCGCCTTCCGCACCCCGCGGGTCCTGGATGAGCGCATCGCTCTCAAGGACTACCAGGGCCCGGTCCGCCAACTCACCGTGACCGAACTGGGGCACGAGGAGCCGACCGTGCTGCTCACCAACCACATGGATCGGACCTGTCCGGAACTGATCACCCGCTACGCCCAACGCATGCTCATCGAAAACGGCATCTCCGAGGCGATCCAGTTCTTCCATCTGGACGCCCTCTCCTCGATGGTCGGCCTCAAGGTGGACTTCGATCTGCAGATCACGCTCATGGCCAGCTCCCTGTATCGCTTGATGGCCACCCGCATTGGCCGCGAGTACGAGCGGGCCCAGGCCAAGAAACTCTTCCGCAACCTCCTGGACGTGTCGGCGACGGTCACCATCAGCGATCAGGATGTGACGGTCGTGTTGGACAAGCGAGCGCACAATCCCTTTCTGGTTGCTTCGGGATTGGCTCAGGAACCCACTCCGATGCCTTGGTTCGGTGACAAGAAACTCGTGATCGCCTTCGCCTGAAGCCGTGCTCCCACTTCCCGCTCAACCCGCGCTGTTAGCCTTTCCCATTACCGTGGAAATCGAGGCTAG
>CAZQHN010000030.1:0-2071 GCA_964593745.1 uncultured Gammaproteobacteria bacterium
TTTTAATCAACGTTTAATACCAATTTGAAAGATGTTTGATTTTTAGTGCGCGAACGTTAAGTGCGCATTTTGCTTATTTGTAGTAACACGTTCATATCGGGCTTGTTTTATTAAATAGACATACTTATGCGTGTATTTTTGATGATTGCTGTGCCTTAGGTTCGCGCAAATCACGATGCGTGCTTATTTTTATTAACTGGGTTATTATTTTCGTTATTTTGGTTTTTGGTTTAGATTTATGCCATCGAAAACTATATAAGGTTCGGTGTCCTACTATAATATGCAGTAAAGTTCGAACTGATTCGTCTTCTGCATTGGACGGCCATTACTTGTGCTGTCTGGGCGTGTTCCATGATTGGTTATTACCGATAGAAACATGCCGCCTTCCGAACTACTGGCTTTACGCCTCAGTTCTGCGGTTGGACTGGGCATTCGCATGCCCACGTGTGTCAGATTTCGAGTATTGTTCTGATATGCGAATGATTTGTGGATCGTGTATATGGTGCGTATCATATGCGTGATTCTAGTCGGGTGGAAGTGGTAAAACATACCGGCGTAAAATCGACTTATGTGCAACACGTAGTGAATTATGCTTTACATTTTGTGATGCTCTATTGTCATCGTATATAAATGTAAGAGTTGCACTTCGCGCGTGTGCGTGAGATGCGAGAGTAAGTTGATTTAATTTGTACATTTTTCAAATCAGTTGCAATTCGCGCGTGTACGTGAGATGCGAGATAGCTTCAAGAACCCGGATCGTGGCGGTGACAGTTGCAATTCGCGCGTGTACGTGAGATGCGAGAATAGAAAATAGTTCTGACAATGCGACTGAGAGTGTTGCAATTCGCGCGTGTACGTGAGATGCGAGCTCTCCCTTAGGCATCACGCTGACCGTTTTTGCAGGTTGCAATTCGCGCGTGTACGTGAGATGCGAGGAAGGATAGTAGGCAAAGCAAGCTTTTTTATAGTTATAAACTAAATTAACTATGTGGAATTTTTTGTTATTTGTGATTTAATTGCTGGATTACTAATATGTATATTCAGTTTGATTTTTTGTTATTGCGATATTAATAAACGTCGGGTTTCGTTGTCATTGTTTAATGGTATATTTTGTATTTTATTGGCATGGTTTGCATTAGAATATATTTGGTTAATGTTAACTGTGCATTTTATATATGTGATTATGCTTGTTACGGCACTTGGATTACCGTTTTTATTATGGTATTTTGGTAAAGGCAAATTTGGGGCAGTTGATGCGCGGTGGATATCTATTATTATGTTATTAGTTCCGTCATTATATTATCAGTTGTTGTTCATCACTGTGTTAGTTATAACTACGTTATTTGTAATTTTTATATCCAAATTTGTAACTAAAACATATGATACATTTGATGAAAACGGCGAACAACGTTACGCTCCGGAAATGGTAGCTATATTTTTAGCATATATTATAAGCTTATGTTTAGTTGCTGTGTTGGGATTCGTATAATTAATTATTTTTTTTTGCATACGTTTAAATACTATTGGTTTGATATAAATAATATATATGTCAAAACAATCTAAACCTTCACTAGAAGAAATTGATACCGAATCAGAATTTTTTAAAAAGTATGACAAACCGTATCCGTCTCCAAATTATAAGCTATTATTTGGTGTTTTAATTGTTATTTTATTAGCATTTGGATGTGTGTTTGGTGTTGCTATCATCAGTATTATGGGGATTCCGATCGATGAATTTTCACCAACAAGCGGTAATCCTGTAGATGCGCCGTATATTCCCGAAAATATGGGGTTGCCGATTGTGAATGAGAGTAATGTGTCTGAAGGTGATAGTGACAATGTAACTGGTATATTTGACCCGCAAACTGAGAGTAAATTTATAGAAAATATATCAAGTGTAAATATTACAAGTAATATTTTGGAGAACTACTCAAATGATACTTGACCAAATAATGTCGTTGATACATTTGATGCTTTCAAATTTGAAACTTTTTATTTTTCAATTAGGTGTTTTCGTTGCATTGTCTATCCCATTTGTATTCCATTTAATTTTGTTACTTATATCTTGGGA
>CAZQHN010000031.1:0-2007 GCA_964593745.1 uncultured Gammaproteobacteria bacterium
CACGCGGCCTGCTATGGGGTGGCTGGTCAAGAGGGAAATGAGTGTCGTGTTGAATTTTTCAGTTCATGTGTGGTGAGTGGTGAAATGGGGCAACTGGTAATGGTAGCGCCTCTCTGGCAGAGCACGGGTCGGTTTGACCTGGCTTAACCTGCTATCCGTACATCCTGGCAGGAGTACATTATATCGTTTCCAAATCAGGCCAGAGGAGCTCACGGAGACCACTCTACAAAGCGGGCCCATCCAAAAGGCCCAAGGCCGCGTACGGTTCCGTTTACGCTCCCAAAGTTGCATGACAGCGCCCCCGTGGTTCACGGCGTGCCCTTGTGCTTCATCTTTTGTCGCTGACAAGCCCGGCACGCCGATCTACACTGCTGCCGCGGCACGGGGGATAGGGCTCTGCGGGAGCGCAACCTGAGCACCGTGCCGCCCGTGGATTGCGGTCCCATCCGGGGCTTGGCGCAGGCTCGAGCCTGCGCCAAGCCTTCGAGCTCTGGGATGAGACCGCAAGCCATGGTCCAAAGCGAAAAACTCAACGTGCCTTCTCTCTGAATTTTCCAGGTCATTTTCATCAACCTTCTCCGGTCCGGTGAGTGCATGGGGAGGCGGTTCGGGAGCCGGTGGCCCGCTTCGGGGGGTGGGACGGGGGTGCCGCCGCCGGGTTGAGCTGGAGGCCCAGGTCTGCGGCTCGACAGCGCTGAGTCCGTACCCGCCACCAGTCCACGCTGAATTGACGGCCGATGGCCACGGCGATCTGCTTGCGCTTGCTCTTGGTTGCCTTGGGATGGGCCAAGAGCGCCCGCCACTTGGCCACCGGATGGTAGGTCGGCTGGAATTGGATCAGTCGCCAAGCCGCTTCCACCAGGACGCTGCGCATCCGCCGATTGCCGTGTTTGTTGATGGCCCCCTGGAACCGTCGCTGGTCGGAGGTGTCCTCCCGCGGACACATTCCGGTGTAACTGGCCACTTGCCGTCGATTCCGAAAGCGATGCCAGTCGCAGACCTCCCGTTCCAAAACCTCATAGGTCAGCTTGCCCAAGCCCACCGGCAACTGCGGCGGCGCGGCCTGCTCGATAGCTTGGGTTTGGACTTTGAGTTCTTGCTCGATCGCCTGGATCAAACGGCGCAAGGGCGCTAAGAGCTCTTGCACAATGGGCGGCACCGTCAACTCCTTCCACGCGCCCTCCAACCACCATTCTCCTTGGAGCCGACATCCGTAATACAAAGCCTGACTGCGTCCCTGGGCCGCCAGTCGCTGCTTCTCGTTGCGCAGACTCTCCCGCTGCCGCGAGCGGCTCCGGCTTTGTTCCTCGGCTTCCGTGGGCACCCGCACCACACAAAACGCATCCCCATTGCCGCCCACGTAGCGGTCCAGATGCAGCGCCAGTTGCCGGGCATCTCGTTTGTCGGTCTTGACTCGTTTGCCATACTCGTCCCAATCCCGCGGCCGAACGACGTAATTGGCGATCCCCAAGGCCGTCAGTTTCCGATGCAGACCGTAGCCGAAAGGGCCCGCCTCGTAGCAGCTATACACCTTCGCGGCCAACTGGGTCTGCTTTTGGGCCCATTGCAGGAATTGGGCGGGACTGAAGCGCTGCGGGGGCTGAGGCGCCCCGCCATCGATTTGTCGCACCACCACATAGCGGTGGAGATGGACGTCCACGCCCAACTTGATCACCTGCGGCGCGGCCGGCCCGTTGGCCCTCCCAGTGCTCTGGCCCGACTGCGCCCCCGAGCTCAGGCGGCCATCCAAATCTCCGGGGGCCTCCTGGCAGGGCGTTCGGCGCTGTTGCTCCATCTCGGCAATCAACTGGGCTGCACTCAGCGGCTTGGATGTGCGCGGCGCTGCAACCGCAGGCTGAGCATTCAGTGCCGACGGCGCAGCCTGGTTGCGAGCTGCGGTTTTGCGTTGCTTGGCTGATTGGCCAACCGTAATATTATTTCCTCGTTTCATAGGTGGTCAGGTTCGCGGATTTTTTCCCGCCTGACCACCCCATGTTGTCTACATCG
>CAZQHN010000032.1:0-1833 GCA_964593745.1 uncultured Gammaproteobacteria bacterium
GATTCTGCTGAAAAAGGGTTCTGACTAATTTTTCGGCTTTCGAGTGGGGGGCAGGGCTTCGAGGCGCAACAAGCGCAAATCCGACCGGCCGATCAGTTGCCACTGCACCCGTTCGCCCGCCTGGACATCCAACGCCGCGGCCAGGGGCAAGGGCAGGTTCACAAAGAAGCGGGGCGGGCGCTGCCGGGATCGAATGACCTGCACTTTCATCACATATTCTGCTTGCATGGCGCTAGACTACTGTATAGACTAGCCTTATGTCAATGGTTGATTGGCGGTCTTTGAGCCCTCCGCTGGTATGAGCCTGCCACACTTCTCGACCCAGTCGGAGCTCTTTTCGACGGCGGCGCTCTCGGCGCGCCTCTTTGGCCCGGCGGACCCTTACCGGCTCTTTGCCCAGCGGGTGTATCCGCACTTGGTGAGGGCGCGCCCGGCGCTGGAGAAGTGCTATTGCGCCGAGAACGGGCGCAAGTCGCTGGAGCCGGTGCTGATGCTGGGGGTGAGCATACTGCAGCATCTGGATGGGGTGCCCGACCGGCAAGCCGTCGAGATGCTGCGCTACCATGCGGGGTGGAACTTCGCGTTGAACCGGCAGTTGGGGGATGAGACGTTTCATCCGACGAGCCTGGTGAATTTTCGCAGTCGTCTTGCCGAGCATGATCAGAGCGCGCTGGGATTTCGGACGATATTGGATGCGCTGGTGGAGGCGGGGTGGGTATCGCGGCGGAGCCGGCAGCGGCTGGATTCGACGCAGATGCTGGCTCGAGTGGCGCGGATGAATCGGCTGGACTGTGTGCGGGAGAGCCTGCGGCTGGCGCTGCGGGAGCTGGAGGGGGAGGTGGGGGTGGAGAGCCGGCCGGGGTTCTGGGGCGAGTATTGGGAGCGGTATGTGGAGAGCAAAGCCGACTACCAGCTCAGCGCCGAGCGGCTGGGGCGGAAGCTGGCGGAGGCCGGGGCCGACGCTTGGCGGCTGCTGCAATGGCTGCGGGGGCCGGCGGTGCCTGCGCAGTGGGCGGCGGGAGAGCAGACGGGGCTGCTGGCGCGGGTCTTTGGGGAGCAGTTTCAAGTGGTGGCGGGGCAGCCCCAGGCTCTACCCCAGGAGCCCCAGGTGCCGGTGGAATCGGGCGGGGGGCCGGACCTGACCGATCCGATCGTCAAGCCAGCCCCGACGGCGGAGCCGGAGTCCGAAGAATCCGTTGCGGAGGCAGGCGAATCGGCCCCCGATGAGGCCGATGGCCCGCCGTCGGAGGCGCCCGCGGCCGCGGGCGCCCCATCGGTGGAGCCCAAGGGCAAAGGGCAATTGGATTCGAATCGGGTGCAAAATCCGCACGATCCGGACGCGACCTATGCGGTCAAGGGACAGGGGCAGCAGAAGAAGGAGCACGTGGGCTACAAGGTGCAGGTGGCCGAGACGGTGTGTGAGGCCGTCTTGGAGCCGGGGGAGCCGACGCGCAATTTTCTAACGGGGATCGTGACGCAGCCGGCCTATGAGAGCGACGAGGCCGGTGCGCGTCTCATGGATCAAGAGCAAGGAGCCATGGGACTGGAGAAGCCGCCGGTGCAATATGTGGATGGGGCTTACATCTCGGCCCAGAGGCTGGTGGAAGTGGAAGCCGAGGGTCGGGAGCTGATCGGGCCGGCGCAGCCGGCCCCGCGGAAAGGCAACCGCTACACGGTGGAAGATTTTGACATCCAGGTGGAGGAACGCCGGGCGGTGTGTCCGGCGGGCAAGCGCAGCACCCAATGCAGCCGTTTGGAGGAGGAGGCCACGGGGCGGGTCAGCTACCGGTTTGAGTTCAGCACGCATTGTCAGGGCTGTGCCTTCAGGCGGCA
>CAZQHN010000033.1:0-1738 GCA_964593745.1 uncultured Gammaproteobacteria bacterium
TAACGGGCCGGGAGATCACCTGACGGCTTTTTGGTCAGGTGCATCTTCCTGGTTGAACATTTATTGTTTCTGTTGCCTATGAAGCCTTACGGGTTTGGGTTTGGATCAGCAGTCACGTTATCAAGCAGTATTTCCAACTGTGCCATGACTGATTGTGGGAGTTCGATGTTATGTGGTCTGACAACCGCCTCTATCAGCTCTCTACTCCACCTCCATGACTCACAATAGGCTCTGCACAAAGGAACACGTTCAGCGCTGGCCGTACAAGTCAGGTAGCGACGATATGCATTACCAGAAAGGTCGATCTCGAGACCCCGCGAAGGAGTCGGCCAATGGTCAGTCTCCCCTTCATGAAGTCGAGCCAGCTTTAGCAGATTTTCGTGCGCCTTGCCCAATAAAGCCCATGCACGAGCGTATTCGCCTCTATTGAGAAGATTTGCGCCGAACAGCATCAGGTTGATCAGGTTAAGGGACAGACCCTCTACCAGTTCAGCCCCTTCACGTTTTGGAGGCCCTCCCACAAGCAGCCGCGCATACTGCGACAATTCGCCTTCTCGATCCAGCAACACCGCCGCTTCAAGCGAAGGAAACCACCCGTATCCCTGCCAGCCGGCAACAACCGACTGCTCCGAAGCCCGCATAAAGTGGAACTCGCCACGCACGCCGTTCTCGAAAAGTGCTGTGTGGTGGCCGAAATCGTCCAGGAAGTAAGCGGCAACCGGGCTGAATGAATTGAGCCATGAACGCTGATCGAAATCATTTAACGAGTCGTCGCGGATGAACACCGCGAATTCTATATCCGAATATTGATCACCCTCGCCGGTTGCGAACGACCCGAACATCAGCGCGGACACAACGCGAATGTCCTGGTGACACTTCTCACGGATATTCTCAATCATTTTCTCTTGAAGCATGCCCTCTCCTTTACAAAATAATTCCTGTTCTTCTTTTCACTGATCAGGCAAGTAAAACTGCATCCGCGCACAGCCAGAAAAGCTTCTCGCGTATGGTGGTATTTGATTGCCATAAACGTTCATCCCACTCCACGCAGGTCAGATCGTCCCCGCCATATAATATCTGTCCTAAAGTTACACCACGAAATTGTGCAACTGCCATCATGCCGGCGCTTTCCATTTCTACAGCAAGACAGCCTTCTTCTTTTCTTTTGGCTATTCTATCCGGCGTCTCTCTGAAAGGTGCATCGGTCGTCCAGGTTTTACCGACAAGATGCGTAATGTTCTTTATATTCAAGGTGTCCTCAAGCGCCTTCACCCCCGCTGGGTTCGCAAAGACTTCTCGGCTTGGTGGCAGGTAATGATATGAAACGCCTTCGTCGCGGATTGCGCTGGATACAACCATTAAGCTCCCAACGCTCATATCTTTATCAAGAACTCCACATCCTCCACAAACCATAAATTTCCGACCACCATAAGCAATGACCTTTTCGAGCAGACCCGCAGCCAGTGGTGCACCAATACCTGGATGAAAGAATGCCAACCTCTGGTCGTTGTATTCAATTTCGTAAACCGGATGAGGTCCATCCTCCCACAAGTCTGTTACCAATACCTTTGCATTGTGTTCGATGACAATTTTATCGATCACTTCTCTGAAAAAACAGATTACACAACACTGAGGCATATCCAGAGGCATGATAACCTTTGAAGGTTCAATAAAGGCAGTGCGGGTTGGGTCATATTCAAGAATTGGAAATATCATCCACAAGCCTCCATGGTTCAAC
>CAZQHN010000034.1:0-1707 GCA_964593745.1 uncultured Gammaproteobacteria bacterium
ACTTCCCTGCCGAGTTTATCGTGAAAAGAGACCCGCAGGGCAACTGGTGCAAGTGGAACGGCACAGAATACGAGAGCATCGTTGAAGGTATGGGCACATACATTGGTGGAATGGAACACACCATTATGGAGCTTGATGATGGGACAATAATCGCTCCGGATGACATAACGGCTGGGGTTCCCACTACGATGTCCATAAGTTATTTGGACGAAAACGATGAATGGGACACATATGTAGTTACGAATGGCGTTGATATTATTAGCCCGTTAGTCGAGGCGAGCTCGATTCGCTATCTGCTTTGCTCTGCACCGAACAATAAATTTTATGTTTGGGGGCAATTTGACGGGACTTCCATGATTAAGACTAATGCGCTCGTTGAGCTTACTAAAACAGGCGACACAATTGCAGTAACCTACTGTCCGTGGAAGACCACCACCACCACGAACGAAGTCTATTGTGGGGTTATATCACCTGACGGTGAACTTTTCATAGGTGGCTCATTTGATATGGGCGGGTCATTGAAAAACATCGCTAAATGGGACGGGACTTCTTGGTCTGCGTTATCAGCTGGATTGAACGGAGCAGTACGCGCATTAGCGTTCGCACCCAATGGGATTTTGTGGATTGGCGGAGACTACACCAATGCGGATGGCACTTATGGCGATTACTTGTGTCAGTGGGATGGCACTACTTTTCAGCCCTACTGGAAACCTGCATCAGTCAGCGGAACAGAACTAAGCGGCATTATCCGAGCCATTACGTTTGACAACGCAGGAAGAATGTTAGTTGGCGGTGACTATACCAATGCAGGCGGCAACCCCAAAGCAGATTACATCGCCCGATGGAATGGAAGCTCATGGGAATCCTTCGGGGATGGCGTAAATGGCGCGGTATATTGCATTGCGGCAGGCAATCGAGAAATCTACGTGGCAGGCAACTTCACTTCCGCCAACGGAGTGGACTTGGCAGACAAGATAGCAGTCTACCTGAATGGAGCATGGCTCCCACTTGATGTAGACCTTCCCGGAAGCGGCGGAGTGCGGACAATCCTTCCACGAAACGATGGCTCACTTTATTTGGCTGGAGCATTCTCGACCGTTGCTGAAACACCAGACCAGAACGCTAAAACCGGCATAGTCGCGTTGAACTTTGAGGTGGCTTCTGCAAGCGCGAACACTTATCCAGTTATCAGCGTAACGGGTCCGGGTACGCTAAAGTCAATCGTCAATTATCGCACCGGCAAGACCATTGCTTTTGACGGATTGACGCTTCAGGCTGGCGAGTGGATTTCGCTGAACTTCGACCCGCTGCAGCTTAGTTTTAGAAGCGGTTGGGCAGGTAGAGGCAACCTGATACGCTACGTCATTGCTGGCTCTGACTATGGTGATTTCTATGTAAGTCCGGGCGCGAATTACATCTCTCTCTTTATGGACGATACAGACGCAAACAGCAAGGCGTCTATTGTATGGGTACCTAAGTTTTGGGGCATTGACGGAGCGTTGCTATGAGGTACGAGGCTGTCTGGTACGACCATACTGGTCAAAGAAAAGGCGTGATACAAGCGTTCAATAGCTTGGAGTACGTCAAGACCCAGAACGCTATCGGGTCGCTCGTTATGAACATCCCACGCGGATTGATGCAGTACGATCAATTCAGCGTGGGCGACATCTTTGAGGTGTGGCGCGAGAAAGGCGGTGTGCTGGAATT
>CAZQHN010000035.1:0-1705 GCA_964593745.1 uncultured Gammaproteobacteria bacterium
CGAAATAGCTTTTGGGCTAGCGTCACGTGTTTCTTCTGGGGGTAGAGCACTGGAAAGTTTCGACAGGGAGCAATCTCGCGAAACTTATCAAACTCCGAATACCAGAAGCCATAATGTGGCAGTTAGACGATGGGGGCGAAGCTCCATGCGTCAAAAGGGGAAGAGCCCGGATCTCAAGTTAAGGTCCCTAAATTTGTGCTCAGTGCATCTTAAGGATGTGAGATTTCTTAGACAATGAGGAAGTTGGCTTAGAAGCAGCCATCTTTTAAAGAAAGCGTAACAGCTCACTCATCAAGAGATCTTGCGCCGTAGATTATCGGGGCTAAGCACAGTACCGAAACTGAGGATGTAAAGTTTTTTCGAAAATTATACGTGGTAGGCGAGTATTCCACTCTGCGTTGAAGGAGAAGGGGTGACCCACTCTGGAGCGTGTGGAAGTAAGAATGTTGGCACAAGTAACCGCAAGTCATGTGAGAACCATGACCGCCGAAAGATCAAGGTTTCCAAAGCTATGTCAATCAGCTTTGGGTTAGTCGGTCCTAAGGAGATGGCGAACGCCGTATCTGATGGACAGCAGGTTAATATTCCTGCACTTCGTTTGTATGCGATGGGAGGACGAAAGGTAGTATGTATCGCGGACCTATGGACATGGTCTGTTTATGTTTCGCTTATGAGAGACAGGTAAATCCGTTTCTCTGACTTTAATGTCGAATACCAGGAACATGATGATGGAGAGGTTCGCCTCTCATAAAGATACAAAGCACATTTCCGAGAAAAGTCTCTAAGCTCTAATACAAACGAAACCGTACCGCAAACCGACACAGGTGATCAGGTCGAGTAGACCAAGGCGAACGGGTGAGTGATCCTCAAGGAACTCGGCAAAAAAGCAGCCGTAACTTCGGGATAAGGCTTGCCCATGATTAAGTTCATGGGCCGCAGCGAAAGTTTCTCTGGCGACTGTTTACCAAAAACACAGCTCCCTGCGAACTCGTAAGAGGATGTATAGGGGGTGACGCCTGACCAATGCCAGAAGGTCAAACATTGACGTTGAGATTATATCAAGGTGATCGATGTAAGCCCTGGTGAATGTCGGCCGTAACTATAACGGTCCTAAGGTAGCGAAGTACCTTGTCGGGTAAGTTCCGACGCGCACGAATGGCGTAACGACTGGAGAACTGTCTCGAGGATCAGCCCGGTGAAAATACAATTCCGGTGAAGATGCCGGATACCCGCAGATAGACGAAAAGACCCCAGGAGCTTTACTACAACTTGGTATTGAGCATGTTGTGAAACTGCGTAGAATAAGTGGGAGAGGTTGAAGCAAAAATTTCGGTTTTTGTGGACTCGTCAGTGCAATACCACTCTTTTTTATGGCATGTTCTAACCTGTACGGCAAAAACGTACGGGGACAGTATCTGGTGGGTAGTTTTGCTGGGGCGGCACCCTCCTAAAGAGTAACGGAGGGGTTTATTAAGGTCAGCTAGGCGCGAATGGAAACCGTGCCGATAGTGTATGGGCACAAGCTGGCTTGACTGTAAGTCGTACATGACGAGCAGATACGAAAGTAGAACCAAGTGAACCGATGGTCCGCTTTAGACGCGGCCGAAGATTAACGGATAGAAGCTACCCTGGGGATAACAGGCTAGTTCCGCCTAAGAGTTCATATCGACGGCGGAGTTCGGCACCTCGATGTCGGCTCACCTTA
>CAZQHN010000036.1:0-1674 GCA_964593745.1 uncultured Gammaproteobacteria bacterium
GTATATTTGATGGTTGAAAGGCTGAGGAAGGGGGTTTTTGGACAGACTGCCGTTAGCTGCAAGTGTAACAGCCGAAACGAACATTGAAACTTGATTATAAGAATTGAAAAAACCGATTGAAAATATTTGTTCTTTGATTGAAGGTTGGTGCAAGAAAAAATTAGTTTTTGCCGACCCGCTTCTGCCCTTCGGGACAGTTTGACTTGTCCTGATATAAGTTTACAGAATTAATGTAAATTTAACACCGCACAAAGAATGAAAATGGACAAGAAAAAAGAAAACATTAGCAAGGAGGCCATCGTAGCCGAGTATTTAACTGGTTCGATAACTTATCGAGGGTTAGAAGCTAAATACGGAATTCCAAGCAGAAGTATCTGTGATTGGGTTTTAGAATACCAAGGCAGAAAGCCAAGTTGGAAAGAGAAAAAGCGTCGAAGTCAGGAAATAAGAGGCGTAAGCCCCGAGCCTGAATTGCCAAAAGATGTAAAGATTTTGCAGGATGCTTTACGAAAAAGTCAGCTAAAGAGTGAGTTATTGGAAGAAATGCTCAAACTTTCGGAAGACTATACAGGAGTTGACCTGCGAAAAAAATTTGGAGCCAAGCGATAACAAATGTAGGGCAAAGAGAAAGCCGCAGTATTACTGTTCTTTGCTCATTGCTTGGCTACAGCCGACAGGCTTATTATCAACAAAAGAAGCAATTAGAAAAAGAATCTTTACAGAATGATTTACTAATAACCCAGGTTTTAGAAATCAGAAAAACGCAGAAACGATTAGGTGGCAGAAAATTGCTTTTTAAGTTAGAACCATTTATTAAAGAACACGGGATATCTATTGGAAGAGATGCCTTTTTCAATCTTTTATCCGACCGTTGCTTGTTAGTTAGAAAACGTAAAAGAAGAAAGCCAATTACAACATTTTCAGACCATTGGATGAGAAAATATCCAAACTTGATAGAAGGTTTTTATCCAACAGCTCCAAATCAGCTTTGGGTAAGTGACATTACATACATAGTTGTTGGGGATGGATTTGCCTATTTAAGCCTCGTAACAGATGCATATAGTCGCAAGATTGTTGGATATTATTTGTCTCCTGACTTATCTGCTGAAGGTTGCATTAAGGCTCTAAAAATGGCTTTAAATAACAATAAAGGACAATTGGGCAGACTAATACATCATTCCGACAGAGGTTCTCAATACTGTTGTTCAGATTATGTAAGTATTTTGAATGATAATTTTATTCGCATAAGCATGACTCAGAATGGAGATCCAAAAGAAAATGCAATTGCAGAAAGAGTAAACGGCATATTAAAAGATGAATTATTTGAGAAAACTTATTTGAATTATGGCGGGGCAGTAAAAGGAATTTCTGTTGCAATTAGCATTTATAATCATCAGAGGCCACATGGTAGCATTGATTATTTAACGCCAATAGAAGCACATTTTAAGTCAGGGGAGCTAAAACGGAGATGGAAAAATTACTATTCTAAAAAAGAAGTAAAGGCTCTGGAGGAGGTTTTTTAATGGTTTAAACCCCTCTTTGTTCCGTTCCGCTACGCTCCACTTCACAAAGAGGGGTTTAAAAAGAGTAAATTGTATTTAGGATTAAAATAAATGTGTAAATTTGTAACAGGATTATGAAGTAAAATGTGTAAACTTTTTTTAGGACGAGACA
>CAZQHN010000037.1:0-1503 GCA_964593745.1 uncultured Gammaproteobacteria bacterium
TCCTACTCTCAAGTCATCTCAGGATTTTTCAACATCCACGAGTTCGGTCCTTCACCTGGTGTTACCCAGGCTTCAACCTGCTCAAGAGTAGATCACCTCCGCTTCGGGTCTATTGCCCGCGACTTGGTCGCGCTGTTGGCACTCGGTTTCCCTTCGCCTCCGCCGCAAAACGGCTTAGGCTCGCCACGGACAATAACTCGCAGACTCATTATGCAAAAGGCAAGCAGTCACCGGCTCCATTCGACGTACGTCGAACTGGGCTTTTGCTTCGCTTCATTCGGCCATCAGCCGAATGGAGCCGGCTCCTACACATTGTAGGCATATGGTTTCAGGTACTATTTCACTCCGCTAGCAGCGGTTCTTTTCACCTTTCCCTCGCGGTACTAGTTCACTATCGGTTGCCAAGGAGTATTTAGCCTTATCCGGTGGTCCGGACAGATTCATGCAGAGTTTCACGTGCACCGCATTACTTGGGATACCTTTAGGGGGCTTTGAACTTCGCTTACCCGGCTGTCACGGTCTATGGCCCAACTTTCCAGATGGTTTAGCTCGCTCTCTACCTCCCACATTAAGGTCCCACAACCCCGGGAAGATGAAATCCTCCCGGTTTAGGCTGTTCCGCTTTCGCTCGCCACTACTGACGGAATCGCTTCGTTTTCTTTTCCTGGGGTTACTGAGATGTTTCACTTCACCCCGTGTCGCCTCGCCGGACTATGAATTCATCCGGTCGATACTCCGGTATTACCCGGAGTGGGTTTTCCCATTCGGAGATCCACGGATCAAAGCCTGCTTGCGGCTCCCCGTGGCTTATCGCAACTTACTACGTCCTTCATCGCCTCTTGGCACCAAGGCATTCACCATAAGCCCTTAGTAGCTTGATCACAAAGTTACCTCGCTGCTCCCCTCGACAGGGAACAACAAGAACTCAGCGAACTGTAATTTGCCCTAGTTATCTACCTATGTGCAGTTGTCAAAGAACACCGCCGGCTTGTTAGCGCCCGGGGATGCAACCCCGGACGATTCAGGTCGGCAAATTCATTATGCAAGTGGTGTCCAGCCGCGCCGAGCGCTTCAGAATGGTGGGCGTGACTGGAGTTGAACCAGTGACCCTGCGCTTATCAAGCGCATGCTCTAACCAACTGAGCTACACGCCCATAGGGGTTGGTGGAGCTGAGGAGACTCGAACTCCCGACCTATAGCTTGCAAAGCTACCGCTCTACCAACTGAGCTACAGCCCCTTTTGCGTGCGGAGCATCGAATGGGGAGTGCTATTTTACACCCACTCCGCATTCCGCACTCCGCATTCCGCACTGGGGCGGGGTTCGAATCTCGACCACTTGCCAAAGAGCATCTGCTCATTGGAAAACTGAATTGTGCGATAAGCCGAACCCAATCAACCCCGAAGGGTTGACCGACCTAGGAGGGCGGTTTTTACCCCGCCTCCGTGCTTCTCCTTAGAAAGGAGGTGATCCAGCCGCAGGTTCCCCTACGGCTACCTTGTTA
>CAZQHN010000038.1:0-1495 GCA_964593745.1 uncultured Gammaproteobacteria bacterium
CCGCAGCCGCAATCGGTCAGGATGGCCTTGGCAAGCTCGGCCTTGTCCATGCCTGCCACGCTGCACAACTCGCGCACTTTCGAGGGTGTCATGACCGGCCCGCTGGCCTTGCTGCCTTGCACGTCTGCCCGCCAGGCGTCCATGTCCACGTCTGGCGCGACTTCGTAAAGCATGGTGTTGTGATTCAGGCGAACGGCGAACGGCGGAAACTCGCGCCCGTTGGAGCACTTCCCGCACAACACCGCGAGCACGTCATTGTTGTCCTCTGAGATTGGGGCGAGATTGATTTGTCCTCTGGTCCATGCTTGGAGCACTTTCGAGTTGCGGCCGTACCCGGCTCGCTCCATGCCGAATGACTTAGCAGCGCCGGCCCGGCCCGTGATGGTGTGATGCAGGATGCTTATGGCTCGCTGCGGATTGCCTTTGCGACACAAGCGGGCAATTGTCTGGCAGGTTGCCGCCATGTCTTGGTCCTTGTTCGGGTCGCCAATGGCAAACTGGTTCAACGGGTCAAAGACAACCACATCCGGCTTGTGTGCTTCGATGGCCTCTGCGATGGCTTGCTGGTTTTCCTCTGCGTCGAGACTTAGCCAGCCGTCGCGGTCGCTCTCCAGGGTGTGAATGGCGAGGCGTTCATTGATTGCGGACCAGTGGTTACGGAATGCGGAGCGTAGGTGGTCCAAGTCCGATTGCAGGCGGCGGTTGGCGTTTTCCAGTTGGAACACAAGCCAGCGCAATGCCTCCCCGTGCGTCTCCAAGCCGATGAACGGCTCGCCCGCGATGCTGGCGGCTGCCCATTGTAGGAGCATGCGAGATTTGCCGATGCCGCCCGGGCCTAGCAGGGTGAGGCTCTGACCCTTGGCTAGCAGGCGGTCGCCTAGAATGTTGTCGTGAAGGTCCTGGGGCTGGGCGAGAATGTCATCCGGTGAGCGGATCGTGAGCTGCGGCTTGTCCTCTCGGCTGTTGGCTGCCAGTGATTGCAGGGTCGCAACGGTAGCGCCGATGATGCTGGGAGCATGGGCTGGTGATGAGTCCAATGCGGCGGCGGCATCTGACAATGCCGTTTTAGTCCTGCGTAACTGGTATGCCTGCCACAGTGGCCCGGCTTCAAACTCGGCGAGATCAACCGTGACAGCCTCATCGGCCAGAGAGTCCAGGAACAGAGCGCCGCCAGCATCGTCAAGCCTGCCGTTCAACTCTCCGCGCACGGTGAGCGGGGCAACCGGTTTCCCGGCCTGTCGTAGTCGGCGGATAGCAACGGCGATGGTGCCGTGGCGCAGGTCGTCAAAAGACTCGGGCGCGTGCTCCAGCAGCCTCCTGCAATGGGTCGGCAACTCCTCGGGACACTCTGCCAGTAGGGTGCCAAGTACCGCAGTTTCCCGGGCGGCGTCAAGCTGCCTCGATTTCTGGGTTGACGGCGGGCGGGTATCGGTTAGAGTTTGCTGCATGGGTTCCTTTTTCGGCGGCTCGCTTCCCGGCAGCCGCCGATTTTGCT
>CAZQHN010000039.1:0-1416 GCA_964593745.1 uncultured Gammaproteobacteria bacterium
TCTGCCTTTCAAGAACATGCAGTTTAGAACGAAAGAGTGCTAAATTTCTTCCATGGGATCCAACTTCCAAGCGATGCAGCTGCGATTAGGCGTTCTGCTAGCGTTCCCTCGCGGCTGTTACCTCGGTGATCGTTTTTCGAACGGTTACGTCGGTTTGTCTTGAAAGTAAACTCGGCGGCATACAATCCCAGATGACGCTGACAAAAGTTCTTGAACGCCCCAAGCATCCATGACTTCAGGTTTGATATTGCCCGATGAACTTGGGGGAACTGTTGAGATGCCTCAGGGCCTCCGGCGCTCTTCGTTGCAATGTGATTGTAGCCAAGGTCAGTAAGCCCATTGTATGCAGGCCAGCGATCGGTCTCAATGGTTGCTGAAGGATGGATCTTTTCCTTGATGATGGGCAGTATGCAACCAGCACTCGCTTGTTGCATTGGCTGGATGTGGATGCAACCGGTTGCGTCTTCTGATGCCTTTTCCACGGCCACCAAAACGAGCGATTTGGTCTCAGTGGACCTTCCTTGTGACTGGGATCCGCTGGCCTTGCTTCCAAGATAAGCCTCATCAACCATGACTTCTCCGTTAAGAACGTAATGCACATCACGCTCCATCATTGCGTTTCGAAGCTTTTGAAGAATGTAGAAGGCTGATTGAATGCTGCACCCAATGTGTTTTGCCAAGCTAACCGAAGAAATTCCTTGTTTGTTGGCTGCAACAAGATAAATGGCCATGAACCACTTGACCAATGAAAGCTTGGCCTGATGAAAAACGGTGTTCGCAGTAATACTTGTCTGTGCGCCGCAATTGGTGCACTGGAAGACTCGCCTGCAGTCGAGACGATTTCCTGCTGTGCTGCGACACTTTGGGCAAACAAACCCATCTGGCCATCGGCTTTTTGCAATGGCGTCAAGGCATGCTTTGACCGTGGAATACTTGTCCATGAATTCCTGGAGGGTTAGCTTTTCGTAGACCATTTTCATTCCCTTACAGCGAAGCTTTTCTATAATATAACACACTCCCAGCGCAAGTACAAGCAATGAACTGCATGTTCTTGAAAGGCAGATTATTACATTACGCACGCAAAAGATGGGGGAATGGGAGTATACCGTTCACGGCCACTGTCGAAAGTATCTGTTGGTTTTTCAAAGAATGATACCAGGCGAAAAGGTATCACAGAGGATTTTTTTAAAAGTATTTTGCAACGAGGCAAAATAAATGATAACGAAGAAGAAATGCTTATAAGTTTAGAGAATGCAATAGCAAATGAGGATGAAAGATTGACAAATATTGAAATGGCAGAACGACAATTGGAGGAGCATCCACCCGGATCTTTTGAGTATAAAACACTTTTTATTAGTGAATATTCTGCCTTTCAAGAACATGCAGTTCATTGCTTGTACTTGCGCTGGGAGTGTG
>CAZQHN010000040.1:0-1380 GCA_964593745.1 uncultured Gammaproteobacteria bacterium
AAGGCAAACCCTCCGGCGAACCAACGCCGCAGCAGCAAGCCTGAGATCGTTACCGTTCATTGTAAAAAGACAGAGACAGACGACTGAATGACAAAGGAATTTTTGCTGCATAAAGATAAAGAAAAAGAAAACCCACCGCACATTCAGGCACATTTGTCTTTGCCCGACACAAAAGCCAACGCTTAGCAAAGTCAAAAGAGCCTTCATTTTGCCGACACACCTACTGGTAATATCCTGTTGAAAAATATTTTGAGATTATTTCTCATCTACAAATAAAATGTTTTACCTTTGACAACTAATGTCAACACTTATTATGTCAACAGTCGGAATCAAATTAAGGGAACTTAGAGAAAAATCGGGACTTTCACTCCGAAAAGCAGCAGTACAAGTAGATATTGATGTTGCGATTTTGAGCAAAATGGAAAGAGGGGAACGAAAATTCACGAAAGAATTAATTATTAAACTTTCTGAGTTATACAATTTTAATCCTGAAAACTTAATAATAGATTTTCTTAGCGAAAAAGTTGTTTACGATTTGAAAGATGAAGAATTTGGATTGAAGGCATTAAAAGTAGCTGAACAAAAAATCAAGTACAACAAAGCAAATTAGACAATTATGGATAAAAAGAATTTCATTGAAAAGCTCGGATTTACTGGTAATCTTTTTACTTACAGTAAAGAGTATAAACTTCATAATTATACAATCCGTATTGACCTGCAAAAAGGGAAAATATATTACAGAAAAGATGAAAAGACTACAGTAGAAAGGCAGGAAGATGGACAAATTCAATTAGGCGACCATACAACTTCAAATTTTTCAGCACCTGAAAGCCTTGTTGTACTTGAATGTGTAAACAGGTTATTGGAAAAAGGTTATGCTCCAAATGATATTCATCTTGAAAGAAAATGGAAAGTTGGACACGGTGCAAGTGGCGGAAAAGCTGACATTAATATTTACAATAAAAGTGATGGTAAAACACTTTTAATTATTGAATGTAAAACTTGGGGCGAAGAGTTTGAGAAAGAGAAAAACAAAATGGAGGAACACGGTGGGCAGTTGTTTACCTATCTGAATCAAGATAAAAACGCCCAATTCCTTGTTTTATATGCTTCAAAACTTGAAAACGATGAGTTTATATATGACAATTTAATAGTCCAAGTTAAAGACAGGAAAGAAGATTTAGAAAAGTCATTAAAACAAATTGAAGAAGAAAATATTAAGCTCTATCGTGATGCCAATAATAAATCAGAATTATTTGATGTATGGAAAGAATCATTTAATAAATATTTTCATTTTAATGGCATTTTCGATACCGATGCAAACGTGTCTTAACCCCCTAATTCACTGGACAGATTTTGTTGAATCAAATTAGTACAGTA
>CAZQHN010000041.1:0-1224 GCA_964593745.1 uncultured Gammaproteobacteria bacterium
CCGCGCCGCGGTTACCAGCCCCAGTCGCGGCCGCGGTAGCCGTAGCCCTCGCCGATGTCGATGATGGGGATGTTTGGCGGCGGGAAGGCTTCCGGCGGCTGGAAGTTCACCTGGACCGGCGGCGCGACCGGCGGCGCCTCGCCGTGGAGGGCGTAGAGGGTGTTGTCTATCGATCCGATGTAGACGGTCCCGTCCGTCCCGACCGCCGGTGAGGAGTTGACGTAGTTGTCCGTCTCGTAGACCCACGAGAAGACCCCCGCCGAGGTCAGCGCGTAGACCAGCCCGTCGTCGCCCCAGGAGAAGCCGACGCCGAAGTAGACCTCCCCGTCGGAGGCGAGGGCCGGCGAGGAGAAGAGGGGGCTCTCCGCCTCGTAGCTCCACACGAGCGCTCCCGGGGACGAGAGTGAGTAGAGGCGGCTGTCGAGCGAGCCGAAGACGATGCGGCCGTCCGTGGAGATCGAGGGCGAGGAGAGTATCTCGGCCCCCGTCTCGAAGCTCCAGTTCAGCCCGCCGGAGGCCTGGAGCGCGTAGAGCCGGTTGTCGTCCGCGCCGACATAGACCATGCCGTTCGTCTCCACCGCCGGGGACGACCAGATCCCCCATCCCGGATGCCCGCCCCCCGTCTCGTAGCTCCACTCGAGCGCGCCGTTCGTCTCGTTCAGGCGGTAGAGGCGGTTGTCGGCCGAGCCGACGTAGATCGCGCTGGCGATCGCCGCGGAGGCGTTGATGTCGCCGGCCGTGGCGTAACTCCAGGCCAAGAGCGGCGCCTGGGTCCTGGAGAACGCGTACAGCACATTGTCCCGCGAGCCGATGTAGACCCTCTCGCTCGTGTCGCCGATGGTCGGGGAGGCGAAGATCCTCCCCCCCGTTACGTAGCTCCAGTGCAGCGCCCCCGCCGGGGTGAGGGCGTAGAAGACATTGTCCTGGGAGCCGATGTACACCCTCCCGTCCCCGTCGATGCCGGGCGAGGACCAGATGTTGGCGCCGGTCGCGTAGCTCCAGCGGAGCGCCCCGCCGGAGTCGAGGGCGTACAGGTTGCGGTCGTACGAACCGACGTAGACCCCCCCGCCGGAATCGATCGTCGGCGACGAGCCGTAGATCCAGAGACCGGCCGTGTAGCTCCATTTGAGGTCGGCGGGGTACATCGGCGCGGCGGGGCTCTGCCCGGTGTGCGACGGGTCGGCCTTGAACATCCGCCAGGAGACCGGCACGGCCGTCGGGGTC
>CAZQHN010000042.1:0-1215 GCA_964593745.1 uncultured Gammaproteobacteria bacterium
CTCCGGTAGACTGTGTAGTGGCTAACCCGAGATCGCCTCATGTTCATCAGAGTCAAAGGCTCCGACCCCTACCGCTACCTCCAAGTCGTGGAGAATCACCGGGAAGAAGGCCGCGTCGTCCAGCAGGTCCTGTGTACCCTGGGACGGGTGGATGACCTCACCGCCAGCGGCGGGGCTGACTCCCTGCTGCGTTCCCTGGCCCGCTTCAGCCAGCGGGTCCAGGTGGTAGAAGGGTACCAGCAGGGCCAGCTCGAGGCCCAGTCCGTCAGGCAGATCGGTCCTGACCTGGCCTTCGGGCGCCTCTGGCAGACCACGGGGATCCGGAAGGTGCTTGAGGACGCCCTGCAGGGCCGCCGCTTCGGGTTCCCGGTAGAGCGGGCGGTCTACCTCACCGTGCTGCATCGTCTCTTCGAATCAGGTTCGGACAGGGCCTGTGACCGTTGGAGAGTGGACCTGGGGATACCGGGGTCAGATACCCTGGAGCTCCATCACCTGTACCGGGCGATGCGCTGGCTGGGGGACGCCAAGGAGGAAGTGGAGGAGGCCCTCTTCCACCACCGGCGGGACCTCTTCACCGAGTTCTCCCTGGCCTTCTTCGACACCACCAGCCTGTACTTCGAGGGAGCAGGAGGGGAGAGCCTGGGTCAGTACGGGCACTCCAAGGACCACCGGCCTGACTTGAAGCAGATGATCGTGGGAGCGGTGCTTGCCGACGACGGCCGTCCGGTGAGCTGCGAGCTCTGGCCGGGGAACCAGACGGATGCCCAGTCCCTGCTTCCGGTGGTGGACCGGCTGCGCCGCAGGTTCGGACTGCGCCGGGTGTGCTGGGTGGCGGATAGAGGGATGATCAGCAAGGGGACCATAGAGAGCCTGGAGCGGAGAGGGATGGAGTATCTCCTCGGGGCGCGGATGCGGCGCCAGAGGGAAGTGAACGAGGCCGTGCTGGGACGGGCGGGACGATACCACGAGGTGGCGGAGAATCTCCGAGTCAAGGAAGTGCTGGTGGAGGGGCACCGCTACATCGTGTGCCACAATCCCCAGGAGGCAGCCAGGGATGCGGCCGAGAGGGAAGCGATAGTCAGGAGCCTGGAGGACCGGCTGCAGGAAGGGGCCGGGCAACTGGTGGGCAACCGCGGATACCGCCGGTTCCTGCGGACCCAGCGGGGAGCGATCACCATTGACCGGTCCAAGGTGGAGGCGGACGCCCGGTACGAC
>CAZQHN010000043.1:0-1130 GCA_964593745.1 uncultured Gammaproteobacteria bacterium
AAAAAAATGGCTCTAAAATATAATCCAGAGGATTTAAAAAATCTTACCAAAGAACAAGAAAAAGAAATTTTGGAACTGGCCAAAAAAAGAGAAGAGGGAGCTTTGGACACTTTCTTTCTAGTTAAAGCTTATCAAAAAAACTACGGCGTTGACTGGGAGGACGCTATCGATCACTGGTCCGGGAACGAAGTAAAAATAATTCCAATGGCGGAAGCGGAAAAATATCAGAAAGTGGAAAATGTAATCCCCACCGGATTTGAAGTTTTTGATAAACCGATGATTGGAGGGATAGCGATTGGAAGCACGGTGGTTATAGCCGCTCCCTCCGGTCACGGAAAAACCGCTTTTATGGTTACCCTGTCTTACGGATTTCTAAAACAAGATATTAAGTGTTTATGGTTTTCATACGAGGAGTCTAATGCAGATGTTTGGGAACGCTTTAAAATTATCGGAGTCCCCAATACTCTTCCGGCCTTTTGTCCCTTGGAGTTAGTAGATAATAAACTGGATTATGTTGAAAAGGTGATTCGGAAGTTTAAAAAAGAAAATGACTTTTTTGTGGTTTTCATTGACCAGCTTTCTTTTCTGGCTCCGAAAGTTCCCAAGGATATGAGCATTGAAAGTGTTAATGGAAATTACTCAATGTATCTCGGACTTATCGCTCAACAGTTAAAAAATATAGCGATGGAACAAAAGATAATTATTATTTTCGCTCACCAACTGGGACGGAGCGGGGAGCTGGCTTATTCGGAAGCGGTAAAGAATGCAACGAGCAAAGCCC
This sequence comes from uncultured Gammaproteobacteria bacterium, assembly GCA_964593745.1. GTDB lineage: Bacteria > Patescibacteriota > Patescibacteriia > Patescibacteriales > Patescibacteriaceae > Patescibacterium. Next base: position 782 of record CAZQHN010000043.1, read on the forward strand.
TGTTTTTAAATCGGGAAGTGGCGAATACCGACAGCGAAGAAGAATTTACAGATAAAACTTTTGTTACCTTTAAGAAAAACAGAGTCCCCGGCGGAGGCAAGAATCCAAGAATTTTAATGACGGTTGAAAATGGTTTGTTTGTGGAAAGGGAATCTTCCGTTGATATGGCGAAGTCAATTTTTAAAGCTACTGTAATCAATTAAATTAAAAATATGATGCTAAAACAACGACGAGCCAAACTTATTCAAGAGCTAAGGGAAACCAATGACCCAGAAGAACAAGACCGCATAAAGCTGGAAATAGATTTGATAGAAGAACATATGTTAGAACAATCCTCTTGACATATCCT
>CAZQHN010000044.1:0-1116 GCA_964593745.1 uncultured Gammaproteobacteria bacterium
ACCGAGTTTCAGAACTCAACGGCTCGTTTGACTATTTATCGAACGGACTTGAATTGGCAGGAAACAACGTAAGACTGAAAATTCTATTTCTGCTCTATGAAGAAAAACGACTTTGTGTTTGTGATATAAGCGACATTCTCGGTATGACAATTTCAGCAGTTTCACAACACTTGAGAAAACTCAAAGACAGAAAACTTATTGAAACCGAACGAGAAGCACAAACCATTTTTTACTCGTTGACAAAAGAGTATGAAAAAATGCTGAAACCGTTTTTCAAAATACTTGACGAAAACAAAATATTAGAAACATTATGAAAACAGACAACAAACTAATCGGAGCAGGACTTTTAACAGCAATTGCAGCTTCATTGTGTTGCATTACACCTGTCTTGGCTCTCATTGCAGGAACAAGCGGACTTGCTTCTACTTTTTCTTGGCTCGAACCTTTCAGACCGTATTTTATCGGTTTGACAATTTTGGTTCTTGGTTTTGCTTGGTATCAAAAGTTGAAACCTAAAAAGCAAATTGACTGCAACTGTGAGACAGAAGAAAAACCAAAATTCATTCAGTCAAAAATGTTTTTAGGAATTGTAACAGCATTTGCAATCGTTATGCTTGCCTTTCCATACTATTCAAGCATTTTCTACCCAAAGAAAGAAAAGCAAATCATAGTAGTGGACAAATCCAATATTCAAAAAGTAAAATTTACGATTAGCGGAATGACTTGTGCGAGTTGCGAAGAACACGTAAATCACGAAGTAAATAAATTGACAGGAATAATAAGTTCAAACGCTTCATATGAAAATGGAAATGCAATCATAGAATTTGACAACTCAAAAACAAATATTTCTGAAATCGAAAAAGCAATAAACTCAACAGGATATTCTGTAACCGACAAAAAAGAAAATTAAAATGGAAATCAAATTACAATCAACAATAACTTGCCCCAACTGCGGACATAAGAAAGAAGAAACAATGCCGACAGACGCTTGCCAATATTTTTACGAATGTGAAAAATGCAAACAAGTTCTAAAACCAAAACAAGGCGACTGCTGTGTTTATTGTAGTTACGGAAGTGTTGCTTGTCCACCAATTCAGCAGGACAAAAAATGTTGCT
>CAZQHN010000045.1:0-1050 GCA_964593745.1 uncultured Gammaproteobacteria bacterium
TGGACGGCTACAAGAAATACCTGTGCCTCAGTTGCGGAGGAAGAGGATTCATTATCTTCTGCCCCGACTGCGACCGGCCAGGAATTATGTGGACGAACAAAAGACGCACTTGTCTTAGGTGCGGAAAGGAGATTTGAAATGAGATTCATTGAAAAAAGAATCGAAGTGAAAGGAAGGTGCAAGCTTCATCCCCGTTACAAGGTTATCAAAAGACCAAGAAGCGAATGCCTACGTTGCTGGGAGCTTTATATGCGAAGTTTCGGCTACTGGGTAATCCGAAAGGAGGTTTGAATGAAACCTATGAGTAAACAGAAAAAAGCGTTCCTACACAGGGCGGGATTCTGCAACAACCACCACATCCGTGCGCGGAGCCGTGGCGGAGATAGCACCCCAGCCAACCTGATACGTCTGGATGAAAGGAGACACGCGGCTTATCACCTGATTTTCGGGGATAAGACTTTCAAGGAAGCGGCGATGATTTTACTCAAAGCCGAAAAACTGAAAGGAGGTGCGTAATGGGAACTGAAATGAAGCTCGAAAGCCTGGAAACCACCGTAGGAGCTTTAAAAGACGCCTGCATTTTTTTGGAAGGCGTAACGCAGATGACCATCTATGTGGAAAAAGTGTTATCGGAAAAGTTTATGATTTCCGATGACGGCCTCGCCTGGGTCTATCTGGCTCTTTTGAAAGACGCCAACGCTTTGCGGATGGCCTCTTACGAAGCCTGGAAAGACCTGCACTCTTATCTGACGAAAGAAAATACTCGTCAATAAAAACAGAGGGGCGACACACGCCAATAGCGTCCCCCTAAGGGATAAATTCGGCATTGTCTGGATTTATCCCCTTCTACCAGCTCGGGGTTCCCCCCTGGGCTGATATAAGATATAATTATGAAAAGGAGACTAAAACGAATCCAAAAAGATAAGCAAATTTGCCGGCAAGTCTCAGACTGTTTGTTCTGGATCTTCGTCGGCATCGGGCTGACCTGGGCCTTCCTTATCTGGTTTTCGTTTTTTACAATTAAATAACAACTGAATAGTAATTCAATAA
>CAZQHN010000046.1:0-1018 GCA_964593745.1 uncultured Gammaproteobacteria bacterium
GACCCCAAAGACTCCGCCGCCACCGGCCGCGTGATGCTCTTCACTTTTGAAGAATACGTCGAGCGTTGGGACGAAATCGCTCATATTTTCTCCCGGGAAGCCGTCTGGAATGGCTCTTTCGACCGCTACGCCGAGGGCAGCAAGGGCAAGCGCGGCACCACCGAAGTGGACGATGAATTCCTCAAGGAGATCGAGGAGTGGCGCATCCTGCTTGCGCGCAATATCGCTCTGCGCAACTTCCGCCCCTCCGCCGGATCCGCCGTTGCGAGCGAAGCCCCATCCGCTGGTTCCGTCATTGCGAGCGAAGCGAAGCAATCTCAATCTGCAACTGAGCCGAAGCAATCCCCCAACCTCCACCGCGCTGAGCGCCAGCTCAATTACGCCGTCCAGACCACCATCGACCGCATCCTCTTCCTGCGCATCTGCGAGGACCGCCAGATCGAGCCTACCGATCAACTGCTCCAGATCGCCGAGGGGAGCGATATCTACGCCAAACTGCTGCTGCTCTTCCAAAAAGCCGACCAAAAGTACAACTCCGGTCTGTTCCATTTCAGCAAGGAAAAGGGTCAGACCAGCGACCCGGACACCTTCACACCCAGCCTGCAGATCGACGACAAAGTCCTGCGCCAGATCATCAAAAGCACCTACTTTCCCTGCCCGTACATGTTCAACGAGATCCCGGTCGAGATCCTGGGCCAGGTCTACGAGCAGTTCCTGGGCAGCGTCATCCGCCTGACGCCCGGCGGGCAGGCCAAGGTTGAAGAAAAGCCCGAAGTGCGCAAAGCCGGCGGCGTCTACTATACCCCCCGTTACATCGTCGATTACATCGTCCAAAACACCCTCGGCCGCCTGCTTGGTAGCAACAACGTAGGGTCGACGGCCTGCCTCGACCACGAGCCATCCGTCACATCGTGCCCGTTGGGTATTGCGAGCGAAGCGCGGCAATCTCCCTCCGATAATCCGAGCGAAGCGAACGGGGGTGAGGGAAACAAAGCACCGCAGTCACTCACCCCCACCG